>CALAEX010000119.1 GCA_937891165.1 uncultured Lachnospiraceae bacterium | reverse complement strand
GTTTCCACTTACACTATTCTCCCCAGCACAGCTGGGGGATTGGACTTTTCATTCAACAAAAAAGTTCCACTCAAGAAATAATTTCTTTGAGTGGAACTTTTTATATGAAATATTCTTTATATTTACTGTGCAAAAAGCTCTGGATGATTTTCTAAACTATCCTTTTCTGTAATCTCCCGAATCACGCGACAAGGATTTCCCACAGCAAGACTATTTGCCGGAATATCCTTTGTCACCACAGAACCTGCTCCAATCACGCTACCTGCTCCTATTGTTACTCCACCACAAATAGTGACACTTGCTGCAATCCAACAATTGTCTTCAATTGTAATCGGTGCGGTATATTCTAAATTTGTTACATTTCCTGTCTTTTCATTAAAAAAGGAATTTCTGTCTTGATACCGGAGAGGATGTATTGCTGTCAACAACGAAACATTTGGACCAATAAATACAGATTCTCCAATTGTTACTCTACCTTCATCTAATACAGTAAAATTAAAATTAGCATAACTGTCTTTTCCCATAGAAATATTCGTTCCAAAGTCAAAATAAATTGGACCTTGCAAGTATACATTTTCTCCACGATTTGGAAGTAATTCATCTAAAATTTCTTTTCGTTTTTCTGTTTCTGTATCAAAGGTATCATTATACAATTTACAAAGTCGGTGAGCCTTTGTACGTTCTTCTGCCATACCCTCCGAAAACGGGTCATATATGAGATTTCCTGCTAACATTTTTTCGTGTTCTGTCATTACAATCCTTTCCTTTCTATGTATACTTATAATAAGTTTATCATAGATTTTTGTCAATTACAAGTCAAACAGATATTCGTAATCCGCTTCGCTACTTACTCATAACCGAATAGCTACTGTCGGAGCTTATCACGCATCACTTAATGCACTACCTATTTGAATTGGAAGACTTATTTGATTCGGTTAAAAAATGATATTTGATGTTCATTACCACTCATTTCACAAAATTTAATACATTTCTTTAATTCCTTTTCTACATTAATATCCCGTTTCTGAGGATATTGTTCTTTTTTTCTCTGCACATCATTCCACATTAACGAATAAATTTCTTCATGAATATTTCCAAATCTTCTATTCATTAAAGAATTCTTTAAGATTTTTATTTGAATTTTATCTGAAAGCTCATATTCTCCCTTATCTCCAAGCTTACTACCTACTGTTCCCATAATAAACTCATACTTATTAAAGCAATCTTCTACCTGTTTCTGACGTTCAAATAAATCATATAATATCTGTACACATTGTTCCATTTCAGGATAAGTCCAATCCATCCATTTCACAATATTCTTTAAACAAACCCATTCACTTTTTGTTAAATATTTTTCTCCTGAAGTTATAACCCTTCTATATGGAATCGTATATTCTAATACTTCTTTTAACATTTTTATATACGATGCATTATCTAAAGCTTGCTCATCACATACTTTTTTATTATACCCATCCACTAACTCATTACATCGAATTAGCTGTGTATCTTCTAGACTTTCCACAGGTAAATCACTTCTGTAAAATCTCATTGTAATATTTAAACGTTCAAATAACAAACTCACTGCTTCCCATGGAAGCTCTATCGCATTATTCTCTAAACGACTTATCGTACGTTCTGTACAAATACCTTCACTAAGTTCTCTCATTGTCATGCCAAGCGTATTGCGTCGTACTTTAATAACATCTCCTATACAGTAGACTTCTTTACCCAAATAAATATAACAATATTCCTTCATTTCTTTAGAAATTCCATATTCTTCGTAAACTTCTGTTAAAACTTCGTGCCAATCATTACATCTTTGATATAACTCTTGTAACTGTTTTGTTGCAACTTCATTTTTTATCTCGTTTTTCCCTATTAATTCTTGCAATAATTGTTTTTCGATTTCTAAAATTTCCCACAAATAAAACATTCTATTGCTTTTTTGCAAAATTTCAATTGCTTTCTCGCAAAACTTTAGCATTTTTCCTGCTTCTATTTTTCCTATATTACCCTCATTTCTCCAAACCCGATAAAGATAATATACCGCTTTAGGATATATTCTAGACAATGCCAATTCTTCTAAAGGAAGTTGCTCTACATAAGAAACAAATTCTTTATACCATTCCAAAGATACCTCTTCTTCATTATAAAACCCGTATTCCAATAACAAATTTAATTCTTCTATCGAAAGCACTCTAGACTTTATCTGCCTTGTTATCGGTTCTGGTACTGTCAAAGTAACTGCTTTCTGAATTAACTCCCGTAATTCCTCTTTACTTGCTCCTTCACATTGACGTATTTGAGCTAACATCGTCAAATAAAATTGGTACTCCAATGGTTGTCTCATCTCATATGAATGTTTTGTTTGATAATTTTCTAACAATACCCTTGCTTTCTCTATTTTTCCATACAATATACTGTATATAATATCCTGTCGTTCTTTCCAACATTTATATTCTCTATTATACAAAAACTTCTCGTAATTTTCTGTTGCAATTCCCAACCGCCCTAGTAAACGGTCCCTTAATAATTTTGTTGCTCCTACTTTTCCATTTTCAATTCGGCTTAAATGACTCACATCACATAAGCCATCTCCAAATACCTGTAATGAAATCCTTCGTTTTTTTCGTAATCCCTTTACAAATACACCAAAACTTTTATGTTGTGCCATTTCTTTTATCTCCTACTATTTTTTTCTTTTTTTACCATTATAAACTTTTCTCATTTACCGCACAATAAAAATCAACAAAATTTTACTTATAAATATCAATAAAAGTCTTGTTTTCCTTACTATCTAGAAAGGAAAACAAGACTTTCGCCTTAAGTTAATTCTATTTTACAACAGCTCTATTTTTACTTATTTTATCTTAACGATATTCTTCTAAAACTTGCTTTAACAATACTGGATTATCTGTCATGATACAATCACATCCTAATTCAATCAATTCTCGCATTTCATCTGCATCATTAATGGTCCAATACTGAACTGCAATATTTCTTCTATGAGCTCGATTAATCAATGTCTTTTTATCTAATTCTAATTCAATTCCTAACTCATACTCCGTTGGAATTTGCAAACAAGCAAAGTCACTATTATCAAAAAGATTCACTTTCAAAAACTGTGTTACAACAAATTTTGCAGCAGTTCCAGTAGGTGCACCTCTTAATAAATCCGAATAATTTGTTTTTAATTCTTCTTCAATTTCATCATGGAATGTACCTACCACAATTTGGTCACGATATTCTGGATACTGATTCAAAATTTCATTTAAAATCTTACAAACTTCTCTACCTCTATCCCCACTATTTTTAATTTCTACAATAAATAATAAGTCCGGATGAGATTCATAAAATTCTTCAAATAATTTATCTACCGTTGCAATCTGTATTCCTGTACCTTCTAAATCTGTTACATCTTTATAAATTCTTTGTCCTGATTCATTTTCAAAATAATACCCAAAATTATATTGTTCTAACTCAGCTAATGTCATATCTTCAATATAATGTCTATTTTGTTTATCATCACAAAGGTCTTCTACTGCATCTAATGTAATATCTCCGTTAATATTACAAGTTTCATCGACATAAGAATCATGGTTGAATACCAAATATCCATCTTTTGTTAAGTACAAATCACTTTCAATAATATCAATACCAATTGTATTTACCGCTTCCCGAAAAGCAAGCATTGTATTTTCTGGATTATTATCTTTACCACCTCGATGAGCAGCAATCATAGGAAGTTCTCCTTTAGCTACAACAAACGGATTGTTTTCTACATTTTTCTTTGGTGGAATTAAATTGATAATTATCATAAATGCAATCATACTCAATATAATAATTCCAAAAATTTTTAGTTTCTTGTGTTTTTTCATACTTACATCTCCATTATAAAAAATTTTTAACTTCAATATATAGTTATGAATAAGTAAAAGTCAAACAAATGCTAAATATCTGTTTAACTTCTACTTCATCTATTATGGTAAAATATTTCCTGCTGCCCTAAAAATATCATACCAATCTTGTCTTTCTAACTGAATATCACACGCTTTACATATCTCTTCTAGACGACTTGTACTCATTGTTCCTGCTAATACTTGCATATTTGCTGGGTGACGCAATAACCATGCTACTGCCATTGTTGTTGCAGATACTCCATATTTTTCTCCAACTAATGCTAATTTTTCATTTAATACAGAAAAATCATCATTATTAAAGAATGCACCTGCAATCATACCATACTGGAATGGAGACCATGCCTGAATTGTCATATCATTGACTCTACAGTAATCTAAAACACTTCCATCTCTATCTACTGCACCTTTAGTCAACATATTGACTTCCATACCATTACTAATCATGGAAGCATGTGCTGGACTCAACTGCATCTGATTTGCAACGAGTGGTTGTTTTACATATTTTTTCAACAATTCTATTTGCATTGGCTTATGATTGGAAACACCAAAATAGCGAACTTTTCCCGTTTTTTCTAATTCATCAAATACTTCTGCTACTTCTTCTGGCTCTACTAACGCATCTGGTCGATGAAGCAACAAAGCATCTAAATATTCTACCCCCAATCGTTTTAAAGAACCATCAACCGCAGAAAGAATATGCTCTCTAGAAAAATCATATCTTAAACCAGAAACAATTCCACACTTCGACTGAATAAATACGTCTTCTCTTTTTAAACCCGTTTGCTTCAATGCCATTCCAAACAATTCTTCACACTGACCAGCACCATAAATATCCGCATGGTCAAAAAAATTCACTCCCTGACTAACCGCATATTCGATATAGGTTGCAGCCTCTAAAACATTTAAACTACTTAACCTCATACAACCTAATACAATGGCAGGAACTTTCTTATTTGTTTTTCCAAAATTTACATACTTCATATTTTTTATTCCTTTCTTTTCATTTTCTATTTGTTTCAATCCACAGTCGGTAATTTCACAGAGTCTGACATAGTCGTAAAAACGACTGTAACTTGACTTCATGTTGGAGATTTCCGATTACCCTCATCAAAACAATAAACTTCCTTGTCCTATCACTTCTATTTGTGATGGCACTATAATTTCTTCTTCTTTTCCTCTTGTATGTTCTCCTCTTACATATTGCATTCCATTCTGCAAACTTGTAGAAACTAAATTTAATACATAAATATTGTCAAATCTACTATAAATCGAATCCCCTCCAAGTCCTGACAAGCAAACTAATTGTGTATTTGTCTTTTTTGCCATATCCATCAATGGTTTTAATAAATGAGAGGCATTCGTCTGAGCAAATGGATTATCCATTACTAATACTTTTCCTTCATTTTTATCCGCAAACACATCGGTTTCATCTCGGCGCATATAGTGCAACAAACTAGACAAAATAACAAAGGCAGATAAAAATCCTTCTCCACCAGAATTCTTAGCAACTTCCGCCCAAGTAATAGCATATTCTCTTTGTTCTTCAATTTTATAAAGTTTAATTTGAATATTGCCAATGCCAACTACGGTATCATATAAATTTTTCGTAGTTATCTGAGTGCTAAAATAGTCCAACGCATTTTCATTTTTCTCATATAATTCGATTCCTCGTTGTGTCAATTCCCTCATAAAATCTTGAAGGCGTTGCTGATATAATCCTTCATTTTCTTCCCAATCCGGTAATTGCAATTTCAACATCTTAATTGCTCTCTCTCGAATGGTAATAGTAGAATTATTATCTATTTTTTGCATATTTCGATGTACGTCTTTTATATAGTCTTCTAGTAAGCCTTCTATATTTGCTTTTTCTTTCTCTACCATGCTAATATCAACAGCTAATTTAGCAATTTGACTATCATAAGATTGAATCGTTGTACTAAGTTGTGCCAGTATCAACTCTGCTTTTCCTACGACAGATAACATGGCTTCTAATGGTTTTCGATAATAATCTTCTTGATATATTGTCTTTCTGATACAATGATTTAACTGCGTTTCTAGTTTATCCCTTTGTTCTTTACAATTTTCAATTTCTTGTCTGTAATCTCTTCGCATCATACCAGCAAATTCTCGTAATTGCTTTTCATCCATCTCAGAAAAATCCTTTTCCCAAGTAACATCTTCTGTTATCACAAAGTCTTGATATTCTGCAAAAACAGTTAAATTTTCATGCAAACTTTGCAAATGATTACTAATTACACCTCGTTCTTTTTCCAATTCTTTTTTTACATATTCTAGCTGATTTTTTCTAGCTTCAAAATCTACAGTAAGGATATCTTGTCTAGACAATGGCTTTTCTTTTCCACACTGCTCTAAAATTATCTGCTTTTTATCTACAATTTTACTTGTTACAATTCCAATTTGCTTATCTTCTTCATTCCAAAGACTTTCTTTATATTTTATCTTCTTTCTTCGGTCTTCAGCTAAGACTTCTTGGTGTAATTCTTCTTCCTCTACATAAACAACGGATTTCCATGCATCTTTCTTTAATTGATACTTCTTTTGCAATTTCGTGAGCTCATAATTTGCCTTATCTAAATTTTTTCTTGCCTTTTGCTGTTGTACTTCTAATTCTTGTAATTGTAACGACATTTTAGAAGTAATTGCTTCATATCTTGCTTCTATTTCTTCTAATGTCTTCTCTAAATCTGCTTGTTCTAAACACTCATACTGTTCATATTTTATCAAACGCTTTCTTTGTTCTTCTAATATACGAAGCAATTCTTGTTTTTGCATTTCTATCGTTTTTAAACGCTCTATACAAGTTTCCATCCACGCAATAGCTTGTTTCTTTCTATCTTCTAGACGCAATTTGTCCTGTTTCATACGCTCCATTGTTTGAATATCTGCTTGATATTCTATATAATCCGTACAAAACTGTATGAATTCTTTTTCTCTTCTCTGACACCAATCGATTTGCTGTTTTTCTCTCAAAATAGTTTGTGCAATTTCTTCTAACTGACAAACTACCTGCCGAAGTTCTTCGTTGCTTTCTAAAATCAAAGTATCTACCTTTTTAATAGTTTCTTTTGTTTTTTCTTGTAATACTTGATTCTCTTCTAAGCCCTCTTTTGTCAATGACTGATTGTGTAAAATTGCTTTTTTATTTAAATATGCTTGATATTCTTTCTTACGAACTTCTATCTGTTCTCGTTTTTTCTTTAGTTCTGCGTCTTTTTGTGTTACTAATAACTGTAATGCTTTTTTATCTAACAGTTGTTCATTAAACCATAAATAAAAACTAATTCCTTCTAAATTTAAAACACTGCTTTCCTTTTCTGTTAATACCTTTTCTAAATCTTCCCTTGGAATTAAAGGAATTGGAAATGAAGTATATAATTCTTTTCCTCTTGCTTCTAACTTTGTTATCTCTGCTTTTGGAAGAATTAAAGAATAGGGAAGAAATGGTTGTTTTCGTACCATTTTTATATTTTGTTTTTTCGTATAGCCATTTTTCTCTAACCAATTCATTCCATATACAGGATGCAGTTCTAATTCTGTTAAAAGATTTTTAAACTCTTGTGGCAGTTCTAACAATTCACCAGAAGTAAGTTTTTTCCACTCTTTTTGTAAGTTATGTTCTTCTTGCTCTAACTCTTTTCTAACTCTATCTAATTCTAATAACTTTCTATCTGCTACTTCTAATAGTTTGTCCATTTGCCAAAGATATGCTGTATCTACTTCTAAATATCGCATAATACTTTTTCGTTCTTCTAACTGCTTTTGTAATACGTTTGTCTGCTCTAATAAACCTTTAAGCTCATATTCATAATTTCGTTTTTCATTGCGATAATCTTCTATCTTTCTTTCTAGGTTATGCTTTTTCTCTTTTAGTTCTCCCTGCTGTTTCATATGCTGATGTTGACTTTTTACAAGTTCTGCATATTCTTTTTCTTGTTGTTCTTTTTTTATGTCTAAAAATCCTGGTTCATATTCCCCTACAATAGTTCTTGCAAACTCTTCCTTATAGTTTTGATTAAAATTTTCTTCCTTCTGCGAAAATCCTTTGATTCTTGTATTACACTCCGCACTTTTCACTAATAATTCTTCTATTTTTTCTTGACACTCTTCTTGTTTTTCCTTTTGTAATAATCTTTTTTGCTCTAATTGTTCACATTCTTCCTCTTTTTTAGAAATTGACAAAGAAGTATGTTCTGTTTGTGCTTTATAATGATTTTTTAAATATCCACCTAACTGATTCCGTTCTGGTTCTAATTCCTTTTCATCTTTTCGATAGACTTCTATTCTTTGAGTAAAAAATTCATATTCCCTTTTTTGCTCATCTACAAATTCTTGCTGTTTTGCACAATCTAACAAATGAAGCATTTGCACAATTTTTTCTAAATCTTCTTCTAAGGAATCTTTTTCCATTCCTATCATATCCCGATTAGCAATCCGAAATTTTAGCCCATCTTCTAATTCATGAAGTTCCATCGACAATTTTTCATAAACAATATACCGTAACTCGATTTCACAATTTTGTTTTTTTTGTTCCACTTCTTGTAAGTTTTGTTTTATTATTTCTTCTACGCGATTTAACTCTTGAATAAAGCAAGCAATCTGATTTTCAGAAGCTTTCACTTTTTGTTCTGTTTCTAAATAGTTCTTTGCTTCTTCCTCTACCAAAAGCATATCCTCTTTAAATAAAAGAATCGTATCTCTACGTTGAATTTTTGATTTATTTTCTTTATATAATCGAACATATTTTTCAATAATTCCTTGAAATTCTTTGATTCGATTTTGGTCACGATTCAATTTATTTTCTACAGCATCTAAAAACCACTTTTCTAATAATTCTTTTTCATTTTTGCAATCAGAAAATAACTCCGATAAACCAGATTCTTTCGCATTTACTTTGCGAATAATCGTTTCCCATTCTTTAAAGTGAATTTGATACTCTGATAATTTCTCAAAATATTGTCTCGATTGAGCAGAATGATTCATATCATAATAAAAGAATTTTTTAGAACTATCTTTTTTATAAGATTCAAATAATTGTTTACAAGAATGAAAATTTTTTAAAACAACTTCTTTTTTTCCCTTTTCTACTACTGGAAGATGATAAATATCTTGTTCGCAAGAACTATCATATTCACTAATAAAGTTAATAATCTCTAACGCCTCCGAAGATTCCGTTTCTTGATTTTTTCGCACCATCATTCCTGTTAAACAATAACCTGCTCCTTGGTCTAATGCCCACTCTACCATAATAAAAGTTGGCTTTGGAGTTGTAAAATAGCTTTCAAACGGACGGTCTTTTGTCTTTCGATATTGCTTATGCACAAAAGGAGCTGTTATCATCTGTACCAAAACAGACTTTCCACCACCATTACGCAACGATAATAATGTACTTTCTCCATTTAATCGAAAAACTTCATCACTAATACGAATATTATTGTTATTATAATTTAAGTTAATCAATCGAATTGCATTTATTTTACTCATGCTTCTCTCCCTAGTACTTTTTTGATTCTTTGATAATTATTTTGATTCAATAAATTCCAATCCATCAAATTATCTAGTTTTTTTGTTGTTTTAATCATTTCATCTTCTTCAATATAATCAATTAATCCTTGTTTTTCTAAAAAAATAAGAATATTATGTAGAAAACCTTCTTTCGTTGTTCTTGCTTTAGAACCTCTATCATCCGAACGTAACGCTTCATATGCTTCTAGCATATTGCGAAAGGCAATTCCCTTTTTTTCTTCTTCCTCTTCTGAATTTTGTTCCACACCTACTTTTAAATATTCAGAAATACAATTTTGCAATTCCCCTACACGAATATATTCTCTACACTTGCTACTATTTCCTTGACCATCATAAATTTCTGTTAGTAGTGTCAAAATTACAAACTGCGATAAATAAAAATCTTTATCCGTTGCTGCTGACTTACACAAAGTTTCTTTTAATTTTGTTTTAGAAAATCCTAAAAATGTATTTTCCTCTTTTGGAATTAAATAAACGATATTTCCATAGCGTTCTACACTACAGTCTGCTTCTTCTGCTTGCAATTTTACTAAATTTTGTACAGGTTCTTCCTGTGTATATGCCCGATAAAGCCTATGTTCTGTATCTTCCTTTAATTCATGATGTTGCAACAAATAGTAAAAAATTTGCTGACTCAATTTAATTTCTCCTAATTCGTATGCCATACCTCTTCTCCTGTTAGTAATTTTCTCTTTTTATCTATACTTTTTTCACAAAACATCTTATTTTATCATAAGCTTTCCTCAAAAAATAATTTAATTTCTACATCAGAACAACGTATCGTTTTTTCCTCTCCTTTTTCATTGAACAATCCAGAAAATTCGATTATCTGCTCTTTTGGTAATCTTGTCACACATATTTTAGAAATTCGTTTTCTTTTTTCTACTTCTGTTAAATTCAATACCATTTCATGTAATTGAAAATCAAGTGAATCTTCCATGATATATTCTCTTTTTTCTTTTCTCAATACAGGTAAGTCTAATTCTCTGCTCTTAATCAATTCCACCATGATTTCTTTAAAAATATCAACTTCTGGAATCAAGATAGAAATTCTAGACTTTTCTTCTTGTTCTAATTGTTCTTTGATTTGTTTTAATGTAATATGTCCCTTTTCTAACGCCATATCTAACAACAACGCTAAACTTTTTTCATATTTCTTTAACTTTTGTTTTTGCTTTTTTAATTGTTCTTTCTGCCAATCTTGTGCATCAAATTCAATTAGTTCTTCTTGTTCTTCTACTTCCTTTTTGCGAACAGGTTTCTGTAATTGTAATGCTTTTTCCACATTATAAATTTTTTCTGGATGCTGATAAAATAGCGGACGTAAAAATAAATCTAACTGTTCTAAACTAGCTTCGTTTCCCAAAATTTTATCATATAATTCTGTTCGTAAAGAAAACCTCCGAATCAAAGACATCTGTGCTAAACTGTCTAATTCTTTTTCATATAACATTTTTAAATCAAAATGAGAATTTAATATTTTTTGGTGCTCGTCAATCCCACGATTTAAATAACTTTCAATCACTTTTAAATGATTTAAATTTGCTTCATCTTCTTTTGACAATTTTTTTCGATTGATATGATGTTCCTCTAATACTAAGGCTCTTTTTTTTACTACTTCTCGATATTGCCAAAATTTTTGTTTTGTATCACCAATCATCTCTAAATTTTCTTCTAACAACACTTTATAATCTTCTACGGAATAATTCAGAGCATTTCTACGAATGCGAAGCATTGCCTCTTGTATTTTTTGTAATTGAATCCACAACAATTGAAATACATTTTTAATTTCTTCTTCTGCTTTATCATAATTTTGCTTTTCTAAATGCAATTTAAATATCATTTCATGAATGGTTAATTTCATATTATTTTCAATTTCCAAAGTGGATAACAATAAATTATATCCATCATCTGTTAAATAATAAGAGGTTCTTTTGATATCTCCATCTTCATACACTACTTTATTTCCAATATAACTAATGTTCATGACTTTGTATTCTCGTTGCTCAAAGTCATATCCTTCAAAGTACATCACTTTGCCTTCATTAGATAAAATCGTATTGATAATAAAATCTCCTAATTTCTTACAATCATCATAAGACAGATTTTTTTGAAAATAGGTACTGTTTAAATTATCAATATATACACCAATATCATCTACGGTACAATATTCCTCTCTTAACGATTGCTCCATAATATACAGTAAAACAGCAACAATCATATTTAATTGTTCATCTAATTTGATAAAACCGTAGGTTTTCCAAGTCTGTTTTTGCGAACTATTATATAATAGCATTCCATACATCCCTACATGCTTCATTCTTTTTGAAAATTGTTTCAAAAATTCATATTGCATTCTTTTACATACCTCTCTACTAAAACTTCCATAAGTCTTTTGGCTTCTTTGAAATCCTATAATCTTTTATTCCAACATACATTTAATAATTTTTTTCAAAAAATTTATTGAAGATGCTAAAAATCTTCTGTTGACAATATTTCTTGTGGAATATACTTGCCAATTTTTAATAAATTTTTTATTTCCTCTGCAATATTTTTAGGAAAATAACTGAAAAATGTTGTTCCTATTTTCTGATTTTGCCCTTGTTTCATTTCTGGCATTTGACTTATTCCTATTTTCTTTGCTTTTTCCAACATTTTAATATATCCTAAAACAAAAGGTTGAACTTCTATCTTACCTTCCTTTTGATACATGAAATATTCTCTTTCTACAAAATTTTCATAAATCAATATCCCCTCATAATCTAAATCTCCAAGATAATATAAGATATTTCCTTGTTCTCTCATATAAAGCTCACAGCAGAAAAAGAAATCAGAAAAAGAACGAAAAATTCCTTTTCCAGAACCATAAATTAAAGTCCCTATGTTGATTCCAAAAATATCATTTTTCCCGTCTAATAAAAGCTTTCTCATACTATAAAAAGTATCTTTATTTTCTAAAATCAACATTTTTTGAGGTACTTCTTTTGTATAAGAATAATACGCCATTGGTTCTGTTGTTTCATACAAATTCAAATCTTGAAGACTCAACCCACAACGCTTTAAAATTTTCTTCCCTTGTTCTTCCTTTAAAAATTTTTCCCGATGCCAAATTTCAAAACTTCGCTCATTGATAGATTTTAAAATTTGTAATTTTTCTCGATTTGTTTTTAAATACTGATTTAATAATTGTACCCATATTCGGTCTTCTTTGTATTGTTTGATATGACCTAAATAATACTCTGTTGAAATCAATGGAACATAATCAAAAAGTAATTCTTCTTTCTCTTTAGAAACATCTTCTTGTTCTTCTATGCACCAATATTGCTTGTATAATGCTGGAGTTTTTCCATTCTTTCCAGAAGCTTTGACTGGTTTTATTTTTCCTTCTTCTAATAAAGTAATTATTTTTTTATGTAATTCTAAATATTCTGTTATTTTATATTGAATCTCTAGCTCTTCTAAAGAAATTCGCTTCACTTTTTTTCTCCACAATGTTTATAAAAATTTTTAAAAAGGGTACTTGAAAACACAAGTACCCTAGTGCATAATCTACTTAGAAAAGTATTCAGAATTGAAATTTCCGATTACCCTCAGTGAAGATTACAAGAATAGCATCCTAACTTTGGACGGTTGAGGGATTCTATTTCTTTTTGTTATCGTGATTATCTATATAAGATAGTGCCGCAAAAATAACAAGCAATAAATTAAACAATTTAATTATATCATATACAAAATAAAGGTTCAATAAAAAATCTGCTCTTTTTTCATGATAGAGCAGATTTTTGATATTTGTTATTCTACTGTCGTTCCAAAAAATACAGTATCAAAGAATTTTTTTGTTTCTTCTTCCCCAAGTTCTTTTTTAAATACATCCGTTGAAATTCCACCTTTTTCAATCAATCCATCGGTATATGCCATTGTAATTTCTAGTTTTTCTAATTTTTCTTCTGCTGTTAACTTAGGAAGTTGCTTACTATGTTCTAAATAGACAGTTAAACTATCTGTTAACATTCCTTCTAACTCTCTATCTGCATCAAAACTACCACCTTTATAAGATGTCACAGTTAATAAATGTTGATACCAAGCAGGAGAAGTTTCTATATCTTCCAAAGAGTCATAATTACTTTGAACGTTTGACAGAGCATTTAATAACTGAATATATGGCTCATCTTTTTCTTTTACTACATCATAAAACTCTAAATAAGCTTTACGATTTGACAATATGTACATATAATCTGCGGAAAGTAATGGCATATTTTTATCTTTTGGTGTAATTACTACCGTAGCCATTTGCATAATACCCATATTCGTACGCATAATTGAAAGATTTCCTAGCCCTTCAATATCATACTGCTCTACATGAAACTTCATAATTCCATATAGTTTCATTTCCTTATATTCTCCTACATCAAGAGGTGTTATCGTATAATGCTTTTGTAATTCTGTTAGTACTGATTCTACACAATGATTCATTGCTTTTACATTTTTTCTTGCAATTATCCCAACGATACTACCTACTATGGAAATAACAGCAAGAACTATTCCTACTATTATCACACTTATTTTCTTTTTCTTTGAATTGTTTTTGTTCATACAGCCTCCCTATTTTATCAAAATTTTCAAAAAAGGGTACTTGAAAACACAAGCACCCTAGTGTATAATTTACTTAGAAAGGAATTCGGAAGTGAAATTTCCGATTGCCCTCAGTGAAGATTACAAGAATAGCATCCTAACTTTGGACGGTTGAGGGATGCTATTTCTTTTTGTTATCGTGATTATCTATATAAGATAGTGCCGCAAAAATAACAAGCAATAAAGTTAAAACTTCCATTGTGTTCATAGGGCATCACCCTCCTTTATGTACTAGAGGGCATCTAACATCGGAAATTCGCATCCTACTTTCTGTTCAATTAAACAATTTGATTATATCATATACAAAATAAAGGTTCAATAAAAAATCTGCGATTAAATTTTTTTCTTATTAAATAAGATAATTCCAATTATTAATTGAATGATAGAAATTCCCATTGTAATTCCAATACTAAGGGAATAATCTCCTATTTTTCCTATATCCGATAGCAATCCTGAAGCATCTAACAGTTTTGTTGGTAAATAATTCTTTACATCTGGCAATATGCCAAGTAAATATACTACAAAAAAAATTCCTCCCATACCAACTGTTAAAAAAGAAGTTGTTGTAGCTATCGTTGATAATAATATCAATAGTATTACTAGCCATACTCCAAATAAATAGATACAAAATGCAGAAAAATATAAATGCTTCGCAATTTCATTCTTCCAAAAATATGCGTTATAACTATAAGTAATCAAAAAGCACATCCAATAACTTACTGTCCACATCGTCATCATAAGTATTGTTTTTGCTATCACAACAATTTTTCTAGACAATCCTTTCGTAAGCATATTAATCAATGTTCCCTTTTGAAGTTCTGTTGTCAGAATTCCGCTAAACATTAGTAAAAAAATAATCAAACCTATAGGAATATTTTTATAAAATTGCGTCCATGAAGTCATTGCATCTACCGTTACTTCTGTAAGGATAAGTCCTGATTGTTCTAATGATTCCGAAAATTGTTCCATCATCCAAGGAGTTAATTTAGCAATTGCTGGATTCATAATACCAAATAAAGCAAACACAATCACTAAAATTAAAAATTTACCAGTTCTCCAAGTTTCTAAAAATTCTTTTTTAGAAAATGCGATTAACTGCTTCATTTTTTAACCACCTCCAAAAACAAATCTTCTAAATTCGGCTCTAACATTTCTATTTTCTGAATAGGAATCTCCTGTTCTACTAACACTTTTATCATTTGCATCATATCTTTTTCCTTTTTTTGCTTATATTGAAGTCGCAAAGGATTCAAAACTATTCCACCCATATATAATTGATGAAATTTCTCTCTATCTTCTATGTTGTAAAAATCCAATTCTACTCCTGTTCCTTTATGAGTTGCTTTGATTTCATCTAAACTTCCTTGCAATGCGATTGTTCCATCATATAAAAATGCAATCGTATCACAAATTCGTTCCACATCAGATAAAATATGGGTAGAAAAAATCACGGTTGTTTCTTTTTTTACATCTGCTAAAATATCTAAAATTTCTTTTCTTCCTACAGGGTCTAGGGCAGATGTTGGTTCATCACAAATCAACAATTTCGGAGAATGAAGCAACGCTTGTGCAATTCCTAAGCGTTGCTTCATTCCTCTAGAAAATCCATGTATCCTCTTATTTACTTTCGACAAGCCAACTCTCTCTAATAATTCATTTACACGTTTAGAAATCTCTGCTTTTGGCAAACCTACGATTTCACCACACAATGTTAAATATTCCTTTGGTGTCATAAATCCATAAAACTCTGGTACATCTGGAAGATAGCCGGTATACTGATTTGTTTTATTTTGTCCATAAGAAACCTTTTCTCCATGAACAAAAATTTCTCCACTATCTATTGGTAATAAACCAAGTATCATCTTCATTGTGGTTGTCTTGCCAGCACCATTTTGTCCGATAAAACCAAAGATTGTTCCCTCTTGCACAGAAAAGCTAATATCCTCTATAATTTTTCTACTACCAAATGCCTTTGATACATGAGATAATTCTAATATACTCATCTATTCACCCTCTTTTCCTAATATAAAATAAAGGATTGGACCCCAAAACTGCATTCCTACAATCGCAACTACTATCCATAAAACACGATTGCCTCTTTTATAGGTGTTATGCGTTAAAATATGACGAAGTGTTACTGCTAATAAAATAACCTCTGCTATCACTAACGGTATTAAAAATGGTAAAAGTTCTGTTAATTGTTCCATCCTGTTCTCCTTTCCTAAAAGTTCTTATTCTATATCTTGAAATAATGCTATCATACATTTAAATTCTTCTGTCATACGAATTTCTTTAAATATAGGATGTTCTAAATCCTGTCTTATTGATACCAATACCGTTTGTTTATTTCTTGGCAAAATGTTATATTCCTCCATCTTTTTAAAGTGGTTATCCAACCTATCAAAATAACTATCTCCATGAAGGTACAATGCATTTTTTACAAAAGAAACCCCATCCTCTACAAAAATTTTTAATGCTTCTAATGCTTCTTGCTTTCTATCATGTGTTGCATAAAACATTGCTTTTGCATATTGAAATTTTAAATAAGAATTTGGATGAAGTTGATATAATTCATAAGCTTCTACTATCTTTTGTGTTCGCTCTATGGTTTGAATGGCAACCTCTTTATTGTTTAAATTAGATACCAAATAAAGAATACTATTTTCTACTAAACTTAATAAATGAGTAAAAATATGAACCTGATTCCATTCTAACGATTCTTCTATCTGCCCTGTCATTCGATATGCTTGAATTAAAATTCCTTCAGAGCCTTCTTTCATATTTCGTCTTTCACAAAAAGGCTGTAACTTTTGAATAGCTTCTTCTGGTTTTCCCTGCAATAATTCTATAGATGCCTGTAATATATTTGCATCTACACATAAATTTACATCTACACTTTTTTCTTGAATACGTTCACATAACTGTATCATTTCTTGTAGTATATTTGGTTGTTCTTGTACCTCTGCCATCTTATAATGATTCAATAACAAAACAACCATTTGTAATAATGCTGGATAACAAGAATAATACTGGCGGATAAAGTTACGAATGTCTTCCATTACATCAGAAAAATTTCGTTTTGCAAAATCTTCTGCAAATGCTTCATACTGCGTTTTGATTGCTTCCATGGAAATTTGAGCTTGATACCCCATTAACTCATCAATCGAAATATCATAATAAGACGCTATTTTGGGTAATTGTGCAATATCGGGCAAACTAAGACCTGTTTCCCATTTGGATATCGAAGCCTTCGTAATTCCTAAAAAATCAGCTATCGTTTCTTGTGTAACTCCTTTTTTCCTCCTTAAATATACTAGGTTTTCTGCTAATTTGATGTTATTCAAGCAACCACTCCCTTTTCTAGTCTTGTTATAATCAGTATACCTAAACTATTTTTATTTCACAATGGATTTGTAGTTTACTACAAACAATAAAAAATCAACTAATACGATATTTCTAAAAAATAAAAAAAAGACTCTCCCTGAAAACCATATAGGAAAGTCTTTTCCTTTTATTTACATTTTAGCATTCTTCCTTTTTATGATGTATCATTCCTAAATTTCTTAATAATCCATCTTCTGTTGATGAAAAAGTAATACCACATTCTTTTATTTTTTGTTGGCACATACTAATATTTCTTGGATTGGTTTGAAATGCTTCTTCGTTTTTCTCCAATCTATCTGTATTAAAACCTAATTTTTCAAATACTGCATAAACCGTATCAAATGTATTTTTTTCATTTGGTGAACCAAAGTTATAAACACCACCTGTAATATCAAATGTCTTTTCTAACTTTTGTACCACTTCATTCACATCTGTAATTCCTCTTTTATCATAAATAGGAAACCTCATGTTATCTGTACCTTTTAATTGCAAAAGCAATGTTTTAAAAAAGTCACTATGCTCTCCTTCTTTTACTGTTTTCACATCATACATCCAAGATAAGCGAAGCAATACACAATCTTTATTTACCTTTTGACATTCTTCTTCTGCTTTTAATTTTCCTTGTCCATACAAATTAAAAGGTTGAAGTTCCTCGTCTTCTTTATGTGCACCTTTTTCTAAACTTCCAAAATACACTTGGTCAGAACTACAAAGAATACATTTTGCATTTATTTTTTTAGATGCTTTTGCAATATGGATACTTCCATTCACATTGATATTCCATGCTTTTTCTCGTTCTCTCTCACACCTTCCTACATCAGAAATAGCAGCACAATGAATCACAATGTCTGGCTTATATTTAGAAAAAATATCATTTATACTTTCTTCTTTTGTAATATCCATTTCTGTATGTGTTGGTGCATATACCTCATATTTTTTCTTATAAAAATCTACAATTCTACTTCCTAAAAATCCTGATGCACCTGTCACTAATAACTTTTTCATACAATTCAAATAAACACTCTTTCACTGTCTTTCGGTTGTGAAAAAGTGTTCTTTTCCTTTCTTTTAATATTCCTTTGTTATAAAATCTACGCCATATGTCATACGAAATTGTTCTAAATCTTCTGGCTCTTTAATGCACATAATTTCCGTAAAATGCCCTGTTTCTTTGTCTTTAAAACCTGCTACCTGTTCTCCATTACAAATAGAACATCTTAACACGGCTTGATGAATTTTTTTATTAAATTCAAATGTCGGCTTTGCAACTTTTTTCTTACCAAACAACATAATTCACTCCCCTAATCAATAAAATGAGTCCATACTCTTTGTTCTGTTTCAGGAAGTCCAAATTGTTCCTTGCCAAGTGCGATACTCTTCATTAAAAATGTCATATTTCTTGCAAGTACACGCATGGTCTGTTTACCTTCTTCGTCCATTTCGGCTTGACCTTGTTCCCTTCCATGAATACTATTCCAATACTGACTAGAAGCAATTGGCATATTTGCAATTGTGAAATATTTATTTAATTCATCAAATGTAGCAGAACAACCACCTCTTCTTGCACATACAACACTAGCACCAACTTTCATCGCTTTGCTAAAACGAGTGCTATAAAATAATCTATCTAAACAAGCAATTAATGTGGCATTTGCAGATGCATAATATACAGGACTTGCAATGACTAAACCATCGGCTTCTTCAAACTTTGGAGCAAGTTCATTTACCACATCATCAAATACGCACTTTCCTGCTTTTCCACAATGTCCACAAGCAATACAACCTCTAACATCTTTATTTCCAATTTGTACAGTTTCTACTTCTACACCATTTTCTTTAAAAATGTTCTCCATTTCACGAACTGCAATTGTTGTATTACCATTTACTCTTGGACTTCCATTGATAATCAATACTTTCATCGTTTCTATTCCTTTCCTTATTTCCTTAAAAAATTTTATTGCATTATAACATATTTAAAAAAAAATAAATAGCACAATATTAAATGAAATTGTTATTATTTCATCTAATATCGTGCTATTTCATTATTATTCTTCCATTGGTAAAACAAACAAAGCATTTAAACCTTCATATGCTTCATTTCTACTAATTTCACCTGTTGTTTCATCATATTGATATGCTTTTGCATTATAAAATACGCCATCTGAAACACAAATATATATTTCATCACTTACTAAGTTCTCCACATTGTTACATTCTAGTAGTCGATATAAAATACCTTCTTCTTCCATTTCTCCATAAGCACCTGACATGGTGACAATATTGTGCATTACTGGATTATAACCTTTCATTAAAGGAGATACAAAAAACTCCAATTCTGCATAAGCATCTTCTGCTGGACTTGGTAATGGTGTTCCATCTTCATTTTCAATCGCAACAACAATATACGTTCTATCTGTCATAATAGTTCCATCCTTATCATAAGTAGGATGTTCAGTTAATAAATCTCCCGAAACCATACTTAATAAAGTAATTTGATATCCACCATACGTTTGTGTTTCATTAATGACCTTTGCTTTCTCACTTAAAAATACTTCTGCTAACGTAGTATCTTCCTGTAATTTATTTACTACATCTGCTGATGATATATATTTCCATGCACCATACGCTGTAATAGAACCAAAGCACAATATAAATGCAAGAACAATGGTTGCCACAGAAAATCTTCTTTTTTCTTTGCCTATCATTTCATTTTGCTCCTTTACTTGATTTAAAATCTTTTGATTTAACCAAAAACTCGGCTCATCCATTGGAGTAAGGGCACATTTTAATAATTCATCCAATTGTTTCTTCATCCAATATGACCTCCAATTCTTTTTTCAATAGTTTTCTTGCTTGATGTAATCTACTTAATACTGTTCCTGTTGGTAACTTTATTACTTTAGCAATTTGCTTCGTAGATAATCCTTCCATATAAAAAAGAAGTACTACTATCTTTAATTTTTCTGATAAATGATTCACCGCATTTCTTACAAATTCCTCGGTTTCTTTTTTCATCACTTGCTCTTCTAAAGATACTTCTAATTCTCTATGTGCTTCCACTTCTTGCAGTTCTACCATTGGCTGTATCTCTGCGATTTTCTTTCTCCAAGCAAATTTTCTCTTTTTATTTTTCCAAATTCGCAACGCAATCGAAAGTAAATAACTTTTCGGATTTTCTTTATACTCTATCTTTTCCTGTAACTCTACTGCCATCAGAAACGTATCTTGATATAAGTCATCCGCTTCTTGCCCATTACAAGTAAGATATTTACAAAAAGAATAAATATCTTTGCCATATTGTTTGATACATAACTCAAGTTCTTGTTTTGTCATCGGTTTCTCCAATTTTAAGACGTCTTAGAAAGTGCAATTTGTTTACCCTTCACTTATACATTGTCATAATTAAAAAAATAATTCGATTTTTTTGAAATAAAAAATGCGTAACAGAAACTTCTCCCTGCTACGCAATAAAAACTTACCTTTTATAATGCATTTAATATAAGATTTTTTTGAAATTCCTCCATTTTAGCAATAACATCTACATAAATATTACTATATTCTTTTCGAAAATCAACTATTTCTTTTGTTAATTCTCCAAAATGAACAATAGATTGTTTATGAGTTCTTATATAAGAACGTTGTGTTAAATTAAATAATGGTACATCTGTTGGCTCAATTGGAACATCATAATAACTATCAATATTACTCTGATTTGTAATTCTTGAAATTGGCAATATTACATAATCACTACTATCCGCTTGACCTACAATTAAAACAGGTCTATTTTTAAATGCCATTCGATGTGTTTGATTATCATAATATTTAAAAGTGGAGATATATGCCTTTCCTATCAACTACATTCCCTCCGCATCTTCAAATTCATCATAATACATATCCCAAACAGAATCATACGGTCTTACCTTTTCTGAATCTTTCCGAATGTCCTCTAACAAAATCTTTTTATTTCCATTTTGTCCTTGTGGAATTCCTTTTCTTGAATTACGCCAAGACAACTCTCTATGAGAAAGTTCACTTAATTTCCATGATTCATATGCTCCATACTGTAAAATAATGTTTTTCGCAATATAAGCATTTTCAAGAGAAATTTCATTTATATTATCCGCAAACATGCCATCTTCTGTATAATAACCTCTAACCTCTCGACATACTGGACCATATTTCCAACCTTCAAACTCCTCAGCAAACATTGGCTCTCCTGTTATAGCTAGAGATTCTCTTTGGGTAAGATACAATAATTTTTGTAACTTCATTTCATCAATAATTTTTCCAGAAATATTTTTATATTCTACAAAAATATATTGAGCAACATCTAATATTTTTTCCATATCATTACCTCCTCCGGTCACAGGCCTCACAGGTTTCTGCAACGCAATCACTGTGTTTATTTTACTTAATTATAACTTTCATGTCAAACAATTTTATATATAACTTCAATAAGTCTTTTAAAAAAATTGTCAAATGTATGTTATAATAAAAAATTACGGAATTTTAAAGAAGACGAATCTTGGTAGTATCTGTGCAGAACCGTAAAGAGACAGCAGTCCTTGGCGATGTTTTTTCGAGCCTAGTACTGCTCCGTCTCGTCCCGAGCGAGAGCGTGTTCTAACAGATACTACCAAGATTGGTTTTCTTAAAATCCAAAAGACTTATTGAAGATATATAAAACTAGCCTTTTAATGGTATCCTATCACAAGTCCAAGTAACAACATCAAACTTGTCACCACAATATTCATCAACTGAAATTTCCATGTCCATTGAAACCATTTTACATAGCTTACATTTGCAAGCCCAATACTAATCAACAATACTGGGTTTGTTGGATACAGCACATTAGAGAATCCATCGCCAAACGCAAATGCCATCACACATAATTGTGCGGAAATATCAAATATTTGAGCCAATGGCACAATCAAGGGCATAAGTAAAAATGCTTTTGCTGAACCGGAACTAATGAAAAAGTTCATCACTAATACAATCAAATAAACAAATAAAATAACTACTACTTTTGGTAATGTTTCTGCAATTCCTACTGCGGAATGAAGTAATGTATCCAAAATCTTAGCTTCTACCAAAGTATATTTAATCGAACTTGCCATCAATATCATTAAAACAGCTGGAAATATACTAGTAACACCATTCCAAAAATAAATACCAAGCTCTTTTCCTGACATTCCTGCTGCCAAAATCGAGGAAACTCCCGCTACTAAAAACATCAATGCCACAATAATCATTGTATAATCCTGCAATGCAGTAATAAATACAGAACTAAATACAACAAGAATACCAACAAGTAAAATTCCACCAAAATATTTTAATGCTTTATCTTTTTTCTTATTAGGTACAAATTGATTTAATGTCGCTGTTGCTCCTAATGGTTTTTCCACTTTTTTTGCATGTCTTCTAACAAATGCTAACAACAATAAATATACAACCAAAAAGCTAACACAACGTAACCACATTCCAGAAAACATTGGTAATCCTACTAAATTTTGAGCTACACCTACCGTAAATGGATTGCAAACGCCAGCTGCAAATCCACAGCCTATCGCAAGTAAGCTCATACCAAGCCCTGTCAAGTCATCCCAACCAAGACTAACAGAAAGAGCTACTACAATTGGCACTAATGGTACACATTCTTCAAAAGAACCAATGAAAGAGCCTAATGCCATAAAGAAAAAGATAATGATTGCCATTAAACGATATTTAGATGCTCCAAAACGGTCTACAATCTTATCTAGCATATATTTCATCAAACCGCATTTTTCCAATCCATTAAATACACCGCCAATGACTAAAAGAAATGCAATGACTGCAATAATTGTTCCGCTTCCCTCTGCCACTAACACAAGAAATGGAGAAAGAATCCATTTCCAAAATGGAATACCACCCTCTACATATTGAAATCCACTTTCGGTATCAATCACTGTGTCACCGTGAGCATCTACTATTCTCTCATACTCCCCACTAGGAACAACAAATGTTAACAAATACGTCCCAAACATTAACGCAAAGATAATAATCATTGCTGTGACGAACGACTTTGCATTGATATCTAACCCCTTCTTTTGATTTGCTTCACTCATTTGTATCTATTTGTTACTCAAAATATGGACAAACATAATATAAATTTGTCGAGTAACAATTGCTCCTTTCTTTTGAGAAATCATCTTAAGCATTCCCGTATTTCCTCGAGAAACTACGTTTTTTTCATTTTGGTTCTCATAATATCATACAACTATTTTATTTTCAATTTCCTAATTTATAAATTTTTCTTATAAACACCACTTTACAAGTTTTTTTGAAAAATAAATGACGTACAAGGTCTTTTCATA
>CALAEX010000118.1 GCA_937891165.1 uncultured Lachnospiraceae bacterium | reverse complement strand
GATAAAAAAGAGATAAAGCTTGAGGGAATAGAAGAAAAGATAAAAGCAAAAGGAAAGATTCAGGAGAAGATATTAGAAAGAGAACTGGATAAAAAAGAAATAAAGCTTGAAGGAATAGAAGAAAAAATAAAAGCAAAGGGAAGTAACCAAGAAGAAACCTTAGAAATGGTATTCGATTGGAAAGTATTAGAGCGAGATTGGCAGGAATATGCAAAATTACAAATAGGTATCGGTTTAAACAAAGAAAGTATAAAATATCCTGAGATACCAGAACCATTCGATGCAATGGAATTATGGGAAAAAATGGGAGGTATAGAAGCAATACAAAGAGATTTAGCTACTTTGTTTATGAAGGAGAATTAGATGAATGGCAAAGAAACTTCTTTCAATTAGAGATGAAAATACAATTTTAATTACAATTAGATTTATTATTGATTATGTAATAGAAGCGGGGGTATCACCCGTACAATACGATTTTGATTTGATTGTAAAAAATAATATTACAGTGGATAAGCTTCTGGAAGCTGTTCGATATGGATTAATTCAAGCAGGTAAAATTGACGAAACCATAATGAACGAAATTGAAAATATGGATTTCTTATTAAGAAGTGAAAGGCATGATTCGTTAAAAAGAGTAGAAAGAGATTTTGAAAATACGGTAAAAATGATAGAGGACTCTTATAATGCTTCAGAAGAAACAATTTATAGAGAATGTCTAGCAATGTTTTTGAAATGTTATAAGTCTTATTTAGAGAATACGAATGATGATTTTCATCTTCATCCGAAACCTCCGGAGCAGGAGTTTGAAAAAAAGGAACATGAATCCGAAGATTCTGATAAAAGTAAGATGATTGTTTATGAATATGTAGTAGATGATTTATGGGAAAAAAGAGAGGAATTATTTCAAAGATATTTTATTACTGCTGACTGTATAGATAAGAATCAATGGAGACGTTTGACTGAAGATGAAAAAAATCAATTAGATCACATAGAAAGTGTAAGTGATGCAGCCCAGTTTCAATTAGGGAAAAGAAAACTGGAAGGAAAAACGTTAAAAGAAATCGGTTTCGTGACATCTACGCGAATTGTGTTTTCACGTCATGAAGCAGGAATACAGGCAGATAAAAAAGACGTTAATTTATTTTTATTTGAAGAAGCAGAGGGACAAGAGAATAAGATTAAAATGAAAGAAGGATATAAAAAGTCTATTCCGCTTTATAATATTAGTAATCGACCACTTTATCAGTTAGATACAGAACCGATTAAGATTATTCCTCCTACAGAAGCACCAAAAGAAGGACGTGGAAATGGTTTTAGAAATCTGATATCACCAATATTAATGGCTATTATTATGATGATAAGCAGAAGTTCTAGTGGAAATGCAGCTGACAATAAATTTCTTCAATATATGTATTTGGCAGTTGGAGGTATTACAATAGTAACATCGATTTGGAATATAATTGACCAGAGAAAAACATTTAAAAAGTCTTTGTCAGATTGGAAAAGTCATTATGAAAAATACATACAAAGAATTATAAAGGATATTGTAAAGAAACAGACATGTGATGTAAAACAATTAAAAAACTTATATCCTTCTATGCTTGGATTGGAAATAACAGATGAAAAAATAAAAAATAGCACATCCTTAGTAGATAAATGTAGAGAGATAAATCCTGATATTTTTACCAGAGGTAAAGAGCATCCGGATTTTCTTACAATTAGAATTGGCTTATCGGCTTCAGGCAGTCAGTTGGTTTCTTCTATTTTTTCAATTGTGGGAGAAAAGAAGGATTATGTATTTACTTCTGAAAGATATAGTAATTTGGGAAATAAGGATACAGAACCATTTACCATTTTATTAGAAGATAAGGAAGGCACTTTCTATGAAGATGTTAAGAGTAGAAAAAAATCCAAAAAAGGAAAAAGTAAACAGGATGGAAAAGGATATTTGATAGACTTACCAGCAGCAATTGCAGAGAAATATGCTTATTTGAAGGAGGCTCCTGTTTTATTAAAATTATGGGAATGTGAAACACTTGGTATTGTATTACCGAAAAATCTTTCGTTTTATCCTATCTTAGATAATATTATTATGAATTTGAGTTTTTATCATTCACCGGATGATGTTCAGATTGTTTTCTTTTGCAAAAATGATGCTGATTTATCTTATATAACAGGAAGGAATCATGAAAAAGTAATTGATGAAGCAGAAGGTAAAAAAGAAGGAAATGATAAGATAGACGATAAAGAAAAAACAGATGATACATTAAAAAAGAAAGAAAAAGTTGGTAATCAATGGAATTATCGTCAAAATTTTATTGATAAATATAGACATCTCCCACATTTTCGTGAATTATTGGGAGATTTATCGGCATTTGTTTTTGATGAAACGGCCGCAGGAATGGTATTTAACCGTTTATATGAAGTTCTTTTGGATAGAACATCAAGAGAAGATGAGGAAAGAGGACCTCATATTGTTTTGATTTTTCAAGAAGAATATTCATTTAAACGCCATGCGATTTCCGAATTTTTATCCGATTATTCAGAACAAAAGGAGGGTTCGCAAAGAAATAATCATAGATTATCCTTTATTTTTTGTAAAAATTATGAAGAGGAACTTCCAAAGTACTGTGGACAAGTAATTGTGGCAGAAAAGAAATTTGGAGCAAGTAATGAAGCAGAAAGTGGAAAATATGAAGAATATAATTGGTATCTTTATCCACATATTCAAATGATTTCCAGAACAGATACAGGAGAAATTCCTTCCGTAAAAGATAAAGAAAAGTATTCTTTTACAACCGATATGTGGAATTTAGCAGTAAATAATTTAGATACAAAATGGAAACGTTTAGAATTGTATCAGGCTTATAAAACATTAAGTGCTATTTATTATTATAGAATTGCACAAGGTGTAGGTGTACCATCTTATGTTGAATTATTTGATTTGATGGAACTATATAGTGAGCAGAGTCAGGAGAAGTTTGAGATATCGGCGGAAGAAAATACAGAAGAAAAATTAAAGGAGAAAGTGAAAAAATTTATAGAACAGCAATGGAATCTGTGTGAGCAGTCAAAAGAAGGAGAAGAATCTTTGTTTCAAAAGAGACGAGATGTAACGGAAACATTGGCAGTGCCGATTGGTAAAAAATCAGATAATGAATTAATATTCTTAGACCTTCATGAAAAGGCAGATGGACCGCATATGCTTGTAGCAGGTACTACTGGTTCAGGAAAAACAGAAACGATTTTAACCTATTTAATTGGATTGTGTATGTTATATACTCCGGAACAGGTGAATTTGCTTTTGATGGATATGAAAGGAGCGGGATTTGTAAAAAGAATAGGAGACCTTCCTCATGTGGTAGGCAAAGTTACAGATATAGATGGTGATGAAACAGGAACAGGTATGCTCTATATGCTAAAGAGATTTTTACATTCTATGAGTGCAGAAGTAAAAAGAAGAAAAAGACTGCTTAATAAAATGGATGTAGATAGTGTTGATGGTTATATCAATGCTAAAAATAATTTAAAAGAACATATTAAGAATGCAAAAAACCTTAAAATCGACTTAAATACAGAAGAAGGAAGGGCGAAATTAAAAGATTTAGAGAAACTGCCACAGTTACCGCATTTATTTGTGGTAATCGATGAATTTACGGAATTAATGCGATTTACGGGAGAAAATTCAGAAGTTGACTTCAAAGCAGAGATAACATCACTTGCGCGAATAGGGCGAAGCTTGGGATTTCATATTATTTTAATTTCACAAAATATTGAAAATGCAATTACATCGGATATTCGTGTAAACTCCAAGGCTCGTTTATGTTTAAAAGTAGCAACAAGAGAGGCATCTAAAGAAATGATTGGATCAGACCGTGCGGCAGATGCGCATATGCCTGGAAATGGACGAGCATATTTGTTAGTAGGAACAGGTTCGAGATTTGAATATTTTCAATCGGGGTATGCAAGTGCAAGTATTATTAGAAATTTAGAACAGCCTTATCAAGTGACTTGGGCAAAGATGAACGGAGCATATACAATGTTTTTCGATTCTGAAGAAAATGAAAAGGCAAAGAAGAAGAGACTGGGACAAGATGCACAATCAGAAGTAGAAGAAAAGAATAAAGTTACGCAGATTAGTTTGGTATGTGAACAGATTGAAGCTTGTTATAAAAAGCGTAATATAGAAAAACCAACCATTGTTTTTCAATCCATATTACCGTCTGCTTGTTATTACGAATTTGATTGGAATACAAGAACAGGAACTTGTAAGAAATTAAAGAAAGTTGTGGATGAAGAAAAAAAAGATGAAGAAAAATAAGAAAAAAAAAGAGATAACAATGAACTCGTTAGTTCTTGGCAGATATGATAATCCGGAAGAACAGTTACAAGATGATTATGAAGTAGATTTGTATCAGAGTAATATAGCTGTATTTGGTACAGCTATGAGTGGAAAAACAACATTGTTAAAGACACTTCTTATCCGTATTCATCAAGTAAAAGAAGCAAAAGACATGGAAGAAATTTATATTTTAGATTTTAATAATGGACTTCAAATGTATGGGAAACTGCCCTATGTAAAAGCCTGCTTTGATGGTGCGAATGATGAAAATGTTAGAAGAATTTTTAAAATTATAGAAGGAAAATTTTCGGAGTATTCTAAAATCTTATCAGGAAAGGTATATAGTCAATGCCCTGTTGATGAACGTCCGCCACATATAACCTTTGTTTTAGATGGTTTAAACTCTTTTTATACAGATGGGAAATATGAAAGTTATAAGGAATTATTATTAAAATTGTCAAGAGATGGATTGGCAAAAGGAATTACACTTGTCTTTGCTGCAAATGAATATTCAGGAGGAATAGGAAGGTTGATGGGAGCTTTTAATCGAGTTATTGCATTTGACCTTCCAAAAGATAAGTATGCAGAAATATTTTCTGCAAAAGTAGAGAAACCGATTTTGGAAAAAGGACGTGGTGTAGCAAATAGCGAGAAAGGGGTTTTTGAATTTCAAGCATATTATCCGTATGATTATTCAAAGGGAGACGGAGAAGAAAAGGCGTTAGAAATATTTATAGAAAATTTGAAGGAATTTTATGAAGTAGATGTAGAAAAGGCAGCAAAAGAACGCTTAAAGACATTTATCACCGATTTAAATGCAGAAACATGGTCTGAATATATGGAGAATGAGCCTGAAAATCCTGCATATCAGAAAGGTTGTTTAACCGTAGGACTGGATTATTTTAAATTTAAGCCAATTTCTATCAATTTAGAAGATGCAAATGCAATCGCAATTTATGGAAAAAAACGTTCGGGTAAATCCAACCTGCTTCGTTTGATTTTATATGGAGCATTGGGAATATCGGGAGTAAGATTTGTATTTTGGGAAGATAAGAGATCAGGATTAGATGATGTTAAAGATATTGTAAAACAGGATATTATAACAAGTTTTCCGGAAATTGGAAGTCCACAAGAAAAACCGAATTATCCTTCTTGGAAGTTAATTAAGAATAAGGAAGAATTTTTTGCGTTTATTGAAGAAGAAGCCTATTATGATATTCCAAAAGATATGTATGAAGAAGAAGAGAAGAAAATAACGAAAAAGGAACATCCGTTTACAGTTTTTGTGATACAGAGTAAACAATTTTATTTGTCAATGCAAGGAAGGATTGGCACACAGGTCATTAGCAGATTAGCAGCTTTCATAAATAGTGCATCGGAGGAAAAAGTATTGTTTGTTTTTTCAGATGCACAGAATATAACGGAGTCAGAAATAAGATTGTTATTTAACAATAGTATAAAATATGCTTTTTTATTAGATGATATCGTACGTTTTATCAGAGATAATAAGGGACAGCATACGGTATTTGGAACACAGGACTTAGAAGAATTAAAAGAAATGTTTGGAAAATGTGAACGAGGAGATGGATATTTATTAGATATAGAACAAAGTGACGAAGTGGTAAAATTTAAAATGCTGAATGTTTCACATGAAAAAATGCTTCGTAATGAAACCATAGAGGAAAAACAAATATGGAAAGAATATCGAATTTTAGATGGAATAGGAAAAGGAAGTGTTTTTCAAACGATAGTACAGTCTGATGAAAAGAAAGAACAAAAAGCAGAAATTTCAAAACCTAGAGAAGAGGAAGAGGCAAAAATAGATAAGAAAGAAAGTACAAAAGAGAATGTAACACTAGAAGACGATGATGACGCACCAATTTTACCAATATATTTTAAAAAGAAAGGGTGGTAATGAACATATGGGAGGCTACAATCTTTTAGATACAAGAAGTTTTGATAAATTTCTTTCACAGAAAAGTATGTTAATTCAAAAGTATAATAAGATAACAATGGATTATGATGAAATTGTAAAGGAATTAGTACAAAATTGGGAAGGAAAAGGTGCAGAAGCATTTAAAAAAGATGCAGAAAATGTAAAAGCAAATCTTACAGGGATACAAGATATTCTTGTTACAATGTGCGATACCTTAGAGTCTTGTAAAGAAATTTTTCAAGAATGTGATACGGCATTAGGTGAAGCAAATCAGGAGAATTAAAATGGCTTTTTAAAGTTATTCGATTATGTACATAAATAGAGAAGGAAAGGAGGCACGATATGCGAATAGAGATATATGGAGGCGGTGGAGGAGCGGTTGCATCTTATCAGAATAAATTAGACAGGCTTTATGATAGAATAGATGATACAATAGAAGCATTGCAGAGTGTAAATCAAAGAATCTCAAATGTGAATGGTCCTTTAAATGGGAATCTCCAATCAGCACAAACAGATATCAATCATCGAATTGAAGCAGAAGAAAGAAAAAAGAATAGTGTTGTGCAGCTTCAACAGAAAAGTGACAAATTTTTTGAAAATACAGTTCTTACAGATAAAAGAGTTGCAGATACAATTATGCAGAATGAGAAAAGATTTTACGAAAAACATCCGCATCTTGCACCTGCTGGAGTAGACCCGGAAAAAATCTGGGATTGGATTTTAGAAAAATGGGAAGGATTTTGTGATACAGCAGAGCAGATTTGGAATGGAATTGTTGAATTTGTAAAAGAACACGCGGTAGAATTAATTGTAGGAGCAGTAACACTTGCAATTGCAGCAGTCATTACATTTCTTTCGGGTGGTGCATTAGCACCATTGGTAGTTGGAGTTTTACAAGGAATGTTAATTTCAGGACTTTTTGGCGCGGCGATTTCTCTATTTACAGGCGGTGATATATGGGACGGCTTTTTAGATGGATTGGCACAAGGGTTTATGTGGGGCGGTATTTTTGCTTTAGCATCTAGTATTTTAAATGTTGTCAAGGGTATTATTAACGGAGTTAATAAAGCTGGTATTGTAGATGATGTTGCAGATGATATTGTAAATAAGGATGGAAATAGAGCAAATACTTTAGAAAAAAATCGTACGAATGGTAAAATTTATGAGCAGCAAGAATTTGCGAAATTTAAGGCTCAAAATTCGAATGCAGTAGAACAAGTTACTATAAAAACAAAATCAGGTGTAAAAACACGAGTGGATGCGATTGGAATTGATGCAAATGGAAATATTATAATAAATGAGTTTAAGTCATCTGCCACAGCTTCATTAACAACTAATCAAAAAATTGCATTTGATGAAATTATGAAAGAGGGAGGAACTGTTGTAGGAGAAGGAAAAGGTATTTTTAAAGGAGGATTTAAAATTCCTGCTGGTACGGAAATAAAAATAATTAGACCTAAATAATCTTAAGGAGGAAGTATGTCAGTTTTAGATAGAAATGTAGTAGATGGAATAGCATTAGATGAAGAAAAAAGAGTATTGAGAATGTTAATATCAGACCATCTTGAGTGGAATGATGAGTATAATCACTTATTAGCACTTCAAGAAAAGATAAACGATTATATTTCTTTTTGTGAAGAGGAACAATATTATGAAATTTATAAGAATGCATTGATAGAATGTGCTATTTTTGAAATTCATTTTAAAAATGAACCAACAATGAAAGCTATGAATTTCTTAGAGCAAGTACAAAGACAAGTAAATGAACTTGGAATTACAATAGAATGTCATATATTGGAGACAAGTAATGAAGATTAATAAACAAATGCAAAAAGATTGTATTTTAAAAATAAAAGAAAATGCTGCTGATGAAGGATTTAAAAAAATTAAAAATACAATTTATAAGATTGAAAATGAAAATATTATAGCTATTGATTTTTTGATTGTAAATTCTGAAAAATTAATATATAGAATTAATATAAAAAAGGTTTCTTTTGATGTTATATTTTGGAAAGTTATGGAAATGGAAGATAATATAAAAAAAGGAGATGCATTAAAAGTTAGTGGTGCTTTTACGGCACCGAGTATTTTGATTGCTAAAGGAGAAATAGAATTATCTGAGAATATAGATATGTTAGTAAGAGACTTTTTTGAAAAGATAAAAAAGGAGGTATCTAATTTTTCAGAGAAAGATAATATAGTAAATTATATTTTATCAAGTGATGAAATAGTAGATATAAATATTTTAAAATGTTTATCTTATATTGAATTGAATCGTTTATATGAAGCAAAAGAATTAGCAAGAAAACAGATAGCTTTAGGAAATAAAGGAAGATTTGAAAATAACAGAAAAGGTTTTTTTGAATTGATTTTATTATATGATAATTGATTATGCCATTCCATTTCGATTTTTATATTATTCACCCATCAGTAGCAATTATAAAAAATCAAGCAGAATTTTTTGAAACGCTCAATCAGTTATTACTAATAGAGTCATCGACCGTTTTTGTGTTTGAAAGCAGGGATAATTTTGCTGAAAATCATTTGTTTGAACGACCTTATATTCAATTTCTTTCTAATATGGAAAAATTGGTAAAGCTTTTTCCTGAGAAAATAAGAATGATTTCGGGAGAGTCTGTTTTTGAGTATGCTGAAAAATTAATTTTGGAAAGAAAAGATATTTGTTTTTTAAATTTTCCTTATCCAGAATTGAGAAGTTTTTATAGTCAGATAAAAGAAAATGCTGTATCAAGGTATGCTGTTTTAAATTTTTCAGGAAAGTCAGATGATAGAGCATTTGATTTGGCTCAATGCAATGGAAAACTTGCTTTTAAAAATACAGACAAGGTGGATTATCTGCCTATTTATAATACGAATGAGTTGACAGAGTTTAAAAATGTCTGCTTATTTGAAGAAACACTTTCTGCTAAATTGTATCTTTATGAAGATGGAGAACAGAAAAAGATAATAAAATCATTATTCACAGAGTTTACATCAGATTATTTTTACAAAATAGATGATTTGATAGGTGTAAGAAAGTGGTTTCAAAAAGCAGGCATTTTAGAGGCATTGCCACAGAAGATAATTTTGACAGGAAATCAGAAGCGGGGAATTGTATGTAATTACATAGAAGGAGTTTCTTTAGAAAAATTATATTATGATAGTTTTTATAAGTCATTTATGACAAAAAATCATTATTCATCTACTGTGCAAAATCGTATTCATATTGCAATTCAATTGTGTAAAACTGTTTTAATGTATCATTCAGCTGGTATTTATTTTAGTGATGTAAAAGGAGATAATTTTATTGTTACAAAGAATTGTGAAGTGATACCGATTGATTGTGATGGTTTTTCTTATTATAAATATTATTCTTCCTGCCCAAGAAAAGAAATGATACAAAATCCAAAAGAAAATCGAAAAAAAGCATTTTTGCAGAATGCACAGTTTGAAAAATATGCTATTTTTGTTATGATATATCGTTTTTTTATGGCAGGAAATTTCCCATTTGATGAAGAAGATGAGAAATATTCTATTTATCACCTTCAAAATCAGTCAGAAATATTGTATCAGACGAAAAGGGGAATTGCTTTGATAAATCGTTGGTTAGCGTTATCAGAAAGCATAAGAAATATTTTATATGATGGAATAAATGGAAAGAAACATTGCAGTATAGAAAGTTTATTAAAAGAATTTATACTTTATAATATACAACTTATAGAAAAGATTTGAAGGAGAGGGCATATGTGGGATGAATTAACATGTATTGATGATAAAGAAGTAATAGAAATAAAAAAAGTAATTCAAATGCTTGAAATTGTAGATGAGAAAGATTTTAAAATAAGAGAAAATTTTGATGAGGCTTCAGGGGCAGTTCATTATCCAATTGTATTTATTGTAGATAGCAGTAAATCATTAGAAAATGAGTTGGAGCATTTGAATAATGCAATTTCTAGTTTTCTAAAAGAGGTTTATGAAAGTAGAACAACATTGTCTTCAAGTATTGATTTTTGTATGATAGCTTTTAATAATAAAATAAAAGTGAAACGTGCTTTTGGATACATTTTGGAAGATGATTATGAAGATGACTGTAAAGACTGTAAGTTTGAGAAAGAAGACCTTCATGGAAAAACGTATATGGCAAGTGCATTATTTACGGCATGGTATCTTGCAGAAAAAAGAAAAAAGATGTATAAGGAAGCGGATATTAAAAAATATAAACCACCTATTTTTGTATTAATCAGTGACTTGTGCAATAATGAAAAGACAGAGGTTGGAGATGATTATTTAATTAATCACATGGTTAAATTAATAAATAAAAAAAGTGATGCTTCTAAGTCTAAATTAGGATTTCTAAAAGCATTATATGGTAATATTTCCAACGAATATGATGAGTGGTTAAATGGAATAAAGTTAGATGCTCCGGAAGAGTTTGGGAATACAATTCACACATTATTTTCAAGATTGATTTCAACAATAGCATGGGAAGAAGAAAAAGAGAAAGAATTAGAAGCGGAATACGATGAAGAAGATGACAGTTATGTGTTTATTCCGAAAAGTAGAGCTGATATTTCAGAGGGAGACTTGAAAAGTGCTGAAAGAATTAAAGAATTAAGTGATGTATTTAGTACGGAAAGTAATATATTTGAGAATTTTCAAATAAGACGTTAATAGTAGTTTTGTTAGGTAGAACTTGATATATGTAAAGAGGAGAAAAATGTAATAAGATAAATTAGGGAGATTGATAATGCGGATGTGCTTTTGGATGACGTTATTAGAAAGTATATTGCAGTAGATGATAAGAACCAATATTTGATAATTGGAAGAAACCCGAAGAATCTATTTACTACCAGGGAAAACTTGTTTGAATTGGTAAGTGAGAAGCAAGGAGAACAGACGGTGTTTAGGATTAAAAATTATTTGTAGTTTGTATCTGTAAAAAATATTAAAAGATTTTATAGTTAACCCTATTTTTAGTACCAAGTTTCAACCGTTCCTTGTAAATTCCACTATCCTATTCTATAATTATACAGTGACTTGCAATCTATTATCAGATTATTCTCTGTGTAGAAAAATATGG
>CALAEX010000117.1 GCA_937891165.1 uncultured Lachnospiraceae bacterium | reverse complement strand
CTCGAAAAGACCTCGCCAAGGACTGCCGTCTCTTTACGGTTCTGCACAGATACTACCAAGATTTGGCTTTTTTGAAATCCTGTAATCTATTATTATAACATACATTTGATAATTTTTTCAAAAGACTTATTGAAGGATAAAAAATTAGACGTTGACATTTCCTTAAAACTCCTTTATAATATGCCTCATATTCTAAAACATTTATGTTTTAATAACATATCAGCTTTGAAAAGGAGTAGTACACAATAAGTACAAGTTAGAGAAAAGATGGTTGGTGAAAATCTTTTGTGGCTGTTGTGGAAGGCGTCTTGGAGCTTTGACCTGAAGTAACATATTCATTTATATTATAGTAGGAGTCAACGTAATCCTTCGTTACAGGAATGAGAGAGCATAGCGAATTTTTAAATTTGGAAAAATCGTTATGAAGCTAGGTGGAACCACGGACAGAATTGTTCGCCCTAAGCAGACAAGAAAAGACACTTGGACTGCTTGGGGCGTTTTTTGTACCTTTTTGTAAAGCAGATAGTGTCTGTTAAGATAGTTTTTTTGGAAAGAGAGGAATTGTAACATGGAAAAGACAATGGAAAAAATTATTGCACTTGCAAAGTCTAGAGGCTTTGTATATCCGGGCTCTGAAATTTATGGTGGCTTGGCAAACACTTGGGATTATGGTAATCTCGGTGTAGAATTAAAAAATAATGTAAAGAAAGCTTGGTGGAGTAAGTTTATTCAGCAGAATCCTTACAATGTTGGTGTAGACTGTGCTATTTTAATGAACCCACAGACATGGGTAGCTAGTGGTCATCTTGGTGGCTTTGCAGACCCTTTAATGGACTGTAAAGAATGTAAAGAGCGTTTCCGTGCAGACAAATTAATTGAAGATTATGCTTTTGAAAATAAGATTACATTTGAAAAAGCAATTGATGCTTGGACAAATGAAGAAATGAAGAACTATATTGATGAGCATAATATTAACTGTCCAACTTGTGGTAAGCATAACTTTACAGAAATTCGTCAGTTTAACTTAATGTTTAAGACATTCCAAGGTGTAACAGAAGATGCTAAGAATATTGTATATCTTCGTCCAGAAACAGCACAGGGTATTTTCGTAAATTTTAAAAATGTACAGAGAACTTCTAGAAAGAAGATTCCATTTGGTATTGGTCAGATTGGTAAGTCTTTCCGTAACGAAATTACTCCAGGTAACTTTACATTCCGTACAAGAGAATTTGAACAAATGGAATTAGAATTCTTCTGTGAGCCAGATACCGACTTAGAATGGTTTGCATATTGGAAGCAGTTCTGTATCAATTGGTTACAAACACTTGGTATTAAGCCAGAAGAAATGCGTGTTCGTGACCATGAGCCAGAAGAACTTTGCTTCTATTCTAAAGCTACTACTGATATTGAATTTTTATTCCCATTTGGTTGGGGTGAACTTTGGGGTATTGCAGATAGAACTGATTATGACTTAACACAGCATCAAAATACTTCTGGTCAGGATATGACTTATTTTGATGATGAAAAGAAGCAGAAGTATGTTCCTTATGTTGTTGAGCCATCTCTTGGTGCAGACCGTGTAACATTAGCATTCCTTTGTGCAGCATATGATGAAGAAGAAATTGCAGAAGGTGATGTTCGTACGGTACTTCATTTCCATCCAGCATTAGCACCAGTCAAGATTGGTGTGCTTCCATTATCTAAGAAGTTATCCGAAGGTGCTGAAAAGATTTATGCTGAAATGAGTAAGTACTATAACTGTGAATTTGATGACAGAGGTAATATTGGTAAGAGATATAGAAGACAGGATGAAATTGGTACACCATTCTGTATCACATATGATTTCGAATCTGAAAATGATGGTGCTGTAACAGTTCGTGATAGAGATACGATGGAACAAGAAAGAGTAAAGATTGAAGATTTAAAGGCTTATTTTGAGAAGAAGTTTGAATTTTAGTAAATGTTGATTTGGTGAAATTAATATGAAAAAAATGTTATTTGGAATAACACTTATTTTGTTTAGTTTTGTTTTATATATGTTTTATGAACAGGATATTTCATGGTTTCATAATGATATTGTATTAGGCATTTATGTAATTCTTCCTTTCATTGGTATGTTATTCTCTATTTGGGGATTTGTTGAACGGGATAAATAAAGTAAAATGGAGAAAAAAGTTTTTCTTTTATTGTACAAAATGCACAATAGAAGAAGAACTTTTTTCTTTATTTCTTTAATTTTCAAGGCAAAGTGTAAAAAAAATAAGAAGAAAATCGAAATTTTTAGTGTATTTTAAAAAAAAGTATTTTGTTTTGACGATAATTGTGTTATAATAAAAATTGCAGAACAGAGTTTTGATTGATAATTATAGTTTGGTGTAAATTTTATGTAACACTTTGTTAAGTAAAAATTAAAAAACGCATGAGTTTTGTATATGAGGAAGTGAAGTTACATAATTTTTATGACCATTTGACATGAGAAACACTCTGTCGATAAGAAATTAAAAAGCGGGGTAACCTGCAGAAAACATTAGGAGGATACTAAAATGGCAAAATGGGTATACTTATTTTCCGAAGGTGACGCTTCCATGCGTAACTTACTCGGTGGTAAGGGTGCAAACCTTGCAGAAATGACAAAGCTTGGACTTCCAGTTCCACAGGGCTTCACTGTTACAACAGAAGCTTGTACACAGTATTATGAAGATGGCAGAGAAATTAACGAAGAAATTCAGGCTCAGATTAACGAAGCAATCGTTAAAATGGAAGAAATCACAGGTAAGAAGTTTGGTGATTTAGAGAATCCATTACTTGTTTCTGTTCGTTCTGGTGCCAGAGCATCCATGCCTGGTATGATGGATACTATCTTAAACCTTGGTTTAAATGAAGACGTAGTTAATGTAATCGCTGAGAAGTCTGGCAACCCACGTTGGGCTTGGGACTGTTATAGAAGATTTATCCAGATGTACTCTGACGTAGTTATGGAAGTTGGTAAGAAGTACTTCGAAGAACTCATCGATAAGATGAAAGAAGAAAAGGGCGTTACTCAGGACGTTGACCTTACTGCTGATGACTTAAAAGAACTTGCTTCCCAGTTCAAGGCTGAGTACAAGGCTAAAATCGGTTCTGATTTCCCAAGTGATCCTAAGGAACAGTTAATGGGTGCCGTTAAGGCTGTATTCCGTTCTTGGGATAATCCTCGTGCTAACGTTTATCGTCGTGACAACGATATCCCATATTCTTGGGGTACTGCTGTAAACGTACAGTCTATGGCATTTGGTAACATGGGTGATAACTGTGGTACAGGTGTTGCATTTACTCGTGACCCAGCAACAGGTGAGAAGAAGCTTATGGGTGAATTCTTAACTAATGCTCAGGGGGAAGACGTAGTAGCAGGTGTTCGGACTCCAATGCCTATTGCACAGATGGAAGAAAAATTCCCAGCAGCATTCGAACAGTTCAAGGATGTTTGTGCAAAACTTGAAAGCCACTACAGAGATATGCAGGATATGGAATTTACCGTTGAAAACGAAAAACTCTATATGTTACAGACTCGTAATGGTAAGAGAACAGCTCAGG
>CALAEX010000116.1 GCA_937891165.1 uncultured Lachnospiraceae bacterium | reverse complement strand
ACGGTCCTTACCAGATACCAAGAAAAGTAAGGCTTTTGCTTAATATTTTACTTTATAATTGAATCAATTAGTACTTCCTTTCCTTGAAAAGCAAAGCCATATTTCTTGATACGTTGTGTATTCCATCCTTTTGCTATTAAAATAGACTCATACTGTTTCTCTCTAATTTGTTTTAAAGCAGTTTCTACGGTTTCTTCTAATGACTTCTCTTTCTTAGCATTCCGCACTTTAAATTCTATGATAATTGCATTTTTATTCTGATTCACAGGTTCTAACATCACATCATACCGACCAAAACCACTTTCTCGATTAGAAGTTAGAACATACTCTCCTACTAATTCTATCATCAACCCTAATACAAACCCATGATAAAACTTCTCTGGTTCTGATTCCGATGGCTCTTTTCCTGTATCAAAATAACTAAATACATCTCTTGTAATGCGATTCATATAGATATTCATTTCCTCTATATCATCTCGAAGTAACGCATGAATAAAATCATTATAGTTTTCTTCGGTACGTCCAAACCAATTTTGTACCATACTAAAAAACATCCGCTTTACTTCATAATTGGTCAATGCCAAATCATACAATACAGGTCTATCCCCTACCAACTCCATACGTTCATAGCTTAACACTTTTAAATAACCACTAGCAAGTAACAGACTCCAAATGGCTGTTTCATTTCCATTTAACATATTGTAAACAATTTGCTCATCAATGGGACAACGAATGACCTCTCCTTTTAATAACTGTTCAAACGTAAGTTTTAATCTTCTATTTCCTTTCTGTAAAAGACTACTGACTAGACTATTACTACTTGTATTTGCCCAGTATGTCATATATTTTCCTGTATCTAAAAAGTTTAAAATAGACCACGGATTATAAATGTCCTTGTATTCTCCAAACACAAAACCATCGTACCACCTCTTTACACCCGCCTTTTCTTGTGCCAATCCATACACTTCTAACGCACAGAAAACTTCTTCTTCCATAAAGCCAAAGGAAGTGGCATACTCATTTGATGTGGTTGTAATCACTTTTAAATTATTCAAATCAGAAAAAATAGACTCTTTACTCACTCTCGTGATTCCTGTCATAATTGCTCTTGCTAAATATGGATTCGTTTTAAATGTAGAATTAAACATACTTCTTGTAAATGACACTAACTCTTCCCAATAGCCATTCACATAAGCCTCTTGCATTGGCGTATCATACTCGTCTAAAAGAATAATTACTTTTTTCCCATAATACTGATATAAATATTTAGAAAGTTGATGAATTGCGAACGTAGCATCTGCATCATTCATTTCTACAGAAACTCGTCTTATAAAACTTTTATCCAGTTCTGACAACATTTCATTTTCCAGTAGAAATGAATATTCAGAATACAAATTTACCATTAACTGCACAATCTTTAATCTTGTTGTTTCATAATTTTTCTCTTTTATATTTGCAAATGATAAACTAATAACAGGATACGTCCCCTGTAACTTTTGATATTCTTCCTCTTGCCATATAAAAAGTCCATCAAATAAATCTCCACGATTGACATACTTTATCGAAAAGAATTTTTCCAACATACTCATATTTAACGTTTTGCCAAAACGACGAGGACGAGTAATTAAAGTGACATCATCGCCACTCTCCCACCATTCTTTAATAAATGATGTTTTATCTACATAAAAATAATTGCCTTCTCTTAATTTGTCAAAACTTTGTATACCAATCGCTATGTTTTTTCCCATACTTATACTCCTTTAAATGAACCAATTAGTACTTCCTTCCCTTGAAAAGCAAATCCATATTGCTTAATATGTTCTGTATTCCAGCCCTTAGCTATTAAAACGGATTCATATTGTTTCTCTCTAATTTGTTTCAAAGCAGTTTCTACGGTTTCTTCTAATGACTTCTCTTTTTTAACATTCCGCACTTTAAATTCTATAATCATTGCATTTTTACCCTGATTCACAGGTTCTAACATCACATCATACCGCCCAAAACCACTTTCTCGATTAGAAGTTAAAACATACTCTCCTACTAATTCTGTCATAAGTCCTAATACAAACCCATGATAAAACTTCTCTGGTTCTGATTCCGATGACTCTTTTCCTGTATCAAAATAACTGAACACATTTTTTGTTACTCGATTCATATAGACATTCATTTCTTCCACATTATCTTGTAGTAACGCTTTTACAAAACCATTATAATCTCGTTTGACACAATGAAACCATCCTCGTACCATGCTATAAAACATCCGCTTTACCTCATAATTGGTTAAAGCTACATCATATAATACTTCTCTGTCTCCTACTAATTCCATTCTCTCATAACTTAATACTTTCAAGTAACCACTCGCTAACAATAGACTCCATATTGCTGTTTCATCCATATCTAGCTGATTATAAACAATCTGTTCTTCTATTTCACATCGTATTATGTTTCCTTTTAATAACTCTTCAAATGTATTTTTAATTTCACTATTTCCTTCTTGCACTAACTTATTTACTAAATGATTACTACTTGTATTTGCCCAATACGTTCCATATACTTTTGTATCTAAAAAATTCAAAATAGACCACGGATTATAAATGTCCTTGTATTCTCCAAACACAAAACCATCATACCACCTCTTTACACCCGCCTTTTCTTGTGCCAATCCATACGCTTCTAACGCACAAAAAACTTCTTCCTCCGTAAAACCAAAAGAAGTGGCATACTCATTTGACGTCGTTGTAATCACTTTTAAATTATTCAAATCAGAAAAAATAGACTCTTTACTCACTCTCGTGATTCCTGTCATAATTGCTCTTGCTAAATATGGATTCGTTTTAAATGTAGAATTAAACATACTTCTTGTAAATGACACTAACTCTTCCCAATACCCATTCACATAAGCCTCTTGCATTGGTGTATCATACTCATCTAATAAAATAATGACTTTTTTTCCATAATATCTGCTTAAAAAATCAGAAAGCTTATGAATTGCTCTTGTTGCTATAATTTCCTCCATTTCCATATGGACAGATAAAAAATATTTTTTCTCATTCTCGTTTAATAGTCCACTCTCTAAAAGAAAACTATGTTTATTATATAAATCTGTTAAAATCTGAAAAATTCCTTTTTTTGTCGTTTGATAATCTTTTTCCTTAATATTTGCAAATGATAAACTAATCACAGGATAGGTTCCTTGTAATTTTTGATACGTTTCTTCTTTCCAAATAGCAAGACCCTCAAATAAATCTCCACGATTCGCATATTTTACAGAAAAGAAATTTTCTAACATACTTATATTTAATGTCTTACCAAAACGCCGAGGACGAGTAATTAAAGTGACATCATCTCCACTCTCCCACCATTCTTTAATAAATGATGTTTTATCTACATAAAAATAATTTCCTTCTCTTAATTTATCAAAACTTTGTATACCAATTGCTATGTTTCTTTCCATGTTTACTCCTCCTTGTATTATTATCATATCATATAATACTCATAAAATAAATGCATATAAAAGGAAAAACTTTTTAAGTATGTTTTATTGACGCTTTTTTTCAAGTATGGTATTTTCTAACTAGAAAGAAGATAAATATTAATGAAAATGCCTAAGATAAATAGCCCTTAAAAAAATTTATCTAGATATTACTCTTGTACAAAAGATTTTTTCATAGTATAATTATTTCAAAAAAAGAAAAAAGTAGTATCCTAAGTTCACAGAAAGGAATCAATATATGGATGAATTTTTAATGAGACCAAAGGTAGACTTTGCTTTTAAAGAAATTATGATGAATGAAACCGCACGCATTGGATTTTTATCAGCAATGTTGAGTTTAAATCCAAAAGATATCAAAAGTACACAAATTTTGAATACAAATCTTAGAAAACAACATATCGAAGATAAACAAGGGATTTTGGATGTTCGTATTTTGCTCAATAATATGGTAGAAATTGACATTGAAATTCAATTATCTGAATTAAATGTATGGGCAGAACGTTCGTTATTTTATTTATCTAAAATGTATATTGAACAAATAGAAGCAGGTGATTCTTATAATGTATTCAAACGATGTGTTTCTATTAGTCTTCTAGATTTTACCTTATTTTCGGATGCGGAAGAATTTTATTCTTGTTTTCATTTGCGAGAAGATACAAGACATACCATTTATACAGATAAGATGGAATTTCATGTGTTAGAATTTACAAAATTACCAAAGGAATTAAAAGAAGATAGTAGTGATATTCTATTATGGGCAAAGTTTATCAATGCAGAACAGAAGGAGGAATTTGACATGGTAGCAGCAAGAAATCCTTACATTCAAAGTGCATATGAACAATTACAAATAATTAGCCAAGATAAACAAAAACGTTTGGAATATGAAGCAAGAGAAAAAGCAATCCGTGACTATAACCAGTCTATATATGAAGCACACAGACGAGGACAGCAAGAAGGAATTCGACAAGAACTTATCAGTTTAATACAAAAGAAAATAGAAAAAAATAAAACATTAGAACAAATTGCAGATGAGTTAGAAAAATCGGTAGAAGAAATTATTCCATTATATAATCAATTAAAAAAATAGTAATAACATCAAAGGTTCTTTCCAAACTTGAATTGAAACGATAAATTTAATCAAAAATTTTCTTGTTATGATTAAATAAATCCACCAACATTAGAGAGAACCTTTGAATCACTTATAGAAATTTTCTCTATCCGTCTTTTTTAGGAAACATTCACTACTTAGTATTACTCTTAAATGGACAAACACTTATACATCTGTAACACTTAATACATTTACTTAGCTCAATCTGCGGATATTCAAAACCTTCTTCATCTGACACCATGGTAATAGCTTCCTTGGGACAAATGGCATAACAGGCTGTACATCCGCAACACTCTTCTTTTGTTTTAAATAAAATTGGATAATTCATTCTTTTTTACCTGCCTCATCTGATTGTTCCTCGCAACAAAAAGTAAACAAAATACCATAGTTTACCCCCCCCACTTTATTTTTGGAACCTAAAAGAATCGTCTTAATTTTATGTTTTACACGTTGTTTCAGTGAAGGTTTATAAGATTGTGCATATTTTTTCGATAGTTCTTCAAAACTCATTTTATTCATATCTTCAAAAAAAGTATCTCTTAGAATAGGTCTTTTCACGGAACTATATTCCGAAGGATTTTTTCTCACTCCATCTTCATATGTAACTTCCTTAAACTTTAAATTATTACATATTTTCTCAAATATATCTTTTCCTTTTTGTGTTCGTACAATAATAAGAGAAGTTCCCTTTCCATCGTCTAGTTCTGTAGCCACATCTTCAATTCCCCAAAAATCAGCAATCGTCATATCAGACATTTTATTATATTTAGCTTGACATGCATAACAACTTGGACGCAAACAATAATCTCGAAGAAACATCTGCATATAAGAATCCTTATCCTTTGATATAAACACTTCATTTTCTTTTATACCAAATGGCTTCCAACCATACTCTTTACATCTAAAGTTTACCGATTTCACTTTTTTTCCATATTGAGATTCTTGATACATAATATATTTTTTCCATAAAACAGGAGACGGAACACCATGACATATGACATCAACACACCAAAGCGTGGGATATTCTTTTCCTAAAAATTTCTTCAATCCATTGATTTGACAAGTTGTTCCTGTAAATAAAACGGTTTTATCAGAAAGAAGGTCCTCTCTAACTTTTTTCAAAATATCTCCCATCTTCGCTTGCAAATATTTTGAACCTCTCATAGAGGAAATATCCTGTGCTGTTCTTATAAATTTCGCTTCATAACAATCTTCCGTCATTGCTACTCCATAAACAACATCAAATTGTTGTGCAAGTAAACTAAAAATTCCTCCTGAAGAAGATGCTTCCCGAACTTCATTATCATAATATGCTGCATAAGTATTCATTTTCATTCTCTAAGCCCCTGTAACTTTTGATATTCTTCCTCTTGCCATATAAAAAGTCCATCGAATAAATCTCCACGATTTACATACTCTATCGAAAAAAATTTTTC
>CALAEX010000115.1 GCA_937891165.1 uncultured Lachnospiraceae bacterium | reverse complement strand
TATTTGGTATCTATTCATATGGAGATAATGAGAACTATAAGATTGAACTTGAAGGGAATAATCCTGATTTATTACTTACTGTTCCTTGGTGGCACAATTAAATTGATTAGGAGGAATATCAATGGCAAAGAGGAAAATAAATCTATATGAATTTTGGTTACGATTAGATGATGCGATATATTCACAAGGCAGGCAAAAGAAAGAAGTTGCAAAAAAGTGTGGATTTGATAGAAAAGTATTGTCAAATTACAGCAATATATCGGTAGCATATTTAATTTTGCTTTGTAAGGAATTAAATATTAGTGCTGATTATTTGTTGTTTGGAAAGGATTTAGAAACGGAGGAGTGCTAAATGTTACAGGTTGATAATAAGTTTGAAATAGGACAAGAGGTATATATTATTCAGAAATGCAGAGCAAAAGATGAATGTCCAGCTTGTAAAGGTGAAGGACATATTATTATTGATAGCAATAGATTTTCTTGTGTGACTTGCTATGGTACTGGTCGGTTGCAGGAACAAAAGAAAATGTATCAGGTTATCGGAAAAGATACTATAGACAAAATAAAAACCTATTCATACCAGTTACATAATGGAACAGACGGAATAAAGACCATTGTTAAATATGGCTTCAGGAATGGTGCAGATTACACAGGTACAAAGTTGTTTCTTACAGAGGAAGAGGCTAATACAGAATGTAACAGATTAAATAAGAAGAAAGTGGAGGATATAGAAAAATGAAACAGTTTGTGATAGACCAGATGAAAGAGTATCAACATAGAAAGACTACTATTAAAGCTGTTAAGTATCAAGAAGGAATGGAAGATGGTTGGGTAGTAGAGTGTGAAAGATACATAGAGGATAATGCAGGAACAGCAATTCAAGTAGTAAATAAAGTTTTTAAATCAAAGGATGAAGCAAGAAAATATACTGCTAGTCCTACAGATGAAACTATTAGAAGTGATTTCTGCCAATATAGAGATATTATCCCGGTATTATTACGAGAAATTTCTAAAGATGAATATGAGGAAGGTGATGGTTGTTATACCGTAACTGACGGAATATCTTATTTTGATTATGAGGAATTGATAAATGATTGTTGGTTGACAATGGATGAAACTGGTATTGTGCATGGTTATTATGATACAGAGCAATTTTTTGAAGACTATGAAACACCGGTTGAAAAATCGGATGTACATATTGGTTATGATGAAGAAGAAGGATTGTATGTAGAAAATAACTGTATCAGAGTTTTTATAGAAGAAAATGAAGTGGCTACAGTTGAGAAATTATTGGAAGGATATGAGATACCTTTTACAGAAAAGATAGGACAAGCATTTTTGAGATAGGGAGGATTAGCCGATGCATACAGTAAACAATAAATTTGAAATTGGACAGGAAGTATTTTTGATTACAGAAAGAAAAGTTAGAATTGAGGATAAACGCACTTGTGATGTGTGTCTGGGAGTTGGTACAGTTACATACAAGGGATATGAAATGAATTGCCCTAAATGTCATGGAAGAAGAGAGATTGTATTGAATTCTAAGCCAACAATAATATATTCTGTCGAAGATGAACCATATCGTATTATTAGTTATCGTTATACAGTTTGTAAAGATGGTGAGGTTTTAAGATATAAAATCAAACAAAACTATGGAAAAGAAAAGAGTGTTACAGAAGAAGAAATTTTTGCCGTAAGAGAAGAAGCTGTAAAAGCGTGTGATGATTTGAATATGTCTAATGCTTATGATGAATGGAGTAAGCAGTTATTGGAAAGGCAGGAGGAATAATAATGCTAAAATTTTATAGAAATCTAACAAGTTAGGTGCTATAATATTTGTTGTCATAGGTGTGATTCGCCTTGATATTTGATTGTTTGATTGATTAGGAGAAAGTCGTGTTAGAGATAACATGGCTTTTCTTCCTTGTATGCAAAGGGAAATGACTGGTTTAGTGATTCAATAATGTGAAAAAAAGAACAACAGGTAATAGTAAAAGGAACTATAGAACTTTGAAATGTTTGTAAAATAATGTAAAAATATAAATAGTAGTAAAATTGTGAAAAAATAAAGAGGTATAAAATGGAATATATAAATTTAATTACAAATATTTTTACATGTATTGGAATAATCGTAGCATTATTAGAATTTTTTTATTTTAGAAAGTCTATATTGGCAGAAAATGAAAGAGTACGTAAGCAGGCTACAATTGATTGTTATAAGGAAATATGTAATGATTTGTATGAAATAAATGCTATAATATATAAAAAATATAAACGAAATGAAATTCTGTATGAAGAAATTAATAAGGATGAAAAAATAAAAAAAGTAATTAAAAGATATTTAAATATTATGGAGTGGATAAGTACTGGAATTAATACAGGAGTATATGATTTAGATGTATTTGACCGTTTATATGGGGATGTAACAATAAGAATGTATAGTCAATTATGTGATTATATTACAAAAAGAAGAAAAGAGACAGGGGAAATAGAAATTTATCAAGACTATGAGTTGATGGTAAAAAAGTTAAAAGAAGTACATTTAAAGAATAAAAAGCAGTTATTAAATAAAAATGCGGAGATTAAAAATAAATTAGGTTAATTAAAAATTAAATTTTATTGAAAGAATATATTTAGAATTGATGTTTTAGAGAAATATTTGAGGATATATTGTTTCTAATGTAATAAGAAATTAATAACTATTTAGTAAGAAAGCATTTGGAGAAGTCCAGATGCTTTTTCTTATGGAAGAAAATAACAAGAGTGTCATAAAATGTTGGTTAATCTTCGGTAAGTTCGGTGGAGTGGTGTTGGAAATATTGAAAAATGCTTATTTTACAAGTGATTTGTTAATGTTGCGGAAGAGTAAGACTTCTGCCAAAAACAAAAGATTGAAATATTTTTAACAAAGGTCGGTAGAGCAATATTTTTGTTGTTTTTGGCGTATTAAATAAACTTAGGAAATGCCAGAAACATTAGGAAAATCAAGTGTTTTATGATGTTGGTTGTGATGAAATGAATGTTGAGAAAAGTTGAAAATATGACACAAATGTCAATGTTCGAGAGGGCATTCGGTAATTGGGATTTTTGGCAAGAAATTATGTGTGGAGATGGTGAGAGTGAAGTTGATGATATTTGCTGAAATGCTAGGAAAATCAAGAGATTTTGAAGGTTTGAGTATGGTTGATGTGGAGTTTGTTGGGGTAAAATAATGCGAAATCATGGTAAAAATGGGTAAAAAATCGTGGTTCGGTGATGGGAGAAAAGATGGTATGTAAATAGAAATAAAATAACATGCGGTATTTAAAAGAAGTAGTTGAAGATGTAAAAAAGGAACAAAAGGTAGTGACAATAGGAACTGTAGAACTTTGAAAAAAATAGAGAAAAATAGTAAAATAAAAGAAAAATATGTATTATCAAAATAAATAAGTTATAGAATCGTAATGAGAATAATTTAAATATATAAATTAATATATGTTTATCTTATAATACACATTTTGGTAAATGAGGAAAGTTATGGCTATTTGTTATAAAAAGGAAGCAAAAGAAGAATTTCATTATATTCTAAATGAGTATATAAAACAATTTTTCCCGGCAAATATTAATTTTGAAATTAAAGAAATGAATAATAATAAAACTGTAAAAAAATATATAAAAAAATATGATAAGAAAATTATATTTTATCCTTGTTTGATAAATCCACAAATTTACGGGGTTATAAATTTAGAGTATATAATAAGTTCTATGGATGTATTGGAATATATAATAAAAGAATTGATGGCGGTTTCTTTGTATACATATGATAATGAATTTTTTCATAAAAAAAGAGTATGTGTAACAAAATCTAATTTTGATGGATTTTATTCAAAAGCTCTTTATAATACAGCTTTTCAGGTTGCTGTGTGTCGTTATATGTCAAAAGATAAAAAAGAAGGTAGCATTATCACTAGAACGTTATTAGAGTTACTTTTTAAATTAGATACATGGTCAGCAAAAACATATGAAGGTAGTAAAGTTCCTTTTGGTTTTATAATAGATTGTAACTTGGAAAAGAAGAGTTCGTACAATTATATTAAATTTTTAGATAATAATAGTAGTGCTGTTTTTACAGATGGAGTATATGGTGGGATACTATTAGATAAAGAAGGGAAGTTTGTAAAGTATTTTTCATATGAGGATGATAATTTGGGAGTAACTGAAAATAATTTAAAACCATTTTCACCATATAACTATATAATGTTTACAGAATTTTGTGTAAAATCAAGAATTGGGATTTTGTGTTTAACAAGCGGAGACATTTTGTTAATTAAAAATAAAAAATTAGTTTTCTCAAGAAGAAATGGGAACTGGATATATTATGATTATAATCGTTATAGGCATATAGTAAAAGAATATGTAAAAACGGATATTTACGATAAAGAAAGTGATTTGACCAACTTTATTGACCAGATTTATTTAACAATTTTAGATGTTTCTTTTGCACATACGGGTGGATGTTTAGCTATAACTTTTCATGATAAATTTGATGAATACAAAAAAGCAATCGAAAATGATTTGTTAGATTTAGAACTTGTGGATGACGAAAGTGATGATATTGAAATAAAAAAACAAAAAGATAAAATACGTCAACGTAAAAATGTTATAAAAAATTTGTTAGAGGACTATTCTTTTCCTAATACATATAAAGAATTTTTTAATATTAATAGAAAGTTACGGCAAGAGCTGCTAGGATTAGATGGTGCAACAGTAGTTAATACTACGGGAAAGTTACTGGCTGCTGGAGCAATTGTATCAATTGATGGTGGTAGTGAGAATGGGGGAAGAACAGCAGCAACAAAACAACTTGCTAAATATGGACTTGCTATAAAAATATCAGAAGATGGTTATATAGAATGTTATGGTTATAATAAGGACAAAGGGAAAGTTGAAAATGTGTTAAATTTTTGTTGACAATATCTTGTTTTTTGAATATAATATATGATACCTTTTGAGGTGTAGTGATTTTATTTATCACAACTTCGTTTCATTGAGCCAGGATCAAACTCTTATATGGCTCAAATAGAAACATGAGCCATAAGTTTAGACTATGTGGCTAAATCTGAGCTGTTGCAAAAGTAGATGAATAATCTATTGGAGTAACAGCTCTTTTTCTATATAGTAAAATAAAGTATTCATTAAAAAACAAATAGGTATTTCTTTTTGGTGTTTACTCAAGTAGTAAGTGTAGTGTATTATTTAAAATTATTTAAAAAGTGATTATAAAATAGCAAAAACATATGGTACTATTTTATGCCCGGTTATTGATATGACAGGAAATACAAATAATAAAAAGAATGTGTCTTTACTTGCTACATCAGAATCACGCATACATCAGTTAGGCTATAATGTTAAAAAAGGAAA
>CALAEX010000114.1 GCA_937891165.1 uncultured Lachnospiraceae bacterium | reverse complement strand
GAAAACTCTCTCTTAACAGCCTGGCAATTCTGTGTCTTACTACGCTGTTACCGACCTTTTTACTAACAGATATTCCTAGTCGGTTCTTATTCATATCATTCTTATGAATATACATTACCAGATACTTGTTAGCATAAGATTTACCAAATTGATAGACTTTTTTAAATTCATCATTTTTTTTAATCGACTCTGCCAATGCTAAGTATCCCCTAACTTTCTTCTAAATAACTCTCTTTTCAGGCACAACAGAAACTAATTTCTGATTGCCATGAAAAGAGAACAATAGGTCACAGTATCTGCGACCTATGCGGATATTTTATGTCTGCCTTTTGCTCTTCTTGCGGATAAAACCTTTCTTCCGTTAGCAGTACTCATTCTAGAACGGAAACCATGAACCTTAGAACGCTGTCTTTTCTTAGGCTGAAATGTCATCTTTGCCATGTCTATTACACCTCCTTCACCCTAATTGCCAATACATCAAGCACCAATCTATCTGTGCTTACTCTAAAATGGACAAATAACACCGTTATTATAGTTTAAAATTACTTTTCCGTCAAGCTTTATTTGCATTTCTATCAATTTTTTGATATAATAAACTAGGTATGCTATAAGAAAAATGGAGGAGTCTATGGAAAAATTATTACGAGAAAAATGGAATGATATATTAGAGTTTATGAAGACAGAATATAACCTTACAAATGTTGCATACAATACTTGGTTGCTTCCTTTAGCGGTACATTCTGTAAAAGGCAACACCATTATCATTTCCATAGATGATTCGAAAGTCGGTGCATTTAGTGTAGATTTCATAAAAAATAAATATGGACAATTCCTAAGAACCGCAATTGCAGAAATGCTCAACAAAGACTATGAAATCCAATACGTTTTACTAAGCAATGCTCCTGTAGAATCAGCTCCTGTCAGGCGAAAAAATGACAGTTATAAAAATTTAAATCCAAAATATACCTTTGATACCTTCGTCATTGGTAACAATAATAAGTTCGCACACGCTGCCGCCTTAGCAGTTGCAGAAAGTCCAGGACAAGTTTATAATCCTCTCTTTATCTACGGAGGAGTTGGTCTTGGAAAGACACATCTGATGCATTCGGTGGCACATTACTTTTTAGAGAACAATCCAGATGCCAAAGTAATGTATATCACAAGTGAAAAATTTACAACGGAACTTATCCACGCAATTCGTAATCAAACAGCTATTGAATTTAGAGAAAAATATCGAAATAATGATATTTTACTTATTGATGATATTCAGTTTATTAGTGGCAAGGAAAGTACCCAAGAGGAATTTTTCCATACCTTTAACGCCCTATATGAGGCTAAAAAACAGATTATTATATCTAGTGACCGTCCTCCAAAAGAAATAAAAACATTAGAAGACCGTCTTTGTTCTCGCTTTGAATGGGGCGTCATTGCAGATATTCAAAGTCCTGATTATGAAACTAGAATAGCAATTTTAAACAAAAAAGTAGAAGATGATGGCTTATTTATTGACCCTGCTATTTTAGAATACATTGCGGTCAATGTGAAATCGAATATTCGTGAATTAGAAGGTAGTTTAAATAAGTTAATTGCCTTGTCCAAATTAAAAAAACAACCAATTACAATGACATTAGCAACCGAAGCAATTCACGATTATGTCAGTTCTGATGTCAAACGTACGGTAACACTTGCCTATATTGTCAACATTGTGGCAGACCATTTTAATTTAACTCCACAAGAAATTTATTCCAAAAATCGTAGCAGTAAAATTGCTTATCCAAGACAAATTGCGATGTATATGTGTCGTAAATATTTAGATATGTCTCTTACAGACATCGGAAAGTTAATTGGGGATAAAGACCACACAACGGTAATGCATGCCGTAAAACGAATAGAAGAAGACTTAAAGAATAGTCAAACCTTACAAAATGCATTAGACGTTTTACTAAAAAAACTAAATTTATGATGTAATTTTTTGTAAAAATTAGGAAGTGTACACGCTTGTTATTAACAATTTGCAAAAACACATTAATATAAGGAAGTTTCTCAAATGAGTTATCCACAAAATGTGGATAACTTTTGTGGATAACCTGTGGATAACTCATTTTTGGGATTTTTTTACAACGAACGATGCAAAAGTTATCCACAAGTTATCCACATAGTTATCCACAGGTTATCCACATTTTTGACCCTCGAAAAATCCTTTATTTATGCGGGTTTGAGGCACTTATCCACATTATCCACAGCCCCTACTACTACTACTATAATTAATATATATATTAATTAATTAATTAATACGATTTTCGACTTTTCGCTATGTTGAAAAAAACTCAAAAATTTAGAAGGAGATAGTTCAATGAAAATTATTTGTAAAAAAACTGATATTTTAAATAGTGTTAACATCTCATTAAAAGCAGTACCTACTAAAACAACTATGCCAATTTTAGAATGTATTACCATCCAAGTATCTAGCAATATCATCAAATTTATCACGAATGATATGGAGTTAGGCATTGAAACCATTGTTCAAGGTCAAGTAATCGAACGAGGCAGTGTTGCGATTGACGCAAAAATTTTCTCCGATATTATTCGCAAGCTTCCAGATAATGATGTTACTATTGAAACAGATGCGAACTATATGATAACCATTCGTTGTGAAAAATCTGTATTCACAATTGCAGGAAGAAATGATGAAGAATTTCCAACACTCCCTAAAATTGAAAAGAAAGAAGCATTAGTTCTTTCCCAATATTCTTTAAAAGAGATTATTCACCAAACGGTATTTTCTATTTCAGACAACGAAAGTAATAAAATTATGACAGGTGAATTATTTGAAATCAACGGAAATGAATTTAAAGTAGTATCTTTAGATGGTTATAGAATTTCTATTCGAAAGATTTCATTAAAACATGAATTTACTCCAACAAAAGTAATTGTACCAGGAAAAACACTCAATGACATTAGTAAAATCCTATCTGGAGAAATTGAAGATGAAATCAGAATATACTTTACAGAAAAACATATTTTATTTGAATTTGATAACACCATTGTATTATCAAGACTAATTGAAGGCGAATATTATAAAATCAATCAAATGCTTTCTGGCGATTATAGCACAAAGTTTACTATCAATCGTAAAGTATTTATGGAATGTATTGACCGAGCAACCTTGCTTATCAAGGAATCCGAAAAGAAGCCTATTATTCTTGGTATTACAGATAATAACTTGGAACTCAAAGCAATTACAAAACTTGGTTCTATGAACGAACAAGTGGATATTATAAAAGAAGGAAAAAATATCCAAATTGGATTTAATCCAAAATATCTTATTGAAGCACTCCGAGTAATAGAAGATGAAGATGTTACCATCTACATGACGAATCCAAAAGCCCCATGCTTCATTAAAAATTCAGAGGAAAACTATATTTATTTGATTGTGCCTGTAAATTTTAATATTGCGAGTTAAAGAAAACAGAACAAATGGACGATATTTAATTGAAGAAGATTTTTGTAGGAAGGAAGATTTCATGGAGGAAATTAAACTAAGAGAAGATTTTATCAAATTAGGTCAAGCTCTAAAAGCAACAGGGCTTGTAGCATCAGGTGTAGAAGCAAAGATTGTCATTACGGAGGGTGAAGTCTTTGTGAATGGAGAAGTGGAATATCAGAGAGGAAAAAAGCTCTACGAAGGAGATATTGTGTCTTTTCGTGGTGAAGAAATTAAAATAATCAAATGATAGTAAAGCAGATGGAATTACACAATTTTAGAAATTATAAATCCTTATGTTTACCTTTTTCAGAACAGGTCAATATTTTTTATGGGGATAACGCACAAGGTAAAACTAATATTTTAGAATCTATTTATGTATGTAGCACCACAAAATCTCATAAAGGCAGTAAGGACAAAGAAATGATTCGCATTGGCGAGGAAGAAGGACATATTCGTATGAGTTTTGAAAAAAAAGGAATTCCTCATCGAATTGATATGCATTTAAAGAAAAATAAAACAAAAGGCGTTGCGATTGATGGAATTCCTATCCGAAAGTCATCGGAACTGTTTGGAATGATGAATGTCGTCTTCTTCTCTCCAGAGGACTTAAGCATGATAAAGAACGGTCCAGGCGAACGAAGGAGGTTTATGGATATGGAATTGTGTCAATTAAATCCAATGTATCTTTATTATCTTTCTAGTTACAATAAAGCACTAAATCAACGAAATCAATTATTAAAACAAATAGCAATACAGCCATCTTTAAAAGAAACTTTAGAGATTTGGGATGAACAGTTAGTTGACTATGGCATACAGCTGATAGAAAGTAGAACAACTTTTATCGTAGAAATTAATGAATTAGTAAAGCAAATTCATTATTCGATTTCTGGTGGAAAAGAAAATCTTATACTTTGTTATGAACAAAGTACAACAAAAAACGAATTTAGAGAGAAATTAAGAAAGAGCAGAGAACAAGATTTAGCTAGAAAATCCACAACATATGGGCCACATAGAGATGACCTTAGTTTTTTTATTGAAACTCAAAATTTAAAACTATATGGTTCCCAAGGACAACAACGTACCGCTGCACTTTCTTTAAAGTTAGCAGAATTAGAATTAGTAAAGAAAAAGATTGGAGAAAATCCTGTACTTTTACTAGATGATGTATTGTCTGAATTAGACAGAAAACGTCAGCATCATCTGCTTGACCGTATGGAAGGGATTCAAACAATGATTACGTGTACAGGACTTGAAGAATTTGTAGGAGACAGACAAAAATTTAATCATATATTTCATGTGACAAATGGAATGGTAAATGAAACGGAGGAAATAAGATGAGCACGGAGTACGGAGCAGAACAAATCCAGATACTAGAAGGTCTGGAAGCAGTTAGAAAAAGACCTGGTATGTATATTGGCAGTACATCCGCAAGAGGTCTGCATCACCTTGTTTACGAAATTGTAGATAATGCAATTGATGAGGCATTGGCAGGATATTGTGATACGATTGAGGTTTTCATCAATCCAGATAATTCAATAACAGTAGTGGACAATGGTCGAGGGATTCCAGTAGAAATCAATAAGAAAAAAGGTATTTCCACCGTAGAAGTTGTATTTACCATTCTTCATGCAGGCGGTAAATTTGGCGGTGGAGGATACAAAGTATCTGGTGGTCTTCATGGAGTAGGTGCGTCTGTTGTAAATGCACTCTCTAATTGGTTAGAAGTAGTAGTAGAAGTCGATGGAAAAATGTATAAACAACGCTATGAGCGAGGTAAGACAATAACACCACTAACACAAGTAGGTACATCTACTCGTACTGGTTCTACGGTTACTTTTCTACCAGACGATACTATTTTTGAAGAAACGGTCTTTGATTATGATATATTAAGACAACGTCTTCGTGAAATGGCTTTCTTAACAAAAGGTGTAAAAATTATTTTTTCGGATAAAAGAGAGGGTCAGGAACGTCAAGAAACGTTCCATTATGAGGGTGGTATTAAAGAGTATGTACAATACTTAAATAAAGGCAGAACACCTCTCTATGACGAAATTATTTATTGTGAAGGTACAAAGAATGATGTCTATGTAGAAGTTGCTATGCAACACAACGATGGCTATAACGAAGGCTGTTATAGCTTTGTAAATAATATTACAACACCAGAAGGTGGAACACACTTAGTCGGCTTTAAAAATGCTTTAACAAAGATTTTTAATGACTATGCAAGAGAAAAGAAATTTTTAAAAGACAATGAACAGAATTTGTCTGGTGAAGATATTCGAGAAGGTTTAACTGCCATTATTAGTATTAAAATTTCTGAAC
>CALAEX010000113.1 GCA_937891165.1 uncultured Lachnospiraceae bacterium | reverse complement strand
CTGTTCCTTGATAGCGAAATACTTCTGGTTCTTTCACTACCTCTTTAGGTTCTATAATTATTTTTTCTTTACAACCAACTAAGGATAATAATAGAACCATTGACATCAAAAAGAATAACCTTCTCATCGTTTTCTTCCTCCTTGTTTTATTTTGTCTTTATTTTATATTACTTTTATGAACTGCGAATGAACAAACTGTAACAAAATTGTAAATAATTTGTGAACAAATTGTAAACATAACTATTCACACATATGCAAAGTAATCTCCTCTTAGTAGATACTGTTCGGACACGCTCTCGCTCGGGACGAAACGGAGCAGTATCTACCAAGAGAGAAGCTTTCGCTACAGAAAATGATATAGTGTAAACAGTAACATAACAACGACTTTTTTCCTATACCAATTAGAAAACACTTGTTTTCCTTATCAAATTATGCTATTCTAAAATCATAAAAGAATATTTTCTATGACTCTTTCCTACGACTCGGAGGCTATATGGAACAAGAAACAAAAGAATTATTACAATGGCATCCTGCTTTTTATGCCAGTTTACAAATTGAACTAGCAGAAGAAGCACATAAACTTATTTTCGAAAATGAGCATCCTTTAAGTAACAAACCAATGCTCATCGATGTTCTTATCATTAAAAAAAATTCCAAAGAACCCATTCAAAAAAATATTGGAAGAATTTTTAAACAACATAATATTATTGAATACAAAAGCCCTACGGATTATTTAAGTATTGATGACTTTTATAAAGTCTATGGCTATACTTATTTCTATAAATCCGATGCCCAACACGTCGATGAAATTTCTATTCAAGATGTAACCATTACATTTGCTAGTCACAACTATCCTAGAGATATGATAAAGCATTTAAAAGAAGTGCGGGGATTTGAAATCAAAGAACAAGAACCAGGAATTTATTATATTTTCGGAGATATTGTCCCAATGCAATTATTGGTTACTTCCAAGCTATCGAAAGAACAAAATCTTTGGCTCAATAGTTTAACAAATAACATGAAAGATAAAGAACAACTCACTGCCATTATTACAGACTATCAAAAACATAAAAATAATCTCTTATATGATGCAGTCATGAATCTGATTATCCAAGCCAATCAGAAAACATTTCGGGAGGTGAACAGTATGTGTGAAGCATTAGAAACATTAATGAAAGATATCATTAAAGAAAAAGAACAACAAGCAGAACAACGAGGCATACTATTAGGTGAACAACGAGGCGAACAACGGGGCATACTATTAGGTGAACAACGAGGCGAACAACAAAAACTTCTCCAACTGATACAGAAAAAAATGCAAAAGCTAAAAACGATTGAGCAAATTGCGGATGAATTAGAAGAAACGATTGAAACGATTTCTCCTCTGTACTATCAGCTAAAAGAAAATAAATAACACTAATTTAGGGAACTACGGTAGTGTATTTAATTTTGTGTCTCTGACTTTGCATCTTATTCCTGAGGTCGGGTGTGGGCAGAGCCCACAAGTACTTGTAAATACTAAATATTTAAGCATTTTTCCATTTGAAGAATAACAGGATATTAAATCTCTAAAGACACAAAATTATTTACAGTCTCGGAACTACCACAGACCTCTATGGTAGTTCCCTCTTCGTTACTCTTCCCCCTTATTCTGTTAAACTTTCCACCATTACCTCCATTGTCTCTGCATTACTTGTACCATTCACCAAAATATGAAATACTTCTGTCTCATTCGTCATAAACATCTTTTTTACTCCATAAAGCTCTTTTCCATCCGTATACAAAATACGGATTTGATGCCAATCCCCATTTTCATCTCGTATCTTTGCACTCTTTATTGTGCCACTTTGTAAATCCATTCGATATAAAGAACTACCTCCTGTCGTTGCCCAAACGGCGTCTTTCGTTATTGTAAAAGTTTCAATACTTTTTTTACTATTTCTTCCCTCTACTTTCTGAATCGCTTTGGAAAAATCATAGGCGGTTTGTTCCTTTGTATTTAAATCGATACAAGCAATACTACTTCCGTTTACGAAATATAAAATATCCCCTACGATACAATAACAATATTGACTGATTGACAGTTCTATTTCTTCCCTTGTACCATCTTCTTTTTTCGTTCTACTTTTTAATACACCACCCCAAAAAAAATAATCTTTCCATCCTTTGGTTGTCATACATGTAGTATCTTGTACCGGTTCGGTTTCTCCAAATGGCAACCGATAATAAAATATTCTCCCTCTATCTCCCTCTCTTATTGTATAAGAAAAATAAATTCCACTTTCTACTATGGTCAACCTATGGGCACTAGAACCTTCTACTGCCCCCACCTCATACACTAACTCCACTGTACCACTCGCTGGAGTATAACAATAAATATCCCCACTATGCTTCTCTTGTAAATCATACATATCCGAATTGCCTATCATAAAATAAACAACTCCTTGATAAGGATAAATTTGTTGTACTGGCATCTCTACTGCTACTTGTACTTCTCCTTCTTTGATTTGATATAAATAATTAT
>CALAEX010000112.1 GCA_937891165.1 uncultured Lachnospiraceae bacterium | reverse complement strand
CTGGCATTCATATCACCAGAGTTGAACGCTGCATCAGATGTATTGGGTATTCCCGAAATCTGGAATATACTGTCTACGTAATATTTTAGGTACTTCGTAGCGTCTTCTGCGTGGATTTCTTTTAGTAACCAAGAAACGTCGCCACCTTCTTGCACGAAGAATGTCTTAGAATTCATTAAATATTGGTCTTCTAATTGACGTGCTGGGTTTAGAATTGTCTCTGGGTTAGAAGCGCTGACTGGCTCGTCTGGTTTGAAGTCTGGATTTGGTATTGTTAGTGGGTTTTCAGGTCTATATCCAGAAATTTTTAACTTCGCATCTGTATCATTATATTGATATAGGTTATTCAAGTTATTCATAATGTTTTCATAAGATGTAACTAACGAGATTATTGGGTCTATAATAGAGATTTGTGGGTCTGGCTCCCATACAGAGAATGTTGTAATCTTATGAGTGCTTTCCTTTTCGTCTTTTAAGGTAATGACATTTTTATATTTTCCAGTTGCATCCTCATTTGTTGTTTTATCGTAGATACTAGTGGTGTAATTATTAGTATATGGGTTACATTCAACACAATAGTAGAGGGTGTGCTCTTGGTTGTCTTCTGAGTTACGCTTATCTAAGGTGTATACAGTGATTATACCTATTGGTTTTTGTTGTGATATGTCGTTTATGTCTGTTGGGTATATTGCTACGGTGTTAAGGGCGCTTAAGGGGTAATATGTATAATTTGGGTCTGTTGTATTTTCTGCGCCTGTTTTTGGGTCTATTGATGGAAGGTCTAATTGTCTTTCATATGCTGCTCCGAAAAGCACGGCATCATGAAATAGTTGTTTCAATACCTTAGGGTCATCATTTTTTGATGATAGAGTAGTAATAATAAACTTTAATTGCGCTGCTGTGTCTGGGTCTAGTGGTTTTGTGTTTGATGGATGCAATAGTTTATAGGCTTTTGCTTCTGCTTCGTCTATTATCTCTACATTATATGTAACTTCGCCAGATAAATAGCCTGCGGCTAGGTCAGTTATAAACTTTTCAAAGAAAACTTGAACAGATGAGCCTTCGTTTGTAGACGTAGCTGTGATTCCACGAAGGTATCTCTCTTGAATTGTTTGTCTTTTTTGTAAAACAGCGTCTACTTCTGAAAATAAATCTTGCAATTTACCGTCATTATACTCATCTTTTATGTTTTTTGAGATTTTAATCATGATTTTTCTTTACCTCCGTTCACTTTTTTATAAATTATATAATATTTTATTTTTAATTACAAGTGGAGTACAACTTTGTTGTCTAAATTTTTAATTGGTTTACATAACTTTTTTGACTTGGATATATGTTTTGGGGGTTGCCACCGCTTCGCCCGTGCCTTAAAGATAAACTAGGGCAAGGGTTTGCAGGTTTTTAATGCTGTTATAACTTTTTATGATATGTATTGTACTTATAGCTAAATAGTAGTATAATGTTTATAATGAAAAAAGAAGTTAAAGATATTATAAAATAATATCTTTATAGGAAGGAAGGTGATTTTATGAAATTATTATTGATTAGACTGTTGCGTAAAATTGCAGTTATATCTCATCACATCGACAACGCAGTGAACAGCGTATGCTTCAAACTAGTATGCAAATTAGATACTGGTATGGTAATCTTTAGAGATTACAACATAGAAGATTAAAAAAAAAAATTAAAATTTGGAGGTAAAAAATTATGATTAAATTTGAAATTTACTATAACAAAACTTACAAACATAGTTGTAACTTAATTAAAGAAACTAAAAAAGGACATTACTTACATATTGACCAAGTCAATAAAATTGCACTAATAGATAACATTAAAGTAGCAGACTTAAAGGACATAAATGAAATAAGATTTCTAGTAGGTGGCTATTATCAAAACATTCATATAGCAGAGCCAAATACTAAAATAGTAGCTACTGATATAGAATATGTAGAGGAGGTGAAATAAGATGGCAGACACAAATAACAAATATTCATTTAAAGATGCTTATAGACTATTAAGAGCTATAGCAATAAGAGCTAAAGAAATTGCAGACAGTAAAGAGCAAATGATTATTACACAATTAGAAAAGTCTACAGAGCAAAAAGACAGAAGTAATTTTGGACTTTTAAGCTTAAAGAATAATGCAGAAAAAACTACAAAAGTCTACACAGAAGAAGAGCAAGCAGAAGTTGACAGATTACAAGCTGAAATTTCTAAACTAAAAGCTGAAATTGACAAACTTGGTACAACTAAAGTTGTTAAAGACAGTTACAAATCACTTGTATATCATAAAACAACAGATGCAGAAACAGAAGCAAATATGTTGCTACAAGACTTAATCAACAGCTTAGGTAATGCAACATTCATAAGAGCAGCAAGTGGTATGCCAAACAAAAGCAAATAGGGGGTACGCTAAGGGTAGCCCCTATAATTATACCCCCAAGGGGCGGGGGTATATAAGTAGCCCCAATAATAAAATAAATTGGAGGTAATAATTATGGATACAGTACAAATTGAATGTAACAGATTAGCAAGTTACTTAAAAGTTAAATACAAACTAAATTCAACACAGAGCGAGGCACTAGATAGAGCCATCGCACATTACGATTATTTACAAAACGAGGGCACAATATTCACAAGCACTATGGATATATTGGAGTGTTTCATAAACTTAACGTGTTATGCAGACAATCAAATACCAATCGCACCAAATAAAACAACCATATATGCACTATGCGAATATATAATTGAAACAATCAAGTTTTATGATTTGCCAACAATGAAGATTAAAAGCCAAGCTGATATAAAAGCTATGGAAATAATAAAAGGAGGTGAATAATATGAACAACTTACACGTTACAAACGGCCGTTACACATTGCACGGCCGACTAATGTTTGACACAGTCAACGGCGAATTAACACTAACACCACAGGATGCAATTGAAATTGCAACAACTTTATTTGACTGGGCTGGGATGTCATATGATCCCATTGAACAAATTGAGGAAAAAATAGAAGGAGGTGAATTATAATGAAAGAGTTATACGAAATGGCAGAGAATACATTTTTTATGGACTTCTCGATCGCAGATGTTTTTGGAGTGAACGCAGTTAAGGATACTTATAAAAGAGCATTCCAGGAATGGAAGAGCGACTATAAAATGTTGACAGCACTAGTTGTCACATTAAACCATAAGATATGGCAACACTATGAAGCTACACCAAGAAGACAGGACTTAGTTGAACTATATGATAACTTATGGAGACAGGCCGAAGATTATGCACTAACTAATCTTAAAGGCGACGAGCTTCAATACTATTACAACATAACAGATTAATTCAAATATAGGAGGTGAATAACAATGAGAACAGAGATGATCAAATCTATTAAAGAACTTATCTTATCAAAAATAGGTGTAAGTTTCAATGAAGAATACGATGATGTATTTTTCAAACCATATACTCCAGATGAAGATGAAGACCCAGAAGTTATATATGAACAAGATGGAGTTAAAGTCACTATCGAATGGGAATACGGCGATGTATTCATTGAGGGTTTAACAGAAGAAGAGCAAATTGAAATATGTAAATAAAACATTATATAAGAACATAGGGGCGTGACTCCGAATCACCCCTGGAGCTTGTAAGGTTGGAAACAAGCTAAACAATAAACCTAAATACTAATGATAAACACTTTACAAATGACTAAAAGTGTAGTATAATAGGAAGTGAACACACAGGCAACCCCGATCGGGTTTAATCTAATCCTGTGTGTTATGAAAGGAGAATATCATGGAAATAATGATAGCAGGCAGAATGAGAAAGCCTACAAAAGTAAAACATTCTCAATTAGAAAAGGTTTTACCTTGCAATAAACCATTGCTTATATTTGGTAAATCAGGTGAAGGTAAAACAGCAAAGATTATAGACTATGCAAAAAAGATAGGTAAGAAATTACTTATCATATCGCTTGCAATGGAAATGCCTGAGACAATAGGTGGTATTCCTTATGCTAAGGTAGACAAAGAAACAAAAGTACAATACTTCATCAAGTTGCTAGACGAGAGACTTGAACCTGTAATAAGAGACAAAGGTAAAGACTGGATAATATTCTTTGATGAAATTAACCAAGGTTTACCAGAAGTATTCAATGCCTTGTATTCAATATGTCACCCTGAGCCTTCACAAAGACAATGGAATGGATACCCACTACCATACCTACAAGTGTTTGCAGCAGGTAACTTAGACGATGGCACAGAGGGTACAACATACTTGAACGCACTACCTACTCCGCTTCTTAACAGGTTTTTCATCTGTGAGTTAGTAGGAGACAGAAAAGAAACACTAGACTACTTAAAGAATAAGTGGAAAAACATTCCTCAAGTATCTCAATACATAAATGTACTACTTGACAATGATATACCACCAAGAGATATTGACCAATGTCTAGAGATTATAGCTTATGAGATGGATGGCTTACTACTTCAAATGAAACTAGATGAAGCACTAACACTTAAGCTATATGAAATTCAAAAGAAAGCTAAACCTAAAGACCCAGCAGAAGTATTGAAAGGTTGTAGAACAGCTTACAATGTATTCAAAGAATACGGCAGGGCAACGTGGGGTCCAGAGCTTATAGAAACAGAAGAAGAACTAATTGATAAATTCAAAGAGATATTAACAGAAGAAGAGATACAAAGTATATTGAAAGGAGATGAGTAATATGGCAAACATATTCTTAGAAGGTGACCACGATGATTTAGAGACAGCGGTTATGTTAGAGAAGGCTAAGCAGTGTGACCTTGCATTGCTTAGTCCTAGTTACAAAAATGCAGTAGCATTTACAGATGGTAAAAGAGTATTCATAAACAGTGATGACAACTTAACTAGAATACTACCAGACTACAACAAAGGTATGCTTAAGTGGTTATTATGGCACGAAAGATATCACATGGAACTTAAGCACCACAAAAGATACTTTGACTTCTTAAAGAAACTAAGAGAAGAGACAAGTGAATTTGCACTAACTCAAGCAGAAGTGAACATCATTATGGACATACTAGTGCACGACAGTTTAGCAAAGATGTTTCCAGAGTTAGTAGAAACAGCAGTAACAAACTTAGCACAAATGAGAAACAGAAACTCATTAGGATATACATTCAAAACACATACACTTGAGGAAATGCTAAAAGAGTTTTCAGATACTAAAGAACCACCATCTGGACCATCAGAACCACCATCAGGACCAGGGGTGCCAATAGATGAACCACCATCAGGACCTAGCACACCAGGCACTGGTGAACCACCAACAGAACCACCATCAGGACCAGACGATGGCGAAGGACCAACAAGTCCAACTAAAGGACACGGTGCAGGTGGAGGCACAGAAGACAAAACACCTGAAGGAAGTGAAGGTCCTGAAGAGAAAGATGTCGAAAGTGAACACGATGACCCAGAACCAGAGCCAGAACCTGAGCACGACAAAACAGACTGGTCTAAACTAGAAGATAGAGACAGCACAGAGTTTATTGATAGCAACGAGGGTAACTACTTAGAGGAAAAGATAAACAAATTGAAGAGACAAAAATTCAAACTAGCAAAGCTAACTCAAACTCTTAACGGAATGGTAACAACAACTAAGATGAGAACATATAGAGTACCAAGCAGAGTACAACTACAACAAGGAGTTATGATGAAAGGTAAACTTCCAGGAAGAACAAGTATCTACCTAGTCTTTGATGCCTCAGGAAGTATGGGTGGTGAGCTTGCAACATTCAAGAAGATAGTTAAGGAAGCAATACCACAAGCAATGGATGTACCAACTGAATGGTTTTCTGGATGGGCAAAAGATGGTGTAGATGAACAGACTAGATACAACAAACGTTACGATGGTGGCACTTACAGAGACTACCACAAAGGAAAGTTTAAAGATATACTACCTGTGTATGCTAGCTCAGGATATGGTGATGATGGCGACAGAGTAATTGAGCTATGTGCATTAGCAGAAGAGAAAGGATATTCACCAATAGGAATTACAGATGGTGGTGGAGGAATATATCACCCAGCAGTACTTAAGAAACTAAAGAGAACAATTCTAGTAAGCCGTGAGAAGTGGTGGCTAGATAAAGCTAAATTGATTAACCCTAACATACAAACACTTGAAATAGAATTAGAAGATTAGAAAGGAGGTGGTCGTATGTATAGAGTAATCAAAGAGAAAGGCAACAATGTAAATGTATTCGTAGAGAATACAGAAAGCAAGAAGTCATTAAACATAGGTAGACTTTCAATGGAAATGATTAAGATACTTGAAGAGGCAGGGTTTACCTTTGGCACAGGTGATGGCGAGATAGTAATGCGAGATGAGTGGACAATGGAAGTCAACACTGATACAAAAGATAAACTTGCTAAACTTGCAATGAAGATGAGCAAACCAATACGTGATCAAAGCAAGAAAAGTGAACAGAAGGCACCAGATGCTGTGCCAGACTTATTCGACTTGATATTCGGGTAAGTAAATAATTAATTAAAAGAAAGGAGAATATATTATGGATATTCAAAGAATTGTAATTAACAAAAACAGAGGATGGAGGGGTCTTGCAGAAGTAAGATGTCTTAATGAAGATAACAAAAGCGAAATTGAAATGATATTTAGTTTCAGTCAACCAGTATGGGATGATATGCAAGATGGATATATGGTACTTCAAGACAGTGATAGCTACATAGTTGTTCAGTTTGATGGTACAGATAGACTCCCAAAAGGTCAAAGAAGTGTACTACTTAAAAACTTCATGGCTAATGTAACTAACATTTGTAAGTACTCAAAGAAAGAATGGACACAACCTGCACTATCAGTTGGTCATTACGATAAGATATCACACTTCATTAAGAACAGAAACAACCACACTACTAGTGACTGGAATTGCATAGGTATAAGAGTTATACCAGAGATATAGGTGCACGAGCCCTATGCACCGAATATTTGTTCTATAGGGCAGAAAGGAGATTTGATTTTATGATGATACTAGAAGAATTGTATAATACAAGAGATAAACTAGAAAGCGAAATACAGTACGAAGAAAACAAACTAGAAGTATGTGGCTATGGCAAAGCCGAGTTATACTATATTGATGAGCTCTATGATCAACTGCATCAGGTGAATGAACAGATAGAGATCCTGGAGTCAGAAGAAGGAGGTGATTTAGAATGCCAAATCATGTAAGAAATGTATTAAAATTTAAAAACTTAAAAGAGGACGATAAGAGATTCTTATTAGATCTCATCTGTTCACCTGTGGAGGATGCTTCAGGAGGAATGTCTCTTCACATAGACTTTGACAAAATAATCCCAGAACCAAAGGAAGAGGCAGAATGTCCAGATGCGTACAAAGTGAACAAGGATTCCCACATCATGAAATACGAAGACAGAGCTTGGTTTGACTGGTACACTTGGCATAATGAATTCTGGGGGACCAAATGGAATGCCTATGATTCATACACAATGGTGAACAAGTCTTCAATCACATTCGTATTCAACACAGCGTGGTCTATGCCGTACCCAGTAATCAAAAGATTAAAAGTATTAGGCTTTGACTTTGATATTCGTTGGGCAGATGAAGACTGGGGAAGTAACTGTGGTAAGATCAACTACAAGGCAAGTGAACAAGACTGGCAGGAATTCTGGGAGAAAGAAGCTTATAAAGACCCAGGTAAATTTGCCCAGAGATTATGGAGAGATTATTAGAAGGAGGTGATCAAAGTGAACAAAGATGAATTAGAAATTTTAAGAAAAACTCTAATGCTTGCTGATGGATACTTTACTGGATACTGTGAATTCACAGATACTTACGTACCATCACCTGAAGACATTGAACAGATGGATGATGAATCCGAAAAAGAGCAGGCTCAAGAGTTACTTGACTACGACAGAATACTAGCAAAAGCACACGCAATAGTAGAGAAGTATAACAAACCAAACATACTTAACAAAACACTATATTTAGAAGACACATCTGGTGATACGATCATGATAATCCAGATAAGTGAACAAGGAGCGATCATCAGGATGGATAACTGTGAAATCGCAGACCAAGAAAATAACGAAATTAGAATTCAACAAATAAGGGAGGTGAAATAATATGGAAGAATTTTTAAAAGAATATTTAATGGGATTCCTAGAAGCCAATCGCAGGATGCTAACAAGTGAACAGATGAATCACGTAGTTGAGCGTCTAGCTAACACAGATGACATTTGGGAAACATTAACATCTTATGTAATAGAATATGTAGATGAGGAGGTGATGTAAATGGGATACCGTTCACAAGTAAGTATGAAGACTACGACTGAAGGTTGGATAGTCATGAAGAGATTTAACGACAGCATAGAAAACAAAGAGCATCAACCGCTGGATGGAGCAGAAGTGAACAAGACTGAGTCTGGATTTTATAAGATTTCATTCTATGACATCAAATGGTACGATAGTTACCAATCAGTACAACACTTCAACCATGTATTGCAACTATATGAAGAGCAGGATATACCATACTCATTCATTAGATTGGGTGAGGATACCGATGATATTGAACACAGACGAAACTATCCTGATGATATACCATACGAAATAGAATGCTTTGAGCCAGTAGTTGATATCAATGACGAAGACTTGGATTATCATCCAGTGGATCTGGATTAACACAAAAGTGAACAACCGGATGGGATGCTAACCTATCCAGTTATGATTATGATATACTTGACATATAACTAAAAATGTTATATAATATACCAAAAAGAAAGGAGTGATACTATGAAAATATCAGCTGAAGATGTAGAAATCCTATGCCAAATAGCTAGGAACTTGAACAGCATCGACGATCCTGACAGCGAAGTGGACTTATTTGATTGCTGGGAAATGCTTAATGGTGTTATAGACAGAATAGAAGAATAATATAATAAGAAAGGAGTGAAACTATATGTTTTCAAAAATCGTAGGACAGAACCAAGCGAAGCTTGCGATGCAGGATTGGTACGAATATGAACAGCAGCCGCTTCTAATCTATGGGTCATCTGGGTTTGGTAAGACTATGTTTGCCGAAGCTATGGGAGCCCGTACAATTGACACGACACAGCTTCGCGGGGACAGACTGAACACCATCCTGAAACCAATCAAGGAATCCGAAGATGGTGAAATCTTATTTTTAGATGAGATACATTCATTACAACCAAAGATACTAGAAGGACTTTATAAGATAATAGATAAGGGTACATTCTATGACAAAGAGTTATGTATGGACTTACCGATACCAAAAGTTAGATTTGTCTTTGCCACTAATATACTAACACCCTTACCTGAAGCATTTAAGAATAGATGCCGATTTGTAGAGTTGCAAGAATATACTGAAGAAGAATTACAAGAGATTGTTCACAATGCGAACCCTGATCTGGAAGTTACTTCAATACCACCAATCATTAGGGCATCAAAGGGAGTACCTCGTACTGCACTATCTCTTGCCAAGTCTATGAAAGCAGGTATGAAAACTGAGAAATATTCATCACTGGATGTGGAGAAAGTGAACAGTCTTCTAGACTCTAGATTCAACATCAACGGAGAGACTGGTTTGAGCCAAAAAGAATTCACACTAATCCAAAAGGTAATCGAGAGAGGTCGTTTATCTACAACTGCTGTAGCAAATATCTTAAAGACCACAACCAAGGATGCACAGTTACTATATATTGAACCGCTTCGAGCGGCCGAATGGTTAGCCGTGTCCAGCCAAGGTGTCATACCTGGGTATCGAGCCCACGAGAATTATAGATTATTTACTAAAAAGAAAGGAGATGTGTAACATGAGTGAACACAAAAGGATTTATTCACCTGGAGTATGTGCCAGGTGCAATAGCGATAAGTTAATTTACAGCGACCCAATCATAGAGGATGAACTGATTTACCCATACGAATGTGAGGATTGCCATGCCAAAGGAAAAGAATATTATGATTTACTATTTAGTTTCAATGAAGCGGGGGAGTAATACCCCCGTTTTCTTGGGGCTATGCACGGAACGTTTGTTCGATATAGGCGTGTAGCAGGTAAAAATCTCGCATACACGCTAATATTTTACCCCACGCCTGTTCACTTTACCCTTCAGGATGCCAGATCGGCACCCAAACCAAACTTTATACGAACCAGATCACCGAATTCTGTTCACTTTCGACAAAATTTTTTTTAATGCAATAGCACCAGACACGAAATTTACAAAAAATTCATACCCGTGTCCAAACTTTACCCCAGCGTTGTTCACTTTAAACATTTAACAACAAAACTGGGTCTGCAAACCGTTGTGATTGCTCTGCTTTTCGGTTGATTGCTTTGCTTTTTTGATTGTTGAAAATGAGCAGAGCAATCATG
>CALAEX010000111.1 GCA_937891165.1 uncultured Lachnospiraceae bacterium | reverse complement strand
GTAGATGCTATGGCAGCAGAAGGCAGAGAATTTAAAGGAATTATTTTCTTTGGTTTGATGCTTACAGAAAATGGTCCAAGAGTATTAGAATATAACGCACGTTTTGGAGACCCTGAAACACAAGTAGTACTTCCTCGTATGAGAAATGATATTGTAGAAGTATTTGAAGCTTGTGTAGATGGAACATTAGACAATATTACATTAGATTTTGCAGATAATGCGGCTGTTTGTGTAGTGCTTGCTTCTGATGGATATCCAGAAAAATATGAGAAAGGTTTTGAAATTTCTGGTTTAGAAACATTTAAAGATAAAGATGGATACTATGTGTTCCATGCAGGTACAAAGTTAGTAAATGACACAATAGTAACGAATGGTGGTCGTGTGCTTGGGGTAACAGCACTTGGTACAGACTTAAAAGATGCAAGAAAGAATGCATACGAAGCTACAGAATGGATAACATTTGAAAACAAATATAAACGTAATGATATTGGAAAAGCAATTGATGAAGCAATCTAATTATTTTAGACTCTGCCACAACTCTGCCATAAGTATTTTCTAATATTGTACCATGTGGTAAGATTGGAAAAACTCTCTGAAAGCACAAAAAAGAAAGACCGCAATTGTGGTAGAATAGAGGAAAAATGGGAGCGATAAAAAGTAATCAGAAAAAATATGGAATAATTTTTGTTAGTATTTTTATGCTAATAATGATTCTTGCTTTTGCAAGCAAATCATCGGTCAGTGCTGCAACAAATGGTACGGTTACAGCAAGTACCTTATTTGTTCGGACAGGACCATCAACAGAGTATTCAAAAGTAACAGTCAATGGTGAAGCAGTATTTTTATCCAGAGGAGATAGTGTTGCTATTTCTTATAAAGATAATGGTTGGTATTATGTAACTGCTAGTTTTAAAGGTACAAAAATCAATGGGTTTATTAGTGCAACTTATGTGAGTGTAACAGGAGTTGTACCGACAGCAGCACCAACGGCAACACCAACACCGACAGCAACACCAAGACCAACAGCAACACCAACACCAGCATCTTCTAATTTCGTAGTAACAGATGGATTTCCAAGACAAGGAACAGTAACTGCTGGTACATTAAATGTTAGAAATAGTGCTGGTGTGACAAGTACTATTATTGGAAGTCTTTCCAAAGGTACTACAGTAAAACTTCAGAGTGTAAAGATAGTGAATGGAGAATATTGGTATCAGATTTCTTATGCACAAGGTGGTGTAACTAGAACAGGTTATGTAAGTAGTGAGTATATTCAGCCTGAAGTAACAGCTACCCCAACACCAACGCCAACAGCAACTCCAAAACCAGATTTAGAAGATGGAGTGTTGACGAGTGGTTTTCCAAGAACGGGAACTATTACAGCTACTACTTTAAATGTTCGTAGTGGTATAGGAACAACAACTTCTATTGTTGCAAAGCTTTCTAAAGGTGCAGCAATTATTATTGAAGATTGTGTAAAAGATACAAGTAATGTATATTGGTATAAAGTTAGCTTTTATCAAGATGGTGAGTCAAAGGTAGGCTATGTAAGTAGTAAATATGTAAAAGTAGCAGCACCAACGGCAACGCCAACACCGACGGCAACACCAATTCCAACCGCATCTCCAACACCAGCAATTGATTCAGTAGAAGAGGTAGTGAAAGCAGGTGTTTTTCCAAGAACAGGAACAGTAAAGGCAGATAGATTGAATGTAAGAAGTGGTGTGGGTACTTCTTATGAAAAAGTAGCAGTGATTATTAATACAACAGAAGTTAGTGTCTTGAATGCAAAGAAGGATGCGGCAGGAGAGTATTGGTATCAAATTTCTTTTACAAGAGATGGAATGAAACAAACGGGTTATGTGCATAGTGATTATATTGCGGTAGATGCAATACAAAAAAATACGCCAACTCCAACAGTAGAACCAACCAATACCACAGCACCAACGGCAACACTAACGCCTACGAATACTCCAACCCCAACGGCAACGCCAACACCAACACCTACGAATACCCCAACCCCAACCGCTACCCCAACGCCAGTAGGAGAGCCAATCACGAAAGCGGAAATTAAGGATGATTATGCTAGTTATTATTATTTAGGGGCAGTGTTTGGAACAGAAGCAGTTGTTTATGATGAACCAATTTCTGATGCAAAAGAACTTATTGTGGTTGATGGAACATATCCTGTTATGGTAACAAATCAAACCATTATTGGTAATTATGTGTGGTATCGTGTGGCATTAAAAAATAATGGTAAAATAATTTATGGTTATATGCAAAGTGATGATGTTACATTGTCAACAGAAGAATTTGTAGCAGCACAAGTTATTCAAAGTAATGTTAGATTGAAAAATCGAGCATCTTCTAGTGGAAGTTATATTAAGACAGAGAGTGGAAAGATTTTAACACTTGGTGTTGAAGATTATGTGCTTATTATTTCTGAAACAGTAACAAATGACGAAAAATGGTTTAATGTTTGCGTGGAACAAGATGGAATAGTTTATGAGGGATTTTTACAAGACAATGTAGTATTTTTTGTTGAACCAGAATATGCACCTAGTATCGCAACACCGACTCCAACTGCAATGGTGACACCCACGAAAGCCCCGGGTATAGTTCCGGGACTTACAGCAACAGCAACTCCAACACCTACAAAGAGACCGACAGCAACTCCGACACCTACAAAAAGACCAACAAAAACTCCAACCCCAACTCCAAATAAATTTGCAACACCAAAGGTTTATCAGTTAGAAGATGGGGATTATCCAGTCAATAAGCCTGGTATTGTAACAGGGTATGGTACATTGCAAAATGAATATGGACGTATTATGGTAGCTTATGTAGCACCAGTATTCCCTTATGATTTTGTATGTAATGAGGATGGTAATTTTATTGCTTTATATGGTGAAGAAACATTAATTTTATATGATAAATATATTGATTCTAGTAATAATTTATATCGTCATATAGGATTTGAGTACGAAGGAAAAATGTATTATGGGTATGTGGATGATGAATGGATTACTTATTTAACGGAAGTTCCAAAGGAAGATATTCCAGGAATAGGAATGGGTACAAGCAGGGATTTTGAAGAATATTTAGAAGAACAGGGATTTCCAGAAAGCTACAAACCATTGTTGCGTGAACTTCATGAAAAATATCCAAATTGGGTTTTTGAAGCATATCATACAGGTCTTAATTGGAATGCAGTAATTGAGCAAGAAAGTATTGCAGGAAAAAATTTAATTCCAAATAGTAAAAGTATCGAATGGAAATCTTTAGAAACTGGTGCGTATGATTGGACAAAAGATAAGTTTATTGTATATGATGGCTCTACTTGGGTAACTGCTTCTAAAGAAGCAGTAGAGTACTATATGGACCCAAGAAATTTTTTGAATGAATCAAATATTTTTATGTTTGAAGTACTTCGTTATGCAGCAGGATATCAAGATGAACAAGGTGTAGAAAGTATTTTAAGGAGTACACCGTTCTATGAACAATATTATGGTTTTATAGATGATTTTGGAAGCGATAATGTGTTGTCATATGCTCAGACATTTATTGCGGCAGCAGAGTATTCAGGTGTTAGTCCATATCATTTAGCAACTCGTGTGAAACAAGAGGTTGTAACAAGTTCTACTACGGTAAGTAATAGTGTTACAGGAACAGTAAGTGGCTTAGAAGGATTGTATAATTTTTATAATATTGGTGCATATCATTCTACGGTAGCAGGTGGTGCAATTGCCAATGGTTTAAAATATGCAAAAAATGGTGCAAGTAATAACGATGAATTAAATGATGCTTCTTTGATTCCATGGGTCAATCCTTATAATGCTATTGTAGGTGGTGCTTATATTCTTGGTGTGAATTATATCAATCGTGGACAAGATACGATTTATCTTCAAAAATTTAATGTAACAGATAATTCTACTTATTATCATCAATATATGGCAAATGTAGAAGCACCTTATGCAGAATCTAAAAAGACAGCAAGTGCTTATGAGGATATGGAAAACCTTCCAATTGTATTTTCTATTCCAGTATATTATAATATGCCTGAGGAAGCAGTTTCCGCTCCTGCAAAAGCATATAATCCAAATAACTGGTTAAAGAGCTTAGAAGTATTCAATGAAAATGGAGAAGATTTACAATTAACACCGACCTTTAATCTTAAGTCTGACCAAGTTTACTATTTAGTAGTAGATAGCGAAGACTCTGTTATTCAGATACAAGCAGAAACAGTTAGCTCTAAGGCAAGCGTGAGTGGTAATGGTTTCCATGGTTTGGATTACGGTTCAAATATGATTACAATAATGGTAGAAGCAGAAAA
>CALAEX010000110.1 GCA_937891165.1 uncultured Lachnospiraceae bacterium | reverse complement strand
ACAGTTCCTGCTTACTTCAATGACTCTCAGAGACAGGCAACAAAGGATGCTGGTAGAATTGCAGGCTTAGATGTTAAGAGAATTATTAACGAGCCTACAGCAGCAGCGTTAGCTTATGGTCTTGACAATGAAAAAGAACAGAAGATTATGGTTTACGACTTAGGTGGTGGTACATTTGACGTATCCGTAATTGAAATTGGTGATGGCGTTATCGAAGTATTAGCTACTTCTGGTGATAACAGACTTGGTGGTGACGATTTCGATGATAGAATTAGTAGATATTTTGTAAGTGAATTTAAGAAAGCAGAGGGCGTTGACTTATCTACAGATAAGATGGCAATGCAGAGATTAAAGGAAGCTGCGGAAAAGGCTAAGAAGGAACTTTCTTCTCAGACAACAACAAATGTTAATCTTCCTTTCATCACAGCAACTGCGGAAGGTCCAAAGCATTTTGATATGAACTTAACTAGAGCAAAGTTCGATGAATTAACACATGATTTAGTAGAAAGAACAGCTACTCCTGTTCAGAACGCATTAAGAGATGCTGGTATCTCTGCTTCCGAACTTACGAAAGTATTATTAGTAGGTGGTTCTACAAGAATTCCAGCTGTTCAGGATAAAGTAAAACAGTTAACAGGTCATGAACCAAGCAAGAGCTTAAATCCAGATGAATGTGTAGCTATCGGTGCTTCTATTCAGGGTGGTAAGTTAGCTGGTGATGCTGGTGCAGGCGATATTCTTCTTCTTGACGTAACTCCACTTTCCTTATCTATTGAAACAATGGGTGGTGTAGCTACTAGATTGATTGAAAGAAATACAACAATTCCTACAAAGAAGAGCCAGATTTTCTCCACAGCAGCAGACAATCAGAGTGCTGTAGATATTAACGTAGTACAGGGTGAGCGTCAGTTTGCAAGAGATAACAAGAGTCTTGGACAATTCCGTTTAGATGGTATTCCACCAGCAAGAAGAGGTGTTCCTCAGATTGAAGTTACATTCGATATTGATGCAAATGGTATCGTAAATGTATCTGCAAAAGATTTAGGAACAGGTAGAGAACAGCACATTACCATTACAGCAGGTTCTAACCTTTCTGATGCTGATATCGAAAAGGCTGTGAAGGAAGCAGCAGAATACGAAGCTCAGGATAAGAAGCGTAAAGAAGCAGTAGAAACAAGAAATGATGCAGATTCTATGGTATTCCAGACAGAAAAAGCATTAGGTGAAGTAGGGGATAAGATTAGCCCAGATGACAAGGCAGCAGTAGAAGCAGACCTTGCTCATTTGAAGGAACTCATCGAAAAGACAAACCCAGAAGTAATGTCTGATGGTGAAGTTGCTGATATTAAGGCAGCAAAAGAAAAGCTTATGACAAGTGCACAGGCTTTATTCCAGAAAGTATATGAACAGGCACAGGCTGGTGCTGGTGCAGGTCCAAATATGGGCGGTGCTGATATGGGTGGTCAGTCCTATCAGGATGATGTTGTAGATGGAGATTACAGAGAAGTTTAATCATGAAAGAAATGATTGCATTTTGTAATTAGGTATGATATAAATAAATAGGTTGCGATAGGCAGTCAGTAGACTGCCTATCCTATTTTGTAAAAGTAATAATTTAGAACTTAGAATTTAGGTGGGATAGATATGGCAGAGAGCAAAAGAGATTATTATGAGGTCCTTGGAGTGGCTAAAGGGGCATCAGAGGATGAAATTAAAAAGGCATATCGTAAGGTAGCAAAAAAATATCATCCTGACGCTAATCCAGGAGATGCAGAAGCAGAAGCAAAGTTTAAAGAGGCAGCAGAAGCGTATGCGATACTTAGTGATGCAGATAAGCGTAGTAAGTATGACCAGTTTGGTCATGCGGCATTTGAACAAGGCGGTATGGGAGGCGGAGGATTTGATTTCTCTGGTGACATGAGTGACTTGTTTGGTAGCTTTGGAGATATTTTTGGAGATATTTTTGGTGGTGGTTCATTTGGTGGTAGTTCAAGAAGACGTTCTAATGATGGACCTATGAAAGGTGCAAATACTCGTGCAGGAATTCGTATTACATTTGAAGAAGCAGTGTTTGGTACAGAAAAAGAACTGGATTTAAATTTAAAAGAAGAATGTGCGATTTGTCATGGAACAGGTGCAAGACCAGGAACAAACTTAGAAACTTGTCAAAAGTGTGGAGGTCGTGGTCAGGTAATTTATAGACAGCAGACATTGTTTGGTATGTCTCAAACAGTGCAGGCTTGTCCAGATTGTCGTGGTACAGGTAAAATTATAAAAGATAAGTGTCCAGATTGTCGTGGTGTTGGTTATATGACAGCGAGAAAGAAAATTCAAGTATCTGTACCTGCTGGTATTGATAATGGACAGAGCATTCGTATTCGTGGCAAAGGAGAACCAGGAGAACGTGGTGGTGAACGTGGAGACTTGTTAGTAGAAGTTCAAGTAAGCCGTCATCCAATTTTCCAACGTCAAGATATGGATATTTATTCTACTGCACCATTGTCTTTTACAACGGCAGCACTTGGCGGAGAAGTTCGCATTAGTACCGTAGATGGTGATGTAATGTATACCGTACAACCAGGTACACAGACGGATACAAAAGTACGCTTACGTGGAAAAGGTGTTCCATCTCTTCGTAATAAACAAGTACGTGGTGACCATTATGTTACTTTAGTAGTGCAAGTACCAACAAAATTAAATGCAGACCAAAAGAATTTATTAAAGGAATTTGAAGAAAGTTTTAGTGATTCCTATACAAAAAAAGAAACAACTTCTGAACCAGAAGAAAAGAAGAAAAAGAGTTGGTTCAAAGAGAAATTTGAAGATTTAAAAGAACAATTTGAAGACATGATGGATGATGATAAAGATAAATAAGTAATAAAAAGCAGAGTAGCACTGAATAAAAAACAGTGCTAGTCTGTTTTTGTGCGTTTGGAATGGAAACAAGGAGATGGGTGTATGAAGTGGAAAAAAATAGAGTTAGAAACAACAACACAAGCTGTAGATTTAGTTAGTGCTATGTTGGATGAACTCGGAATTGAAGGTATTGAAATTCAGGATAATGTGCAATTATCCGAAGAAGATAAAAAGAGAATGTTCATTGATATTTTGCCAGAACTTCCACCCGATGAAGGAAAGGCAATTGTCAGTTTTTATATAGAGGCAGAGAATTCTATAGAGGAAACCTTAGAGAGTGTGCGACAAGGATTAGAAGAATTAGATACGTTTATTTATACAGGAGAAAAGATATTTACGATTTCAGAAACAGAGGATACAGATTGGATTAATAATTGGAAAGCATTTTTTAAGCCATTTCGTGTCGATGATACGATTGTGATTAAGCCAACTTGGGAGGAATTAGAAGAAGTGGGCGAAAACGATATGGTAATCGAAATTGACCCTGGAACTGCATTTGGAACAGGCTCTCATGAAACAACCAAACTGTGCATTTTAAATTTAAAAAATTATGTGAAGGAAGGAGATAAAGTACTTGACCTTGGTTGTGGCAGTGGCATTTTATCTATTGTAGCAAGAAAATTAGGTGCTTCTTTTGTACTTGGAACAGATATTGATGAAAATGCAGTGAATGTATCTGGAGAAAATGCTTGTCAGAATGGGATTTCTGCAACGGTTGCTTTAACGAAGCCATCCGAAAATACAGAATATGATGAAGCTGTTTTTGAAGCAGGAGAAAAAGGTTGTGGATTTTATTTAAGTAATGTGTTAGAAGAACCTAGGTCAAGAGAAAAATTAGGAAATGATTATGATGTCGTTGTAGCGAATATTTTAGCAGATGTGATTATTCCATTATCTAAAGTAGCGGGAGAATTTATGAAGTCAGGGGCTGTTTTTATTAGCTCTGGAATTATTAACTTAAAGGCAGAAGCAGTGAAAGAAGCATTGTTAGAGAATGCGTTTGAGATTGTGGAAGTAACACAAATGGGGGATTGGGTTTCCTATGTAGCAAAGAAAAAGTAGTAGGAATATTTAGGCTTTTGAAAAGAATACTCTGCTTAGTATCTGTTCGGACACGCTTTCGCTCGGGACGAAACGGAGCAGTACTAGGCTCGAAAAGACCTCGCCAAGGACTGCCGTTTCTTAACGGTCCTTACAAGATACTAAGCAGAGTAATGCTTTGCGAAGTGTATGAATGATAATAGGCCATTAATAATTAGCAGAGGAGTATTAGTATATGGATTATTCACAGAGAAGAAGAAAAGTATGGGAGAATATGGAGGACAATAGTATTTTGTTCTTATATTCTGGGAAGGCGTTACATATTAGTGCGGATTCTTATCAGCATTTTGAAGTGAATCGTCAATTTTTTTATTTGACAGGGATTCGTAGAGAAAATATGGTGTTAATTTTAAATAAAACAGGTGAAAATTTAGAGGAAGTCTTGTTGATTGAGCCAAGTGACCCAAAGATAGAGCGTTGGACAGGAAAAAAATTGACAAAGGAAGAAGCAACAGCGATTAGCGGTATTGAAAAAATAGAATTAGTAGGTGGTATTACAGGAAAGATTACCTATTTCATGAATCATAAAGCACCAAATAAAGTTTATTTTGATATGTATCGTCATAATATTTCCGATTTACCAGATTATAATGTAGTAAAAGCACAAGAATTATTGGCATTATATCCTGGAACAAGTATTGGAAATATTTTTCCAATCGTAGCAAAGCTTCGTATGGTAAAAGATGCACAGGAAATAGAAGCAACAAAGAAAGCAATCAAAGTAACAGAAGAAGGCTTAAATCATGTGTTAAAGACATTAAAGCCAAATATGATGGAATATCAAGTGCAGGCAGAGTTTGAATATAAAATAAAGTCTCTTGGTGCAGATGGGGTGGCATTTCCAACAATTGCAGGTTCTGGTATTAATGGAACAATGCTTCATTATGAAACAAATCATGAGGTATGTAAAGAGAATACTCTTATTTTATTAGATTTAGGTGCAAGAGTGGACGGATATAATGCAGATATTACAAGAACTTATCCAGTTAGCGGAAA
>CALAEX010000109.1 GCA_937891165.1 uncultured Lachnospiraceae bacterium | reverse complement strand
AGATTGTAGCGAATCATCTAGCATATACACAGTTGTATATGTTTTTAGTAGCAGGAAGAAACAATGCCTAAGGTAAAAACAAGTAAAGCAGCAGCAAAGCGTTTTACAATGACTGGTACAGGAAAGTTAAAGAGAATGAAAGCTGGTAAGCAGCACATCCTTACAAAGAAGTCTAGAAAGACAAAGAGAAATCTTAGAAAAGCAGCTATGATGGATAAGACAAACGAACAGAATATGAAGAAGATTTTACCATATTTATAAGATTGGTGTAAGGAGGGAAAGGACAATGGCAAGAGTTAAAGGCGGAATGAACGCTAAAAAGAAACATAATAGAGTATTAAAACTCGCAAAGGGTTATAGAGGTTCTAGAAGTAAGCAGTATAGAGTAGCAAAACAGTCCGTAATGAGAGCATTAACATCCTCTTATGCAGGCAGAAAAGAAAGAAAGAGACAGTTCAGACAGTTATGGATTGCAAGAATCAATGCAGCTGCTAGAATGAATGGTCTTTCTTATAGCAAGTTTATGTATGGTTTAAAGGTTGCTGATGTTCAGGTAAATAGAAAGATGTTAGCTGAATTAGCAGTAAATGACCCAGCAGCTTTCAGTGCACTTGCAGAAGTTGCAAAGAGCAAATTAGCTTAAAATTTAGGATGGATAATAAAAGGATATCATTCAGAGTTATTCTGGATAATATCCTTTTTTAGATATAAAGAAGTATAAGTTTTTTTAAATATGATATAATGGAGAAGTTATAAAGTATGAAGTACAAAGTTGCCATATGTGATGACAATAAAACAGATGCAAAATTTGTATTAACTATGCTAAATCTTTGGGCAAAACAGCATCAACTTTCCATACAGACAGAATGTTTTTCTTCTGCGGAAGCCTTTCTTTTTCGATATGCGGAAGATAAAACCTTTGATATTCTTTTGTTAGATATTGAAATGGGAGCAATGGATGGAGTAGAGATGGCAAGGCAGATTCGCAAAGAGAATGAAACGGTTCAAATTGTGTTTATTACAGGATATTCGGATTATATTGCAGAAGGATATGAAGTAGCAGCATTGCATTATTTGATAAAGCCAGTAAATCAAGAAAAATTATTTTCTGTTTTAGATAGAGCAACGAAAAAATTACTTCAAAATGAAAGATGTTTAACCGTAACATTATCAGGAGAAATGCTTCGTATTCCTTTTTATGAAATATCTTATTTAGATGTACATCAAAATTATGTGACGATTCATGGAAAACAAGATTATACGATAAAGCGTACGTTAGGAGAATTTGAAAAAGAATTAGATGAACGGTTTGTTCGAGTAGGGCGTTCGATGATTGTAAATTTATCTTATATTAATCGAGTAACAAAAACAGAAGTTTATCTTTCTTGTGGGGAAAAACTTCCATTACCAAGAGGAGCATACGAATCCCTGAATCGAGCTATTATTATGCATACATAGGAAGGAAACATTATGTTATTTTTTTCAAAACAAGTAGATAAACGAATTGCTACTTATCAAAGAGAATTGATTGACACGCATTATCAAGAAGTAGATACGATGTATAAACAGATTCGTGGCTGGCGACATGATTATCGCAATCATATTCAAACAATGAAAGTGCTTGTTGCAAATGGGGATATCGATGCACTAAAAGTATATTTAGATGAATTAGATAAAGACCTTAGTACCGTTGATACAACTGTGAAAACAGGAAATGCCATGGCAGATGCGATTTTAAATAGTAAAATTTCACTTGCAAAGTCAAAGGACATTCAGGTAAAAGTAGATGCTCATATTCCAGTCAAATTGAAAATGTCAGAGTTAGACTTATGTGTAATTATTGGAAATTTATTTGACAATGCAATGGAAGCAAGTATGGCTCTGCCAAAGGAACAGCGTGTCATTCGAGTATATATGGATATGAAAAATACACAGTTATATATTTCATTTACTAACTTTACAGCATCCAAGAAAATGAAAAAGATAGGAAATAAATTTTTTACGACAAAAGGCGAAGGACATGGATTTGGATTAGTTCGTATTGACAATATCGTAGAGCGTTTAGATGGTTACCTTAGCCGTAATAGTGAAGATGGAGCATTTACGACAGAAATTTTAATTCCACAAGTATAAGAAGCACAATTACAATTCGTCCCCTTATTTGAACGATTCGTCCCCGAAAAAACACAGGGGACGTTTTTTTGTTATAATGCTATCAGAAAGGATGGTGAGTTTCGTGAAAAACGAAAAAAAAGAAAAAAAGCCAAAATATAATATGTGGCAAAATACAGCATATATGATTTCACTTGCTTTTAAACTAAAGGAGAAAAAAGTATTGGTACTCTGTTTTCTTACAGCTTGTCTTGCAGTAATGAACAATATTATCAATTTGTATATTTCTCCTATGATATTATCTGTGATAGAAAGAAAAGCATCTATATCAGAATTATTACTTACGATTGCATTTTTTATTGGAAGTATGATGTTGGTATCTGCAAGTTCTTATTATGTTATGGCAAATAGGATGTATGGAAAAATTACGATACGACTTGGTATTATCAATTTCATCAATAAAAAGTCAGCAACAACTTCGTATGTGAATGTAGAAGATGAAACATTTATAAAATTACGTAGTAAAGCGTCTGAGGCTACGGGTGGAAACTCTAGTGCAACGGAAGCTATTTGGAGTACACTTACTTCCTTGTTAGAAAATAGCATTGGTTTTGTTATTTATGTATTGCTTTTAACAACAGTACAGCCAATTCTTTTTATTATCATTTTAATTACAACCATACTTAGTTATTTGATTAACAATGCTTGTAGTAATTATGAGTATCAACATAGGGAAGAAGAAGCAGAGTATATACAAAAAATAAATTATGTGATAAATCAAGCAAATGATTGGAGTGGAGCAAAAGATATTCGTATTTTTGGTCTCCGTTTTTGGTTAGAAGAACTTGGCGAAAAAGCAATGGATGCTTATATTGCATTTCATAGAAAAGCAGAAGGAGTTTATCTTTGGGCAAAAGTAGCAGATGTCGTGTTATCTTTTTTGCGAAGTGGTGTAGCGTATGCTTATTTAATTGCACTTGTTCTTTCAGGAGAATTGAGTGCATCTGAGTTTCTTTTATTATTTTCTGCTGTCAGTGGTTTTACTGGATGGGTTTCTGGCATTTTAGGTAATTTACATACATTATATAAACAGAGTTTAGAGATTTCTATTATACGAGAGTATTTGGAATATCCAGAGCCTTTTGTATTCGAAAATGGTACAGCTTTGGCAGCAGAAAAAGGAAAATCTTATGAAATTACGTTAGAAAATGTGACATTTCGTTATCCAAATGCAGAGAAAGATACATTGACAGATATCAATTTAGTATTACATACAGGAGAAAAGTTAGCGGTTGTTGGTTTAAATGGTGCAGGTAAAACAACATTGATAAAATTGATGTGTGGATTTTTAGACCCAACCAAAGGGCGAGTGTTATTAAATGGAGTAGATATTAGAACGTATAATCGTAGGGATTATTACAAATTGTTTTCTGCAGTATTCCAAGAGTTTTCTTTATTTGCAGGAACAGTTGCAACAAATGTAGCACAAACAGAAGATACTATTGATATGGAACGAGTAAAACAATGTATAAAAAAAACGGGATTAAATAAAAAAATAGAATCTATGCCAAAAAGCTATGAAACTTATTTAAATCGAGAAGTGTATGAAGATGCAATGATGTTGTCAGGTGGAGAAACACAACGATTGATGTTAGCCAGGGCACTTTATAAAGATGCACCATTTGTTATTTTAGATGAGCCAACAGCAGCACTTGACCCAATTGCAGAATCGGAAATGTATCAAAAATACAATGAAATGACAAAAGGAAAATCTTCGGTTTATATTTCTCATCGATTAGCTTCCACTCGTTTTTGTGACCGTATTATTCTTATTGAAAGTTCGGCTATTTTAGAAGAAGGGACGCATCAACAATTGATGGAACAAGAAGGAAGATATGCAGAACTTTTCGTAGTACAAAGTAAATATTATGAGAAAGGGGAAGAAGAGAATGAGGGATAAAACTTCTTGGAAAGAAATACTTCGATTAAATTATCGTGCTTTTTTTGTATTTTACAAACAATATCCACAAATGATGCTTTCTCGTATTATTTCTGTAATATGGAATGCACTAACACCTTATGTTAGTATTTATTTATCTGCTTTGCTTATTGAGGAACTTGCAGGGGAAAGAAATGCTCAGAAATTAAAGGAATTAGTTCTCATTACTTTATTATCAACCGCAGGAATTGCTTTAGTTTCCGCTTTTTTAAACAAATGGAGAGATATACAAAATGCTGGTACATGGTTAAAGTTAGAACAAATTGTTGCAAAGAAATTGTTTCAAATGGATTTTATCCGTATTGATGATGCAAAAATGCATGAATTACTTTCTTTAATTAGGCAAAATCAAAATGGTGGATGGGGAATATATCGTGTGATAGACCATTGTGAAAAAATGATTTCTGCTATTTTTACATTGTTTGGTGGTATTGCATTAACAATATCTTTATTTGCAAGTAAAGTGCCTGAAAGTGCAGGTGGTTATGTTGTATTAAATCAACCATTCTTTATTTTATTCGTTGTTATAGTTATGTTGTTAGTGACATATATTTCTCCTATGTTATCCAATAAAGCAGGTAGTTATTGGGCAAAAAATGCAGATTCTCATAGATTTGGAAATCGTTTATTTAGATACTTTGGATATTTAGGACATAAGAATGAGTTAGCAATGGATATGAGAATATATCGACAAGATTTGATATGTGATAAATATAATCAGAATAAAGAAGGAACTTTTTGCTCGAAAGGACCTTTTGCAAAGTATGCAGTAGGACCAGTAGGATTGTATCATGCAGGTTCTGCGGCTGTTTCCGTTATATTTACAGGTGTCGTCTATATTTTTGTTTGTTTAAAAGCTTGGGCTGGTGCATTTGGTATTGGTGCTGTCACACAGTATATTACATCTATTAGCAAAGTATTTAGTAGTGTTTCTACTTTCCTATCACAAATCGGAGATATGAGAAATAATGCTCCATTTCTTGCAAAAGTGTTTGAGTTTTTAGACATTCCAAACACCATGTATCAAGGAAGTTTAACGGTAGAAAAACGTAGAGATAGAGAATATGAAATAGAATTTCGGAATGTTTCTTTCAAGTATCCAAACAGCGAAACATATGCATTGAAAAATGTGAATATGAAATTTAAAGTAGGAAATCGCTTAGCTGTTGTGGGCATGAATGGAAGTGGTAAAACAACATTTATTAAATTGCTTTGTCGCTTATATGACCCAACAGAAGGAGAAATTTTACTGAATGGAATCGATATTCGCAAATACAATTATTTGGATTATATGATGATTTTTTCAATTGTATTTCAAGATTTTAAACTCTTTTCTTTGAAACTTGCAGAAAATGTAGCTTGTAAAGTAGAGTATGATGCGAAACGAGTGAAAGATTGCTTAGAAAAGGTAGGATTTTCGGAACGATTACAAACAATGGAGCAAGGAATTGAAACGTATCTTTACAAAGATTGTGATAAAGACGGAGTACATATTTCAGGCGGAGAAGCACAAAAAATTGCAATTGCAAGAGCATTATATAAAGATGCCCCATTTATTATTTTAGATGAACCAACGGCGGCACTTGACCCAATTGCAGAAGCAGAAATCTATAGTAAATTTGATGAAATTGCAGGAGATAAAACAGCGGTTTATATTAGTCATCGTCTTTCTTCTTGTAAATTTTGTGATGAAATTATGGTATTTCATGAAGGTTCTGTGGTGCAACAAGGAACACACGAAGACCTTGTAGCAGATAAAGATGGAAAATATTATGAATTATGGAATGCACAAGCTCAGTACTATATAAATGCAGAGTAAATAGGATAAAAAAAGCGAACATGATAAAGTAAAATTATTTTATCATGTTCGCTTTTTTTGTATAAAACGAAAACTTTCTTGCTATTTTTATCTGTATCATATAAAATAAAAGGGATAACAAACGACAATAGGAATATCATAAAGTCGGGAATTGGAGGAAAATATGGAAAATTCTAAGAAAAAAGTACGAGTTCCAATTATATCTATGGAACAAATCGAAGACGCAATTTTTGATATGGTAATTGAGGAGAACGAATTGGCACAAGCTGCAAAAGCAGGACAGTTTCTTTCTTTATATTTAGATGATGAAAGCAGATTATTGCCTCGTCCTATTAGTATTTGTGGTATTGATAAAGAAAAAGGACAAATCCGTATGGTATTCCGTATTGCAGGAGAAGGTACAAAGCAAATTTCTGCTAAAAAAGCGGGAGATATGATAGAAGTGTTAGGACCTTTAGGAAATGGTTTCTTTGATACGGAAGATAAGGTTTCTATGGTAATTGGTGGTGGTATTGGTATTCCTCCAATGCTTGGATTAGCAAAGAAGCTTTATGCCGAAGGAAAAAAAGTAATTGCTGTACTTGGTTATCGTGATGCAAAGAATTTCCTTGCCAAAGAATTTGAAGCAGTGGCAGATGTTGTAATTGCAACAGAAGATGGTAGTGTGGGCGTAAAAGGAAATGTCATTGATGCAATTAAGGCAAATAATTTGACCGCAGACACGATATATTCTTGTGGACCAACTCCGATGCTTCGTGGCGTAAAGGTATTTGCAGAAAACGCAGGAATCAAGGCTCAAATTTCCTTAGAAGAAAAAATGGCATGTGGTATTGGTGCTTGTCTTGCTTGTGTATGCAAGAGTAAGGAAAAAGACCATCATTCTCATGTCAATAATAAGCGAGTATGTAAAGATGGACCTGTTTTCTGGGCACAAGAGGTAGAGTTATAGAATAATTTTTAGAGGAGAATAAGCATGAATACAAAAGTAAGTATTGCAGGTGTAGAATTTAAAAATCCAGTAACTACAGCCTCTGGCACATTTGGTTCTGGAATGGAATATAGTGAATTTGTAGATTTAAATCGTCTTGGTGCAGTCACAACAAAAGGTGTTGCTAATGTACCTTGGGAGGGAAATCCAACCCCGCGTATTGCAGAAACTTATGGTGGTATGTTAAATGCAATTGGTTTGCAAAATCCGGGGATTGAAGTATTTGCAAGCAGGGATATTCCTTATTTAAAGCAGTTTGATACAAAAATTATTGTAAATGTATGTGGTCGTTCGGAGCAGGATTATTGTGAAGTAGTAGAGCGTTTGGCAGATGAACCTGTAGATATGTTAGAAATCAATATTTCTTGTCCAAATGTAAAACATGGTGGAATTGCGTTTGGTCAAGACCCAAAGATGGTCGAAAAAATCACATCAGAGTTAAAAAAGAGAGCAAAACAGCCAGTGGTTATGAAATTAAGTCCAAATGTAACAGATATCACAGAAATGGCAAGGGCAGCAGAGGCTGGTGGTGCGGATGCAGTATCTTTAATTAATACATTGACAGGTATGAAAATAGATATCAATCGTCGTACATTTGCGATTGCAAATAAAACAGGTGGAATGTCTGGTCCAGCAGTAAAACCAGTCGCTGTTCGTATGGTATATCAAGTAGCAAATGCAGTTAAAATTCCAATTATTGGTATGGGTGGTATTGCAACTGCTGAAGATGCTCTAGAATTTATTATGGCAGGTGCAACTATGGTATCTGTTGGTACAGCTAATTTCCATAATCCATATGCAACGATTGGAGTAATCGAAGGCTTAGAATCTTATATGCAAAAATATGGTGTGGAAGATATCAAGGAATTGATTGGTTGTGTAAAATAGTTGGAATATTATAATGCCTACCAGAATAAGTAGTTTTTTAAGAAAGATTTTGTTTAAAAGAAAACGAGGAATGAAGTGAAGCAGATAAAGCATATTACAAGGACAAGAATTTTAAGTGCTTTGATGATTGTAATGGTTATTCTTTCTGCGGGTGTACTTTCTTACATTAGTGCGATACAGAAACAAATGGCTGATAAGCATTTAAATTATATTCTTTATTTAGATGAATTTACAGATACGTCAAATTATTTAACACAACAGGTACGTTCTTTTTTAGTAACAGAAGACATAAAATATTGTGATAATTTTTGGCATGAAGTAAATGTAGAAAAGAATCGAGAAGAGAATATCTCAGAATTGAAGGCACTTGGTTTAACAGAAGAGGAAGAAAAAATGATAGATACTATAGTAGCCATTTCAGGAAGTCAGATTTTATTAGAAAATCAAGCAATGACTTATGTTATAAATGGTGAAAAAGCGAAGGCACAGAATATCATTTTTGGTGAAGAATATGAAGCTGAAATTGAAGAAATGGAACGTATTACGAAAGAGTTTCATGAATCTATTCGGAATCGTGTAACAAAACGGATAGACCAATTAACTGCGGTGATTTCTGGTATGACTATTTTAGCATATGGAGTAATTGCTGGTGCATTAGCTGTACAAATTTATATCAATCATTTTGTGCAAAAGGATTTACTTCGTCCTATTAAGAAATTTTGTAAAAGAATTAAGGAATTTGCAGATGGTAATTTGAGTGTAAAAATGGATTTACCAACGGGCGATACAGAAATTGGTGAAGTAGGTCGTGCTTTGTTAGAATTTCAGAAGTATCAGAAAAATTTGATTGAAGATATTGAGTATTTACTTACGAATATGGCAACGCAAAATTTTAAAGCCAAATCTCGTTGTAGGGAAAGTTATAAAGGGGATTATGCTAATATTTTAAGTACAATGGAAAGTGTAAGTCATACATTAGAAACAACATTACAAGAAATTCAAGAGAAAAATGCACTACTTACTAGTATTTATGATGTGACACCTGCGGGTATTATGCGTTTTATAAGAAAAGATGGTGTTTTTCGATTGACTTTTATGAATCGTTATGCTATGGCATTTTATACTGCAATGGATAAAAATGCATATGAGGAAGATTGGAGTACAGGTATTGGTGGCGGAAATATTATTCCAGAGGATATTCCTATTTTAGAAAAGGCATATGAAAAGCTTTGTCATACAGGGGATATTGTTCCAATCGAATATCGTGGTCGAAAACCAGATGGAAGTGTTTGTTATATTATGGGAAATATAACGATGGTAGCAGAAACAGAAGAAGGACAAATCATTCAACGTTTAGTCTATGATATGACAGAACAAGTTATTTTGAAACAAAGAATTGCTAATGAGCGAGAAATGTATCGTATTGCAATGGAAAGTAATTCCGATGCTATGTATGAATATTTGCCAGATATGGATTCGTTTACCTTTTATTGGTCTGCTAAGTTTTTAATTGATGGTGGAGTTCAAGAAGAGGACTATATGATGAAACAAACATTTGAGCAATTTAGCAAAGTCCTATTGGAAGGAAATATTGCTTATCGAGAAGATGTTCCAAAAGTACTTATAAATATTTGTAAGGCAAAATGTGAAAATTTTGATGGAAGATTCAGAAAAGCAGGAACGAATGACTTTTTTTGGTGTCATGTATCAGGAAAGCCAATTATAAAAAATGGAAAATTGCTTCGTATTGTAGGTACATTTCATAATATTCATGAGGAAAAAGTACAACAGTCAAAATTGTTAGAAGAAGCTTCTACAGATAGTTTAACAGGTTTGCTTCGCAGAAATTATGCTGCACAGTTGATTGAACGCTATTTTGAACGAGAGGAACATGCGGGATACGGCTTTTTAATTATTGATTTAGATAATTTTAAGCATATCAACGATACTTATGGTCATATGATGGGTGATGCTGTATTAAAATCTGTTGCAAAGGTAATTACAAATACATTTCGTTCTACTGATATTTGTGCCCGTTTGGGTGGTGATGAAATGATTATTTTTGTACCAAATATTGTAAGTGTTGACTTATTAGAAAGACGGATTGCTAGAATGGTAGAACAGTTCCGTAGAGAATTAGAAGTTCTTGGCGTAACAGGAACAAGTGGTATTAGTGTTGGTTGTGTATTTGGAAAAGAGAAGATGGAGTTTGAAATGATGTATAACCAAGCAGATGAACTTTTATATTGGGTAAAAGAGAATCAAAAAGGTGGTTGGAAGATAAAAGCGTATGAAGTATAAAAAATAATAATAGGTTTTTCAAAGGGGATGTTGCAACATCCCCTCTCTTTTTGTTTCGTATTAATGTACTCCTGCAATGGAGAGAAATTCTTGCATGGCTCGGCTGAAATAACGACCTCGTTTCCAGTAGAAGACAAGGGAGCGTTTACTATATTGTTCTTCTAATTTATAATATACAATACGAGGATTCTCTGAAACTTGAGAGATGAGGGTATCGCTGACAAAAGAAATACCCATACCAGAGCTTGTAATTTGATATGCTGTCATCTGCTGGTCGAGTTCAAATTGGATTTCTGGTGTAAAGCCAGCATTTTGACAAATGGACATAGCACGTTTTCTTGTGTCATTTTCTGGTTTAAGCATAACGAAAGGTTCTTTGTGGAACAAGTGGAGCGGGACTGCTTTTTCGTTTTCAGGTAGATAAGAACCATCTATAATTTTTTCAACAGAAATTTGATAGTCTAATACTTGCTTATTAATTTCCCAATGTTTTGGAACACCTAAAAATAAATGTTCTGTTTGATAAATGGCGTGTTCATAGATAGAAGAATCTAAGGTGCAATTATCAATTACAAGGTCAACAATTCCTTCTTGTAGCATTCGTTGCAACTTAGAAGTGCTTTCTTCTAATAAAATGACTTTGACACTTGGGTATTTTTTTGAAAATTTTCGAATGATGGAGGGAAGGACTAAAGAAGTATATAAACTAGAGCCTCCTAATGTTAAATTTCCAGTTTTTAATTCTCCAAAATCATTCACATAATCATGAAATTCGGATTGAATTGCTAAAATACGTTCAATAGATTCAATATAATGTTTTCCGCATTCTGTTAAAGATAAAGGTTTTGTACTGCGGTCAAAAATAGGGTAGCCAATACGACCTTCAATTCGTTTAATAGTGGCACTTAAAGAAGGTTGTGAAATAAAGAGGGATTTTGCTGCTTTAGAAAAGCTTTTTTCTTTATATACTGTATATACATATTCCATGCCTTGAAATAAATCGTCCATAATATTGTCCTCGATAAACTTAACTTTTAAGTTATAGTAACTATAAATTAGTGTTTATCTTATTATACTATATTTTTTTTGATAAAATCAATGAAAAAAATAAATTTTGTGCTATAATTACAATGATTAGTTTTCTGTTCGCACTTATTTAAAGTAGCCGTTCTATTTTTAGATACTGTTCGGACACGGTAATAAGGTTTTATATGCAAAAAGGAGGAAGTATATGGAAAATTATATTTTAGAATGTTGTGTAGATAGTGTAGAATCGGCGATTAATGCGGCAAAGGGTGGTGCAAATCGTTTGGAGCTTTGTTCTAATTTGATTATTGGTGGCACATCTCCTGATGTGGCATTATTTCGTCAAGTAAGGAAAGAAACGAATGTTAGGGTACATGCGTTAATTCGTCCAAGGTTTGGAGATTTTTATTATAGTCGTTATGAAATGGAAATTATGAAAGAGCAAATTCGCAATTTAAGAGAAGCAGGAGTAGAAGGCTTTGTTATTGGTGTTTTGGACGAAGAAGGGAATCTAAACAAAGAGGCAATGAAGGAGTTGATAAAAGAAGCAGGGGATTGCCATATTGTATTACATAGAGCATTTGATATGTGCTGTGACCCTTTTCAGGCAATGGAGGAAGCTATTAAGCTTGGTGTTAAAACAATCCTTACTTCAGGACAACAGCAATCCGCATGGGAGGGTAGAGAGTTGTTAGCAAAGTTGATAGAGCGAGCAAATGGTAAAATTGATATTATGGCTGGTAGTGGTATTGGTGCAGTAGCAATAAAGAAATTACTTCCAATTACAAAGGGTAGTAGTTATCATATGTCAGGAAAAGTGACTTTAGATAGTCCGATGAAATATCGTAAAAAAGAAGTTAGTATGGGATTGCCAGCTTTAAGTGAGTATGAAATTTGGCAGACCTCCGAAGAAAATGTGAGAGTAGCAGTAAATGTATTAAAAGAATATTGTTTAGATGAATGAAAGACAAAAAATTAGGAAGCCATCAAATGTTATTGGAATTAAAATGATGGCTTCCTTTAGACTATGCTATCCATTGGATTTTTACCTCTCTTTTTTAATTTTCGCTTTTTCGACCATTCTATTTATCTTTGATTTTATTCCATTGAATTTTTATTTTTCTAAAAAGTATTCATATATTAACGTAGCTGACTGAATATTCATTTTAAAATTTTTATTATTCTTTGGTTTTCAATGATATTATAGAATTCTGATTTTTTTGAGTTTAAATTAACGCTTCTGGTGGTCTGTACCTTCCTTTCTTTTTATGTAGGTTAGAATCATGTTTTCATTGGACTGTACCTCTCTTTCTTTAAATTTTTAAGGAGTGTTTTTGATGAAGTTTCTTATTTGTTTTTGTTGAGTTTATTATATCTGATAAAATGCATTTTGTCAATACTAAATTTTTAAAATTTTGAATTATTTTTAAAATATTTTGAAAAATAATTTCATACAAATAAAAAGTCAGAAAATTATTAGCAAAAAGGAAATAAAGAAAAATCTTGCACCTCAAATAAGGAGGTAGTATAATAGGAACGTATTTTTTTTATATTATTATGAAAAGGAATTTAAAATACAGTTTTAGAATGGAGGATAATATATGAGTATTCGAGTTGGTATTATGGGATATGGCAATTTGGGTAGAGGAATTGAATGTGCCTTAAAGCAAAATGAGGATATGGAACTAGTAGCAGTATTTTCTAGACGTAATCCAGAACAGGTAAAGATTTTAACAGAAGGTGTTAAAGTATATTCTGTAGAAGATGTAGCAAAAATGAAAGATGAAATTGATGTGTTAATGCTTTGTGGTGGTAGTGCAACTGACCTTCCAGTGCAGACACCAGAATTTGTAAAATACTTTAATGTGGTGGATAGTTTTGATACTCATGCAAGAATTCCAGAGCATTTTGCAAATGTAGATGCAGTAGCAAAAGAAAATGGAACAATTGCAGTAATTTCCGCTGGTTGGGACCCAGGTATGTTTTCTTTAAATCGTCTGTATGCAAATGCCATTTTGCCCGATGGAAAAGATTATACATTCTGGGGCAAAGGTGTTAGCCAAGGTCATTCTGATGCGATTCGTCGTGTAGAAGGAGTAGCAAATGGAAAGCAGTATACTGTGCCAGTAGAAGAAGCACTTACACAAGTAAGAAGTGGTGTAAATCCAGAACTTACAACAAGACAAAAGCATACGAGAGAATGTTATGTAGTGGCCAAAGAAGGAGCAGATTTAGCAAAAATTGAGGCAGAAATTAAAAATATGCCAAATTACTTTGCAGATTATGATACTACAGTTCATTTTATTACAGAAGAAGAATTACAAAAAAATCATGGAGGAATTCCACATGGTGGATTTGTCATTCGTAGTGGAAAAACAGGTTGGAATTTAGAAAATAGTCATATTATTGAATATAGTTTAAAATTAGATTCTAATCCAGAATTTACTTCTTCTGTATTAGTAGCATGTGCAAGAGCAGCGTTTCGTATGAAGAAAGAAGGATTTACTGGTTGTAAGACTATTTTTGATATTCCACCAGCATATCTTTGTAATATTAGTGCAGAAGATTTAAGAGCACATTTATTATAATAATTCGATTATGAGTAAGTAACGAAGTAGATTACGAATATTCGATGGAATAAATATTTATAGTGTCCTACAAAAGTATACATTTTTTCTATTGTAGTAACTTTTGTAGGATATTTTAGGATATGTTAAAATGGAGTGCATATATTGTTTATGGATTAGTTAGAATGTAGTAAAAAAGGAGAAGTTTGCATGAATCTATGGGAAATTTTAAAAGTAATCTTTCTTGGCATTGTAGAAGGAATTACAGAATGGTTGCCAATTAGTAGTACAGGGCATATGTTATTGGTAGATGAATTTATACAATTAAATATGACAGAAGAATTTAAAGAAATGTTTTTTATTTTAATTCAATTAGGTGCGATTATTGCAGTTATTTTATTGTTTTGGAATAAAATGTTTCCTTTTCAATGGAAAGATAAAAAACAACCTTTTGTAATAAAGGATACATTTTCTATTTGGTTTAAAGTAGTAGTAGCTTGTATTCCAGGTGCTATTGTGACTATTTTATTTGATGATTATGTAGAGGCGCATTTTCAAACACCACCTGTTATTGCGGCAACTTTGATTTTTTATGGTATTGCATTTATTGTAATTGAAAAATGGAATAAGACAAAGACTCCAAAAGTAGCAGAATTAGCAGATATTACATATAAAACGGCTTTTTTGATTGGTTTATTTCAAGTGCTTTCCATTGTTCCGGGAACATCTCGTTCAGGTGCAACGATTATTGGTGCATTACTTATTGGAGTGTCTAGAGTGGCAGCAGCAGAATTTACGTTTTTCCTTGCGGTACCTGTTATGATTGGTATGAGTGCATTAAAACTTTTGAAATTTGGATTTGATTTTACAGGAACAGAACTTGCTGTGTTATTACTTGGTATGGCAACAGCATTTATTGTATCAGTGATTGTGATTAAGTTTTTAATGTCTTATATTAAGAAAAAAGATTTTACGATATTTGGTTGGTATCGAATTGTACTTGGAGTAGTGATTTTAATATATGCTATTGTAGGAATGTAAAAAATAGAGTAATAATATTTAGAAAGGGGCATCGATTTAAATGATATGCTCCTTTTATTATTAAAAAAATTTTATTTTTACAAATAGTAAGAAATAGCTTATTATGGAACTAGGATTATTTTTATGAATATATTTTTTTAAGGAGAAAATAAAATGGATTTAAAATTAGAATTAGGACGACCACAAAATATAGAAGGTCGTTTAGAAAAAGAAATAAGAACTTACGATTTGTTGGACAAGTTAGGGATTTTATTTGAAAGAGTAGACCATGAACCAACGGAAACGATGGAAGCTTGTCAGGCAATAGATAATGTGTTAGCCCCCGCAGTGATATGTAAAAATCTTTTTCTTTGTAATACACAAAAAACAAATTTCTATTTATTGATGATTCGGAATGATAAGAAATTTAAAACAAAAGAAATTTCAAAACAGATAAATAGTGCGAGACTTTCTTTTGCACAATCAGAATTTATGGAGGAATATTTAGATATTACGCCTGGTTCGGTAAGTATTATGGGATTGATGAATGATAGAGATAACAAAGTAAAGCTTTTAGTGGATGAAGATGTGATTCTTTCTGAATATGTAGGTTGTCATCCTTGTATTAACACTTCTAGTATGAGGTTAAAAACAAAAGATGTGTTTGAAACATTTTTGGAAGCAGTACACCATGATTATACCGTTGTGAAATTGATAGGAGAAGAATAGAACGAATAGTGAAAAGATAGCATTATGGGAGAAAATGAAGATGGAACATAGAATTGCCATTATTTCTGATACACATTCCTTGTTACGTCCAGAGATAAAAAAAGTTTTACAAGGTTGTGAAATTATTTTGCATAGTGGAGATATAGCATCTCAAAAAACGGTAGATGAAATAAAGAGTATTGCTCCAACTTATTTTGTGAGAGGCAATGCAGATAAAAACTTAACAGAAGATATTTCAGAAGAAGTAGAGATAGAACTTTATGGATTTCGATTTTATATGATTCATAATAAAAAACATAGAAAAGAAAATTTTCATGATGTAGATATTTTTATTTATGGTCATTCTCATAAGTATGAGGAAGTTAGAAAAGATGGAGTGTTGTATTTAAATCCTGGTAGTTGTGGACCAAGAAGATTTCATCAACCAATTACTATGGCTGTAATAACAATGAAGGAAGAAACACATAGTTATTCTATAGAAAAGATAAATTGTTCTGTGGAACAAGAAGAAATAGAATCTAAATTTTCTAGTAAGGAAATGGATAAGTTAATTAGAGTCATTATTAAAGATATGAATGCGGGACGAGATGTTAATACAATTGCGAAGAAAAATCAAGTGGAATTAGAATTTGTAAATCAAATATTACAAATTTATACCACACATCCAGGAATTGATATTGATGGAATTTTAAATCGAATGGATATTTGGGGTAAATAACGCTTGAAATTTACGGAAAGATATAATACAATATTTTTTATCTCAGATAAAAGAAATGAAATGTTTATTTACATAATTATGATTTGTAATTTGAGAAAATGTAAAGAAGAAAGGAATATGACATGGATAGTATCAAAGAAAAAATTAATGAAATCGTAGAAAAGATTAAGAACAGTGCAGAAATTAAGGAAGCATTTGAAAAAGACCCAATTAAAGCAATTGAAGATTTACTTGGAGTTGATTTACCAGATGAAGCAGTTGAAAAAATTGTAGATGGTGTAAAGGCAAAAATTTCTTTAGATAAGGTTGCAGATTTTGCAAGTGCGTTTAAAAAATTGTTTTAAAAGTATAAAAATAGGTGGAGAAAATAAAGGAAATTTGTTTTCTCCACTGCTAAAACATTGGATTTATGCGGGTTTTGAAGAATTTGAAAAAAATTAAAAAAAGTTTAAAAAAAGTGTTGACATTTCTTTTGTTATGGTATATAATCATTATTGTCTTAAGGGAAAACAAAAAAAACAAAGACAAACAGAAAAGTAAAAAACGGGGTGTGGCTCAGTTTGGCTAGAGCGCCTGATTTGGGATCAGGAGGTCGCAGGTTCGAATCCTGTCACCCCGACTGGAAAACTAAATAATAGTTAATTTGCGGGTGTAGTTCAATGGTAGAACACTAGCCTTCCAAGCTAGATACGTGGGTTC
>CALAEX010000108.1 GCA_937891165.1 uncultured Lachnospiraceae bacterium | reverse complement strand
GTACTAGGCTCGAAAAAACCTCGCCAAGGACTGCCGTTTCTTTACGGTCCTACACAGTATCTACAAGGAGAAAGACTGTGACTAAATGATATAGTGTAAACAGTAACTAAAAATAAAAGTCTACCAGCAAAAATAACATTACAAAAATTATATTTTACTGGTAGACTTTTTTATTAATTATACAAAACTATTCTTAATTCTAATATTCTGGCTCAATGAGTCCATATGTATTTCCTTTTCTCTTATAAACAACATTCACTTCGTCTGTTTCTGCATTACGGAATACAAAGAAGTTATGTCCTAACAATTCCATCTGAATACAAGCTTCTTCTACGTCCATTGGTTTTACCGCAAAGCGTTTTGTGCGGATAATTTGAATTTCTTCGTCTTCTTCTGCACTTTCTTCTAAAAATGCCTTGGACAAACCAACTGCATTCTGTTTCTGGTCTACTAATTTATTTTTATATTTTCTAAGCTGACGCTCTAGAGTTTCCTGCACCATATCAATAGAAGCATACATATCAGAACTTTCTTCCTCTGCTCGAACAATTGTATTTCTCATTGGAATTGTTACTTCTATTTTCTGCAAATCTCCTTCGATACTAAAAGTTACATGAACTTCTGTATCGTCCATAAAATAACGAGACAACTTACCCATCTTGTCTTCTACTGCAGTTTTTAAGCCTTCTGTAACTTCAATATTTTTTCCGTACATAATATAACGCATAGTTACCTCCAATCCGAAGCGAAAGTGAAAGAAGTAGATTATTTTGATGTCGCTCCTACAAAAAAATTATTTTTTCTTTCACTAAGTAATCTGGCTTTCTTTGATTACTCGTGTATATTATACCATTTGTGTTTACATTTTACAAGTATCTTTTTATTTTTTCAGTTATTTTTTATTTTTTCGACAAACTTTCTAAAAATTCTACAAAAATACTTCCCTCTAAAAAAATAAAATACTTGAATTTTCGACTTGATTTCAGAGTCAGAATCACATATGATATAAGTAGCAAAAAATACTTAAAGAGTCTTTGTCATAATCGAGTTCTTTAAGAAAAAATAAGGAGGATTCTTATGTTATTAGGTGCACTTGAAGCAGGCGGTACAAAAATGGTTTGTGCGATTGGGGACGAAACTGGTAAAATTATTGACCGTATTTCCATTCCTACAGAAACACCAGAAATAACTATGCCAAAGTTAATTGACTTTTTTAAAAAGTATGAATTAGCAGCACTTGGTGTTGGAACATTTGGTCCAGCAGATTTAAATCCAAAGTCAGCAACTTATGGTCATATTTTAGCTACACCAAAACTTGCATGGAAAGACTATGATATTAGAGGTGAGTTTGAAAGATCTTTAAATATTCCTGTTGGTTTTGACACAGATGTAAATGCTGCTGCTCTTGGAGAAGCTACATTTGGTTGTATGCAAGATGTAGATACTGGTATTTATATTACTATTGGTACTGGTGTTGGTGTTGGTACTATGGTAAATCGTAAACTCCTTCATGGAATGTTGCATCCAGAAGGTGGACATATTCTCTTGGAAAGAAATCCATCCGATACATATAAGGGTAAATGTCCATTCCATAGCAACTGTATGGAAGGTTTAGCTGCTGGTCCTGCGATTGAAGGTCGTTATGGCAAAAAAGCATTTGACTTAAAAGATGTGCCTGAAGTATGGGAATTAGAAGCAGAATATATTGCAAAAGCATTAGTAAACTACATTTTAATTCTCTCTCCTCAGCGTATCGTTCTCGGCGGTGGCGTAATGCATCAAGAACAATTATTCCCACTCGTTCGCCAGAAAACAGTAGAATTATTGAATGGCTATATGAATACAAAGGAAATTGAAAATATTGATTCTTATATTATTCCACCATCTTTAAACGATAATCAAGGTGTTATGGGATGTATTCGTCTTGCACTTGATGCACTCGAAGCATAAACATAATACAGATGCAAAAAACAGCTCTTTATCTTATGATAAGGGGCTGTTTTTTTTATCACTGTTCTTCTAAAAATTCTCTAAACTCACTCATTATTTTTTACCATACTCTTATTTCTTTTCGAAATAGTATAAAATTTTATCTCCCTACTAACAATAATAACAATTGAATCAAAAAAAAGTGAGGTATCTTCCATGTTTAAACACGAAAAAGAATTATTCCATCCTGTTGCTATTGAACGACCAAACCCACAATATGCAGCTCTTTTGCAAGAACAACTAGGCGGAGCAAATGGAGAATTAAAAGCAGCTATGCAATATATGTCTCAAAGTTTCCGTATCAAAGACCCTGAAATTAAAGATTTATTTTTGGATATTGCGGCAGAAGAACTCGGTCATATGGAAATGATTGCTCAAACCATTCATCTTTTAAATGGACATGATGTGAATGCAGTTTCCGTTCCTGCTGGTGAAATCCAATCTCATGTATTACTTGGTTTAAATCCGGGACTTATCAATGCTTCTGGATATTCTTGGACTGCGGATTATGTTACTGTAACAGGAGACTTATGTGCAGATTTACTTTCTAATATTGCTTCTGAACAAAGAGCAAAAGTAGTATATGAGTATCTTTATCGTCAAATTGAAGATAAAAAAGTAAAGGAAACTATAGACTTCCTATTAAATCGTGAAGAAGCTCATAATGCTATGTTTCGTGAAGCTTTCAATAAAGTGCAAGATACTGGCTCCAATCGTGATTTTGGCACAACCAAGGCTGCAAAAATGTACTTTAGTATGTCGGAGCCTTCTCCCAATAATGCTACATTTCCAAAAACAGAAGTAAAACCACCATCTTTTTCATCTTAGTCGATACGATGCTGAACTATAAAGAGACGTTCCCACTTAGCGAGGTAGTTTCGAGCTTAGTGGGACTACGTCTCTAGTTATTCAAAAGCAAAAAACTTATTGAAAAAGATTTATTTACTTTCTATTTTTAACAATTTCCGCACCACCACAAAGAATACACATCCTGTTGTAATCGCAGCCAAAACATCCGCAATTGGTTCTGCATAGAAAATACCAATGACACCAAAAAAGTTTGGTAAAATCAATGATAATGGAATCAATAAAATTACTTTTCTAAGTAATGCAAGGAATAGAGAAACTTTCGCTTGTCCCATTCCCATAAAGGTACTTTGACATGCCATTTGAACACCAAAAATCCAAATCCCTGCAAAGAAAATTGGCATTACTTTTTCTACTAATGCAATTAATTCTGCTTCCGGTGTAAAAATAGAAGCAAATACCCCCGGAATGAACTGTGTCAAAAGACAAGCTGTTATCGTAATACATAAATCAATCGTCACTAAAATTTTAAATGTCTTTTTTACTCTATCAAAATTCTCTGCACCATAATTATAACTAATAATTGGCTGTACTCCCTGTGTCATACCATTGATAGGAACAACAATCAACTGCATAACACTTTGTAGAATAGTTAACGAACCAACATACAAGTCACCCAAATCCCCACCATATTTTTGTAATCCACTATTTAACGCAATTGTAACAAAAGCCTCTGTGGACTGTATTACAAAAGGAGCACTACCTAATGCAAATATCTTTCCAACTGTTTTTCCTTCTAATTTCAAATTTTCTTTTTTAATACGAATAATCGATTTTTTAGAAATCAAAAAACCTACAACCCAAATAGCACTACAAGTTTGAGAAATAATCGTTGCTAAAGCCGCACCTTTTACTCCCATATTTAAATTAAAAATAAAAATTGGGTCAAGCACAATGTTTAACACCGCACCAATTAACACTGATAACATTGCTACTTTTGCATTTCCTTGACAACTAATATAAGAATTTAATCCTAATGCAAGTTGTACCGCAATCGTACCAACTAAATAAATATTGATATAATCTAGAGCATATCCAATCGTTTCATCACTTGCTCCAAACGCATATAAAATTGGCTCTTTAAAAATACTAAAAAAGATAGTTAACAAAATGGAAAATGCAATTAACATTGTTACTGCATTTCCTAAAATCTTTTCTGCTCGTTCTTTATCCCCTTTTCCAAGTTGAATCGCAGCTAATGGAGGTCCACCCATTCCAGGAAATGCACTAAATGCAGAAATCAATACAATAATCGGAAGACAAACCCCAAGCCCCGCTAAGGCATCTGCTCCTCCTTCTGGAATACGGCCAATATACATACGGTCTACCATGTTATAAAGCACATTGATTAACTGTGCTGCAATTCCTGGTAATGCTAATTTAAAAATCAGCGGTCCAAGTGGCTCTGTACCAAGCCTTTTTTCCCTTGAATTTTCCATAAAAATTTTTCCTTTCTATAATTTTATATTATTAAAAGTACGGAAAGAAAGGCAAGCAACTGCTTGCCTTCCCCTATTTTCTATAATACCTTACTATTGTATCACACGACGTGCTTTATATGGTGTACGTGTTAAATAGCTAGAAATAATAATACCAGAACGTTTACTTGCTGCATGTACTATTTTTCCATCTCCTATATACATAGCAACATGGTCTACTACCCCTTTACTATCTGTATAGAAAATTAAATCACCCGGCAATAAATTTGCTTCATTTGGTGTTACATAACAATAACCTGCACCTTTTGATTGTTCTTTTGAAGTTCTTGGTATCGTATAACCAAACTGTTTATAAATAGACTGAACAAATCCAGAACAATCTGCACCTTTTGTCAAACTTGTACCACCCCATTTATATGGATTACCTACAAATTTAATTGCATAAGAAGCTATTTCCTTACGAAGTTTCGCTGCATCTGTAGATAAATTTGCCTGCTCCTGTAACTTTTGTTTTGCTTCTTCTGCTTTCTTTTGTTCTGCTGCCTTTTTTGCATCTGCTTCTGCTTTTGCCTTTGCTTCTGCTGCCGCCTTTTTCTTTGCCTCTTCTTCTGCTAATTTTCTTAAACGCTCTTGTTCCGCCTTACGTGCCGCCTCTTCTGCTTCCTTTATGGCACGTTCTTCTTCTATTGTTATTGCATACTGGAACTCATAACTCATATCTACATACTGTTTAAAAACATAACCTGTATGCTCTCTACCTGTAGCATCATCTTCACCTAAGACAATTTTTACCCATTCTTCATATTCTTCTGCTACATAGTAAGATTCTCCTCTTGGAATCTGGTCATAAATCGAATCAGAGGTACTCATACCAGTACGCACATTTAAAACAGAACAATTCACTGTAGCAATTCTATCACAATATTCTTGAATTTTTGCTTCAGCATCCCAACCAATTAATAAATATTCTGCTTTTATGTAACCTTCTTCCAAATTACCAGATTGGATTTTTACCCAATCTCCTTCATACCCTAAAATATTCGCTACACAACCTTTGTATAACTTACCTAAAATTTCATAATCCGTAGATGGACCAGAACGAATATTAACATAATTACTTACATTCGCAATTCCGAGATTTTCATATGGAGAAGGGACACGATGTACTGCCATCATACGAATACCATCTACATAAATCGCATCCTCTTCTCCTTCTGTCTTATTGTTATAATAATCGTTTAGAAGCAATGTAATCCCAGCAATTCCAGAATCTGGTAAAATTTCTGTTCCTGTACTAATAGGATTTGTCATACTCACTGTTCTTGCTAAACTAACAGGCTCTACAGCCTCTGCCATTTTCATAACTGGTTGAGTTCCTTCTTGTATCACTTCTAAAACAGCATCCTTTGGAATATCCTCATTTGATACATCCTTATTTGCTTCCTCTGCTTTACTTAGTTGCATTGGTGACACTGTCATCAATGCAGCTAAAACTACAACTAATGCTTTTGTATGCTTCATGTATGTCCTCGTTTCCTAACTTTTTTAATCTTGTTGTGCCAAGTATCTTTCTACACTCTGCACTGCATTTGCACCATCTGCTGCTGCTGTTACTACCTGACGTAACGCTTTTGTTCGAATATCTCCCGCCGCAAAAATAGCAGGGTCAGAAGTAATTCCTGTTTCATCTGCTACAATATAGCCTATCTCATCTAACTTCACTAAATTTTCATAAATCTTTGTTTCTGGCAACATACCTACTGCAATAAATACACCATCCAAAAAAATTTCTCTTTCTTCCTCAGTCTTTTTGTTTTCCAATAACACAGATTCTACTTTAAAACTACCTCGAATTTCTTTTACTACACTATCATAGACAAATTCTACATTTTCCATGGAAGCCAAACGAGAAACTAATGTTTTTGCTGCACGAAACGTATCTCTACGATGTACCACATAAACTTTCTTACATAAACGTGCAAGGAAAATAGCATCCTCTATTGCTACATCTCCACCACCAATGACAGCTACCTCTTTGTTACGGAAAAACGCACCATCACAAGTTGCACAATAAGAAACCCCCGAACCAGATAACTTGTCCTCTCCTGGCACTAAAAGTTTTCGATGTTTTGCACCACCTGAAACAATCACTGTTTTTGTTTCATACTCTGCTCCATCTTTACAGCATACTTTCTTGCCAGTTGGAATAGTTTCTATTCTTTCTACCTCTCCAGTTACAAAAGAAGCTCCCAAAGAATCTGCATGTTCCCGAAGTTTCATCGCTAAATCAAAACCACCCATATGAAATAATCCTGGATAGTTGTCCACTTCATACGTATTGATTATCTGTCCGCCACTCATCATTTCTTTTTCTAATACAAGAAATTTCAATTCTGCTCTAGCTGCATATACTGCTGCTGAAAGCCCTGCTGGACCTGCCCCAATAATAATTAAATCGTACATACCTCTTCCTTTCTGCCTCATAATATAATTGTAACTTTTCTTTTTCAATCATTGCCATAGAATCAAATACTTGTTATAATATAATGAGATATCTATTAGCATGATACAATTCCATCTGTATCCAACTTATAGTATATCACAAATTTCTCTTTCTGTATATCCTATTTTTTATGAAAGGAGTGGATATTTATGGACATCCCAGCATTATCTATTGCAATGTCTCAAATAGAAGTAACAAACCAATACAACGTTGCTATGCTCTCTAAAACATTAGATACAATGGAACAATCTGGTGCAATGATGATTCGACTAATGGAACAATCAGTAAACCCACATCTTGGGCAAAATATTGATATCAGTATATAACTTTTTTATTATTTTAACCAAAGTAAATAATTCCAATGACTGTTTTGCCTTATAAACTCAACTGATGATTGAAATTTTTTCCGATTCTAGTTTATTGATTTCCTGCTATTCGCCTATTATAATAATGTTATCAGTACTGAAAAATTATTTTTGGAGATAATAATATGAATATTGGATTAAATATAAGAAAATTACGTAAAAATGCAGATTTATCACAAGAAATGTTATCAGAAAGACTTGGAGTTACATTTCAAGCAGTGAGTCGTTGGGAAAGAAATGAGAGTTATCCAGATATTACACTATTGCCAGCGATAGCAAATTTCTTTGGTGTTACGGTTGATTTTTTACTTGGAACAGAAAATGAAAAAGAGGAAGAAGAAGTAAAAAGTATTGTGGAACAATGTCAGGAATGTGACACTCACTATAAAGGTGAAGAAATGAGATGCGTTATAGAGGATGGATTAAAAAAATATCCGGGAAATTTTACTTTGATGGCATGGTTCGTATATGCATTTCAAAGAGTTAATCCAAACAAAGCCATAGAAGTAGGACACTATGTTCTGGATAATTGTACAGATAATGAAATTCGGAATTGGGTGAATGGCTCCATCATATATGCATATAAACATAGTGGTCAAGTAGATAAAGCAATTGAATTAG
>CALAEX010000107.1 GCA_937891165.1 uncultured Lachnospiraceae bacterium | reverse complement strand
ATTGTTTATGTGTGAAAGGTCCGTTTTAAAAATGACTTTTGACACCCACATCATTATATAAAAACAATAATGGTAATGCTACTAAAAAAATACATATCAATCTTGCTATTATCGTATTCATAAATGCATATTTCCCAAATAACCCAGCTATAGAAGCTATTATAGCTAAAACTGCTGCAATGATAGCACCTATTGATTCGTTTTTAATTTTTTTACTATATTTTTTATTTTCAATAAAAGGTGCAAAATCATAAATATTATTTATACCTTGCACAATAACAGTAACATAACAAGATGGTGCATCAAATACAGAAGCAACTATACTTATTAACAAAGTAGCAAAAATAACTATCAATTTCCAAAAGGATTGACTTGAAGAGTCATAAAACTGGTCTTTTTTTTCTCTCATACATTCCTCTCCGAATCTTTTGTATTATAAAAAAAGGTTATCTAAATCAAGATATCCTTTTCTATACAAATATTCATTTTTACATTTGTAAATTTCAAAGCTATAATTAACTTTATATTTATAGGCATCTTAATGTAATAATTATTATTTTCATTTCTATGAAAATCCAATCAAGCAATTATTGTTAAGTTACTTTTTTATTACTTCATGACTATATACTACAATTATTAGATACATTTTGATGCAGTTAAACTAAATATAGTATATCATAATTTATTTTTTACTTCAATCTTTTTTTATTAAAAATTTTGTAAGTGCTTCAAAAAAAAGCGTATGAAACATATTGCAATCTATGTTCCACACGCTTTTTTTCATTTTATATTACTCTTTTCTTATTACGCACTTTCTTAGGAACAATGTATACTACTTTTTGTTCTAGTATCACTTCCTGTACATCAGGACTTAAAAGCATTGCACTAATCCAAAAATCTTCATTACCATAAGTACCATCCGTAATAATATAAGTATTTCCATTCTCTGAAATATAATAAGTAGAATTATCAACATCTCTTGTTACTTCTTCCATAGTATAGATGACATTAATCGTTGGTCTGTTATAAATTCCCTCGCTTAAAGCTTTGACGTAAGACTTCCATGCAGGATTTGCACTCTTTCTTGTATCAATTGCTGCTTCAATTTGGAATTCAACAGAAGCATAAGAATCAATTGGAGAAAGATAATGATATAATGTACCAACTGCTCTATCCTCTACCAAACCATCCATAATCAAATACCGAATTGAGTTTTCTCCACTACCCTTTAGTATATAGGAAGCGGAAGCAATATTGTTGCTTATTGGTATTTCATGTTGGTCTGCGGTCAATGCCATATAAATATTAGCAGTATCTGAAGGTTCTGCATAAAAATCGGGAGAATCGCAAAATACCAATCCATCTGAATCAGATACTTGAATTTGTGCTGTAACACAAACATCAAATGTAGATTTATTAATAATAGTTGCTGGCTTAGAAGTATCTGCATATGTATAAGTAGCATGACGGTAATACACCGAACCTGGCTCATTTTGCTGTAATGTCGCTGGATGATACCATATTACTCCAAACTCATCTTCTGCTTTCACATACAAAGAAGCATTGGTATAAGAAAGCAATTCGGAAGCATCCGCAACATCATAAAACTGAGCTGCTGCATCAATACTAGAAATTTCCTCATAAGTGATTGTATAAATGTTTCCATCCCAAATCTTTTCCACGGTGTCTGTATAAGGCATTTCTAAATAAGATACTTCTGTAATATATCCACCTTCATCTAACTTTAACTCCATAATATACATATAATTATCTATACTCAATCGTGTCCATTTTCCATCTCCTGTTGTAGAAGCTACATCTGGCTGCCAAATATAGTAACTACTAAAAACAATAGGTAATTCTTCCATTGTCTTTCCAATCAAATTTTGCTCTAGTCGTTCCCTACCTGCATTACTTGTTTTACTTTGAACAACAAGCTCATAATTTGTATTTGACTGTCTTGCTGAAATTTTTAACTGTGCCTGAGAACGCACGGTTAAAAAATAAACAGAATCTCCCTCTGTATAATCAGAATGCATTTGACCTAATAATCCATCTACATCAATTGTAAAATCATACGTATCATTTGTAATGGTAGGCAACACAACATTTTTGATTCGTGGTAATTCATTTTCTTCTGTAATTTCTATATCTAACGCAGACCCTGATGCTGTAAGAACATGCACATTTTCTAATGCAGAACCTGTACCTGTTACTGTTCCATTTCCTAAGGCAGAACCTGTACCTGTCATTGTTCCATTCCCTAATGCAGAACCTGTGATAGTAACTGTTCCACCTAATGCAGAACCTGTACCTGTCATTGTTCCATTCCCTAATGCAGAACCTGTTGCAGATAACGTATACGCTAAACTAGTTGCAGGTAATACTTGCAACATAAGTAATGTTATCATACAAAGAAATGCCACTAATCTCATTTGTAACCTAATCTTAGCCATTCCATGCCCCCTTTCTCAAAAATTCAAGAATACATCAGTAAGTAAACCATTATATTCCTGTTTCTGATTTTATGATAGCAAAACAAAAAATATTTTGCAATAGGAAAATTGAACTTTCTAAATCATACTACAAAAAAATAACATCTAGACACATTCTACAAAAGTATGTAAAATAGAAAATAATTCTTTAAAAATATATAGAAAAAAGTTGGGAGGTACTATGAAAAAAGCATTAATTACTGGAATTACTGGACAAGATGGTTCTTATCTTACAGATGTATATGAATATTTGAATTATCTTCTGACAGAACTTCCTGAACTAGGGTATGCCTATAAAGAAGCACCAGAGATAATAGATAAGTATTTGCCATGGTCAGACCAACTTCCAGAGGAAGTGCAACTCAAACAAAAAAGAAAAAAATGTGTAGAAAAATAACGTATGGAAAGTATACCATGAAAATGTTATAAGTTCCATACGCCTTTTTTTGAGGTAGTGTATTTAATTTTGTGTCTCTGACTTTGCATCTTATTCCTGAGGTCGGGTGTGGGCAGAGCCCACAAGTACTTGTAAATACTAAATATTTAAGCATTTTTCCATTTGAAGAATAACAGGATATTAAATCTCTAAAGACACAAAATTATTTACAGTCTCTTTTTTGAAGCACTTACAAGCGGTTACTTTTGTTTCTTTAATTCATTGTATAATGTTCTAACTATTTCTATTGGTTCATCCAAATCATCTGCAATTTGTTCTATTGTTTTATTCTTCTCTATTTTCTTTTGTATTTGACTTACAAGTTTTTGCTGTAAACCTTTCTCTAGCCCTTGTTGAATTCCCTGTTGAATTCCTTGTCGTAATCCTTGCTTATGTCCACGTCTTTGTGCTTCATACATCGACTGATTATAATCACGGATAGCTTTTTCTCTTGCTTCATATTCTAATCGTTTCTGTTTATCTTGACTAATAATTTGTAATTGTTCATATGCACTTTGAATATAAGGATTTCTTGCTGCTACCATATCAAACTCCTCCTTCTGTTCTGCATTGATAAACTTCGCCCATAATAGAATATCACTACTGTCTTCTTTTAATTCCTTTGGTAATTTTGTAAATTCCAATACATGAAACTCCATCTTATCTGTATAAATAGTATGTCTCTTATCTTCACGAATATGAAAACAAGAATAAAATTCGTCTGTATCTGAAAGTAATGTAAAATCTAAGAGACTAATAGAAACACAACGCTTAAACATTTTGTCCTGCTGCAAAATAACACATCATAGGAATCTCCTGCTTCAATTTGCTCAATATACATTTTAGAAAGATAAAACAAAGAACGCTCTGCCCATACTTCTAATTCAGATAATTGAATCTCAATATCAATTTCTACCATATTATTCATCAGAACACGAACATCTAAAATACCTTGTTTATCTTCTTCATGTTGCTTTCTCAAATTAGTATTTAAGATTTGTGTTTCTTGAATATCCTCTGGATTTAAACTTAACATAGTTGATAAAAAGCCAATACGAGCTTTCTCATTCATCATAATTTCCTTAAAAGCAAAATCCACCTTTGGTCTCATTGAAATATTCTCTTTAAGTCACTATATCCATCTTATAAGATACATTATATAAACCTATATTTATTTAGTAAAAACCACAGACCATGAAGCCTGTGGTAATTTACATATTTTAACATGAGTTCGACAAAAACACCTATGCAGAAAGGGTAGTTCCAAACGGAATAGATGGTTTCTTTGGTAAAAAGGCGTATGCAACTAGT
>CALAEX010000106.1 GCA_937891165.1 uncultured Lachnospiraceae bacterium | reverse complement strand
AAAATAAATTTCGTCATATTTCACAATAGGCTAAAAGTAGGGTCTGAACAGTAACAAACAAATAACAAAGCACCTTGATAATTGAATAAAGGCTTTACACCATTTTAAAATCCGCTTATAATATTAATATATTATATGAAAGGCGGTGGAAGGATGGAGCAAATGACACCACAAGAAAGAACAGATACAAGAATGGCTATGTTATACGAATTACGACTTCTTTTCACAAAAGAAGATAGCAAAGAGCAGTATACAAGGGAAGAAATTCTTGCAAAATTAGATGAAATAGCTATAGCAAATAAATAAAATAAGCAACTAAATAAACAATATCTAAGGTGTAAAGTCTTTATTGAATTATCAAGGACTTTGCACCTTTTTTATTTGTCGGCAAATCAAAATATAATACGGAAGGGAATGATATTATGACATATTTTAATAATGTAGATTCGTTGGAAAGTTTAAGAAAACAGTATAAGGAATTATTAAAGAAGTTTCACCCAGACAATCCGAACGGCTCAACCGCAGCTTGTCAAGAGATTAATTCAGAGTACGATAAACTCTTTAAACTGCTGAAAGATAAACACGAAAGCAAGCAGACAAGTGCAGACGGAGCAAACGAAAATTATACTAATATGCACTATGATTTTGCAGAAGATAAAGCAATCAGGGAAATGCTACAAAAGATTATACATCTTTCAGATATTGTTATTGAATTATGTGGGTCATGGATTTGGATTTCAGGAAATACATATCAGCATAGAAAAGAATTGAAAGAAATCGGTTTCATGTATGCACCTAAGAAAAAACAATGGTACTGGCATTCTGAAACATTCAAAAAGAAAAGCCGTACTACTTTATCTATGGACGATATAAGAAACTATTACGGCAGTACAGAAGTTAAGACAGAAAAAAGAATATTGTTACAAGCGTAACATTTAAAAGTCAAAATGTGGGTGTGTAACTAATTGTTATGCACCTACCACATAAAGAGAAAAGAAAGTTGAGGATTATAAAATGGCTTATATCAGAAAAACAAAAGACGAATTTCAGTTATTATGTAATTGTGGTTATGGTTGGGGGATTCTGCTTTCAGATGATACATTAGAAGAAGTAGAAGCACGAAAAAAGGAATATAGCAAAATTATAACCGATTATGATTATAAGATAGTTAAGAAGCGTGTGCCGATTCAGTAAGAAATTGAATAGTAAAAAAATAGGTTGGAAAGTCTGCAAGGACTAACCAACCTTTTTATTTTGTTCTGTTTTCTGTTGTTTATTGTTTGGATTTTACAGTATTTTAAAGCGTTTTAAGAGCCATTTAGCCGTTTTATTTGACTATATGTAAGAATGTAGCATAGTTACGTTTTGACGGCTATTTAGTCTTATTTTTGATTATTATTATAGTATTTTGTGCGGTATATAGGGTGTGGGTGGCGATGCCGTACCGCGATAGGTTTACATTATAACGGCGATGTTTTAGCGTGGAAAAGTGGGTAGCAGATGCACTCATACAATAATTCAAAATCTCAATCGACTCGAACCAATACAGGTGGGGGATTAAAAATCCCACACTATTACTACTCTACATACCATATAGGGGGGGTATACTTTACGTTCTAAAATAAATACCACCCTATATACAGTACCCTACCTTATAAAAAACAAGCTATCAAATTACCGACTATCTGCCCTCATAAAATCAATTCTATGCTCTGTAGGTTAAGATACAATAAGAAATTCTGAACGAAAACATTTCACGCGAACATTTTATCACCTGAGCAGCTTAGTCTCTGAAAATGCAATTACAAATAGCCTCTCGGAACATAGAGGGGGAGGTTAAAATTCTGAGAATTTAAGTACCCTGTTATATAAGAGCATACCCTAAAATAAAGCAAACATTTTATAACTTACATTTCTTCCTTCAAAACACATACCATAACCAATTTTATTACCATTGATGCCAATACATTTGGATTTTCCTTTATTTTCTCTATATCTTGTACCTCTTGATACAATCTCTTTGCAAAAATTCTACACTCATAATTCATTCTATCAAAACAACTTTGAAAATACTTAGGTTCAGAAGACTCGTAAAAAGACAATATCGCAAACATCCAAAACATATACTTTACAAAAGAATTTACCATATCCTCCATTTTATCTTCATAATTAGACACTCCGATAATAAATCTTAAATATTGCTCAATCTCTTGCCTAGGTGTGATTTTCCCCTTTTCATCACAAATTTTACAATCTAATCCTACATCCTGTTGTTCGTTACATCTTAAAAAAAACTCAATCTGCTTTGCATTGTACTCTGAATATGATGACATCAAGAAAGCGGAATTTTCTACCTTCATAAAATTGTAACAATCTTTTATATGTGTAAACTCATGATATAAAGTTGCTTTTATATATTTTTCCGAACTCTTAAATAATTTCTTGCTATAATAAAAAGTTACTGGTATATTTTTCTTAATACAATTAACCAATTCTTCATTATCGGTATATGCAATTTCCATTATAGACGTATTATTTATTGCTTTAGGAACAATATTTATAATATCTAATTCATATTGCTTCTTATATTCCTCATAGTATGCCATAATAATTTTCTTTTTATCTATGGTTAATAACATACTTTCATTAGTCCTTTCTCTTTTTCTACAATCATAGCACAAAACATCAAAAAAGTAAAAAATAAGGCACACCAGATATTTCTTCTATCTGATATGCCTTGTAAAATCTTATTCATTTGGTAATGTACCATCCATAAAATGTATGTATAGTTCTTCAATCTTATCTAAATCGTCTGGATGCAAATCTCCAATTTTAAAAATAAAATCTTCTGCCTTTAAATTCATAACTTTTGATACCCTTGCCGTAGAAGCCAAACGCAAATTTGCTTGTTGCCAATATAATATCGGAGTATCATAAGGGTCTTCACTTCTTACTGCATGTTTTGTTACCTTTACAGACAAAACCCCTAACGTATCTTCATCTAATACAATAACTGGTCTATTTATAATCTGTGAATTATCCTCTTCTAATGGAAATCCTACAAACCACACTTCGCCTTCACGAAAATTCCCCATTTTTATTCACCTTTCTGTGCTTTATTTGCTAACATCTGAAACAAATCGTCCCATTCTGCTTCATCAACCCATTCATCATCTTTTGAAATCACAGGACGACCATTTTCATTGTATTTTGTATTAGAAGTTGCAAAAGCATATGCTTTATTTTTATTGGTTACTAAATATTCCGCTAATGCTGACATAACATCGTCCTCCTTCTTTAATTGTTTATCATCTTTACTCATGCTACCAACCCTACAATACCACTAGGGACATAGAAAATATAGAAACTTTCTGTATAGTTTCTGCACCTTTTCTGTATCTTCATAATAACATGTCCCCAGCTCAAAATCAATTATTTTTACATATTTATTCCCACTTTTAGCTATTTATAACCACTTTTAACGTCTTTTACCGACCCTTAACAACGATTTAAAACAATCGAATTTATCACAAACTGCATTCCTAATACATCACCACTTCCACCTTCAACAACCTATCATAAATATAATCCGGCACAAACTCTTTATACTTAGCAGCCACCATGCAGATGTCAGCCTGTTTCATAATCTTATATTCTGCAAATGCTTCTTCTGCCGTGTCCCATTCAGATAATGGAATCTGTCTTTCTGTACCAGTAAACTGAATTTCTGCATGATATTTCCCTGTCTTACTATTATATTCAACTCCTAAAGGCAATGTATTCTCTGGTGTCTGTCCTTCTTTATAATGCTTTTTGCTATTAGCAAGCAATGTATTTAATCCTTTTGGCAAAATACAGCAGAATTGTGGTGCATACATCCCCGAACCATCGCCAAACAAGTCCTTATCCACGTCCATTTCTTCATCTCCAACTTCATAGTAATGTTCCAAATACCATTTTACAAATGATTTCGGGTCATCTAACCATCCTTGCCACATAACAGATTTATTATAACAATCACGCACATTTTTATTATTTACTGTATCACCGCATCTTGCTAAAATTCCATTATAAACTTTATATGCATGTGCACTCGCTTTATTCTCATATTCAATATATTCCTGCTCCAAATTCAATTCCTGCCATGTAACCTTGCCAGCTTTCAAATCTTTATAATCATTCGGAGTAACTGTCAGAAGATTCTTATACCAGTTATTTGATTCATCTCCATCTTTGTGCCACACCTTAAATCTTCCCTTATATTTCACTAAGAAAGTATCAACGACTAAATCTTCTGGTGTGGTATCACGCTTATATCTCATTGTTTCCAATTTATATTTACGAAATTTGTTTTCTTTCTGTAATTCATTTAAAACAATCATACACTCTTCTTCCGTTACATCAGTTCTAAATATTCTGTCTGTTCTGTTTACTTTCTTCCTAGAAGTGCTTATTATATGCCTCTCAATTTCATAAATCGTATAATGACATTTACCCTCTTTATGTTCAAAAAATTCATTTTTATTTTTATGTTTTAGATTATTTACAGTTCTTCCATAATTTGAAATCCAATAATTTTCTGTGCCATCAACACGAATAAATACTTCAAAAGCATTTTTTAATTTGTATTTAATTGGATATTCCACAGGTCTGCATTTATCCTTTGGAATCTCTGCTAACTCACCTTTTTCATCTAAAATAAACTGCATTTTCTTTTCTGTTATTGTTTCTGTATTCATCATATTTAATCAATCTCCTTTAATTTTCTGCATAATAAAAGAGACAATACTGATATTTGTACTGTCTCCGTAACAATCAATTTTCTGTATTCGCTATCTTGCGTTTGCCAATTTTCTGTATTCTGTTTTAATGTTGTGTCATTATGTCACAACTATAGGCTGCATTTACGCTCTGTGTTCATTTGAACACCAACTGTAACCTCTCCTCATCAAGGATACGTTTATTTTAACTGAGCGAAATTTTTCGCCGTACTCTTTTGTAGGGATATTGAAGTTCACTATCCCTTTGTCAACATAGGTATGTCCATTGTGGACACCCTTATTATTCTCCACCATGGACAATTCTTTCGCCATGTCGAGAGTGAGAGAGTAGTCTTTTTGAATAACATTTGAACGTTTGCCAATTTTGGCAATCGTTAATTTGTAATCTTCATTCTCTACAAATTCATATTTAGAAATTCTGCCTTTAATCCAAGTAGTAAAATCTTTCCCTACACCCAATTCTTTATGTAATGTTCTTGCATCAATCCATGAACCATCTTTGCACACATTTGTACAAAATTTTCACAAAAGTGCTAATAACAGTATTTCTGTGAACTTACTTCAAACAAGCTTCAATGTCACTTCAAAATTAACCACTGCAAAATTGTGGTCGTTATACTCAACACAAAATAGTGGTCAGTAAGTCAGTACCATTTGGTCTTAAGTAAATTGGAAATTGCTTTCGAATTTGGTTGTGTTCAAAATAACACACCCAAAAGGGTTGTCAAATTTGACGCACCTTTCAAATAAGTGGTCATAACCAACTATTTAATTCGTCCAATCGGACTAACCATGTACACTCAGACTGAATTGTCCAATTGTATAATTTTCGCCCACTTATGGTCTAATCTGTCCACAACATCAGAAATAAGACTCGGAAAAATATCCCAGTCTTCATAAAATCTCGATTACCGTTTTGGTATCTCAGCTATTCCATATTAAAGTATTATGAAACTCAATAACAAATTGTTATCCAGTTAAGCAAACAATTCATCTGCTTCTTCTCTTGAAAGATAAATCAAATTCTTTTTGCCACCTTCACTTTGAAGGTCACTGGCAGTTACCCACGGCAATATATCATCATCTTCTAAACCGACATTATCGGTTTCAATATCAAAGTCACTGTTAGTTACCTCATCGACAATAGATATACCTAATATTTCTCCTACTGAGAAGTCAGGTTCTAGTGGGTCTGCTTCTCCCCATTGGTCAGCATCACTATTTGAAAAAATGTCAAATATTATAT
>CALAEX010000105.1 GCA_937891165.1 uncultured Lachnospiraceae bacterium | reverse complement strand
TAGCCTTTATTAATATACCATTGGCAATGTTGTTGATGTCAGTAACTGAAATAAATCTTACACTGAGTAATATTATGTATGTATTTTTATTGCTATTACTTTGGCTATTAAAAAGTAATGTTTTATTGTATCTATACAATCATATTATTCTTTGATATAATACTTTTATGGAAAAAATTAATTTAGCGAAAGTTTCTTCAGAAACTAGAAATATCATAAAACAACAAACGATAGCTCTTTTAAATCAACATAAAAAACATAAAGAAATTGCCGAAGTACTTCAAATTTCACTTCAAACCGTAGATAGAATTTCCAGTGCATATCAAAAGGAGGGCACTGCTTGTCTGAAAGAAAAAAAGAGAGGTCGCAAACTAGGCGAAAAGCGTCAATTAACCATAGAACAAGAACAGGAAATTTATACCTTGCTCATTGAAAAATCTCCAGAACAGTTACAAATTCCTAGTATGCTTTGGACTCGTTCTGCCGTATGTCAGTTAGTAAAAGAAAAATATAACATTACTATCACACTTAGAAATATGAGTGAATACTTAAAACGTTGGGGAATGACTTGCCAACGTCCAAAGAAAAAAGCTTATGCACAAGAAAAGAAAAAAGTGGATACTTTTTTACATGAAACGTATCCATCTCTCGTAAAAAAAGCCAAACAAGAAGATGCGATTATCTTTTGGGGAGATGAAACGGGAATTAATAACCAATCCTATTATGTGACAGGATTTGCTCCAAAAGGTCAAACCCCAACCATAGCTTCGTATTCTAAAGTAGAAAAAATTAACATGATTTGTGCAATTAGTAACCAAGGAACTTGTCATTTTCTTTGTTATGAACACACCATGACACAACAGTATTTTATCGATTTCATGAAACGATTAGTCAAAGATACGGATAGAAAGGTCTTATTGATTGTAGATAATTTAAAAGTACATCATGGAAAGATAGTAACCACATGGTTATCGGAGCATAAAGAAGAAATCGAATTATTTTTTATTTCTCCCTATTCTCCAGAAAGAAATCCAGAGGAATATTTAAATCATAGTTTAAAACAAAATATTCACAGTGGTATTCTTCCACATACCAAAGAACAAATCCGTAAAAAGACAGAAGACTTTATGCAAGGATTACAAAAACAGAAGGAAAAGGTATCTTGTTTTTTTCAACATAAAAAGTTGGAATATATTCAAATATACGGCTATTAAAACATCACCTTTTAATAGCCGAAGTAATATAATATTATTGTTGTTTCTTATTCTATTTTTTACTTTGTCATACTAAAATATATATT
>CALAEX010000104.1 GCA_937891165.1 uncultured Lachnospiraceae bacterium | reverse complement strand
TTTATTGGAAAAATTCATGAAACATTTTCAGAAATTTTTTTACCTTGTAAAGCATTTGCATCGTTTGTACATCATTATGGCTATGTGTACGATAGTGAAGAAGAAAAGCAAAAACATCAGCAACGAAATTTAAAATTGTTACAAAAAGAATTAGAGAAAAATAAATATGATTTACGATATCGTGCACAAATGGCAATGGAGTTAGCTACGTTTGATAATGAAAGAGCATTAAAGTTTTGTGAAGAAACATTTAAACTTTGTGCAGATAAAAAAGATACACCAGAATTTCAATGGCAATTAGCATTAGTATTTCGATTATATGAAGCGTTAGGTGTCAATGATATCGAAGCAGATAATGCATATGAACAATTAAAAAAAGTATTTGGATATTCGAAAACAACAGAGAATGCTATCACTTACCAGCTTGCAAGAATACATATTATTTTTAAAAACTATACAAGGGCGTATCCATATGTGTTACAATACTTTGAAACATTACAATATTTGAAAGAACATAAAAAAGAACAACAGTTGCAAATGGTGGCAGACTCTTCGAGATATCAATCTAGGGAATGTTATTTAGAGATGCTGGAATTTGGAGCATATTGTGGGTGGCAGTCGAAGGCTTATGAAGATGCTTATTTCTTTTATTTCCAGTTGCCATGGGAGCAGGAAATCTATTATAATAAGGAAAGCTTATGGTATGTGTTTCAACTTGCAACCGAATATTTTGATGCAAAAACGATATTTCAAATTATTCAAAGGGTGATGAAAAATCCAACAATGAAAAAAGAATTTGCTAGTATGATGCACCATCCCGTAATAAAAGAAATTGTGGCAAAAACAATGGAAACAATGCGAAATGCATAATACAAAAAATGATTGGAATACAGGAGAGAAAACATGAGTAAAAAATTAATCAAAAGTAAAATTAAATTGACGATAGGAATGCTTGTTTCCAATCATGTGCAATATATTCGAAATGCCATGGAAGCATTAAAACCTTTGTTAGAAGCGATACCAAGCGAATTGATTGTGGTAGATACAAAAGGCGAAGAAACGGACGGTTCTATTGCAATTGTAAGAGAATATACCGATAAAATATATCCGTTTACTTGGTGTAATGATTTTTCGGCTGCTCGTAATGTATGTATGGAACATGCAAAAGGCGAATGGTTTTTATATGTAGATGATGATGAGTGGTTTGATGATGTTACAGAGTTTATTGAATTTTTTCAAAATGGGGAATGTGAGAAATATCAAAGTGGTTTTTATTATACGCATGATTATAGTGCGGATGGTAGTTACTCTGTAGCCATTGCTGGACGTATGATTCGAAGACGAGAAAATACTCGTTTTGTAGGAAGAGTACATGAAACATTTAATGAAGTATTTGAACCAAATAAGCAGTTTTCTTGTTTTACACATCATTATGGCTATGCATTTCAAGATTTAGAAACAGCTAAAAAACATCAACAACGAAATGTTTCTATTTTAAAAAAGGAATTAGTAGAAGTAGGATGTACACCACGACTTTGTGCACAAATGGTACAAGAATTAATGCATTTAGAGCATACTTCGGATGCAGGATTCCGCTTTGCGATAGATGCTTTAAATCGTTTACAGAATATAGGACAATTAGCAGATAGTTGTTCTCAGTGGATTATTGTCTCTACGGTACGATATTTTGCTAGAAAGAAAGATTTACAAGGAGCAAAAACACAACTGGCTTATGTGGAAGCAAATTATGAGTTATTAGAAATTACAAAGTTAGCATTAGCAGGAACAATAGCAAATGTTGCTTCCTATACATGGGCAGCAGAAGATATGCTTCAATATGCTTTAGAATATATGAAATGGTGGGACTGGAGAAAGGATCATTTAGAAGATGCATTTGTACAGGCAAACTTGGATATTCCTAAATTTTATGAGGAACGATATTATTATCAAATGATTCATGTTGGTGCATCAGCAGCAAATCGTTTGGAATTATATAGTGAAGCAAGTAAGCTTTGGAAACGTATGCCATGGGGAACAGAAGGATTTGACCAAACTACTTATGAAGAAGATTATAACATTACAAAGCAAGGTCTAGAAAAGCAAGGTACTAATCAAAAAGTACTTGGAAATGCAAAAATCTTGCAAAGTCCATTACAAATGAATAAAAAGAAGAATAAATCTTCTAAGCTTATTAAAAGCGATATAAAGCTCACAATAGGTATGTTAGTATCTAACCATATTAAGTATATTCGTAACGCAATGGAGGCATTAAAACCACTTTTAGATGCTGTACCAAGTGAATTAATTGTCGTAGATACTAAAGGAGAAGAAACAGATGGTTCTATTGCCATTGTAAGAGAATATACAGATAAAATTTATCCATTTACTTGGTGTAATGATTTTTCCGCAGCAAGAAATGTTTGTTTAGAGCATGCAAAAGGGGAATGGTTTTTATATGTAGATGATGATGAATGGTTTGATGATGTACAAGAATTTATTAACTTTTTTAATAGTAAAGAGTGTGATAACTATTATTCTGGCTATTATTATACAAGAGATTATCTTCCAGATGGAACATTTTCCATGGGAATTGCAGGAAGAGTCATTCGAAGAACAGATCAAACAAGATTTGTTGGTCGTGTACATGAGACATTTAATGAAGTATTTGCACCAAATAAAGAGTTTTCTTGTTTTACACATCACTACGGATATGATTATGTAGATGAAGAAGCAAGAAAACAGAAACAACAAAGAAATGTTACTATCTTAAAACAAGAAATAGAAGAACATGGGATTACACCACAACGAGCTGCCCAGTTTGTACAAGAATTACTTAGTTGTGATGATAGTGTAGAAGAAGGCTATCGTTATTGTATGGAATATATTTCTATATTAGAGCAAAGAAATGAACTCTTGAATTCTTGTACTCAATGGCTTTTAGTAGCAAGTGTGCGGTGTTTTGCAGATAGAAATAAATATTTACAATTAGTACAGCAAGCAGAAACCATACAGAAAAAATATCCATTGACGCAGATTGCCAAAATCGTATTAGCAGCGACCGTAATGTTTTGTGCAGCAGCAGAAAATGATTGTGAAATTATATTAAAATATGCGGATATGTATTTGGAAAATTATGATTGGCGACTTCAAAATCCCGACGAAGCATTATTGCAGACACAGTTAGATTTTCCAAGATTTTATACACAAGAAACATATTTAAAAGTATTACATATTGCTGCGGTAACGGGAAATTATATTGAGAATTATGATTTAGCAAATAAGTACTGGAAACGTATGCCATGGGGCAAAGAAGGTGTTGATGCAAGTCGTTATGAAGAAGATTTAAACATTACGATTCGTGGCTTACAAGAAGTAAAAGACAAACAATATAAAGAAAAAATGGCAACGTTAGTTCCATTAGTAGAAATTCTTGGAGAGGCAAGTGAACAGGTAAAACTAAACTTTTCCTTGGGAAATGCAGAACTAGCAAAAGGATTTTTAATAGGAATGCAAGAGGCAGCCATTACTCTTGGTACAAGTTTAGACAGTTTGATTGGCGAAGGCTCTACTACAGTCAAATTGTTAGAGCAATATTGTGAACTGCTTTGGAATTGTAATAATGCACAACAGTCCCAAGATGGACTTATGATAGCAGAAGTTATTTGCGAAGCAGTAGGTTTGATTCAAGAAAATTTCTTACGAGACACAAGAAGAAAAAAGACAATTCTTTTATTTCCAGCTAAGGCAGAGGATTGGGCATTGTTTGAACCATATTGGAAGGAAGCAAAACAAAATGGAGATAAGGTGTATGTTATCCCAATTCCATACTTTGAAAAGCATTATGATGGCTCTTTAAGAGAAGAATATTATGAAGGGGAAGATTTTCCGGTTACAATAACAAAATATAGTGAATATAAATATAAAGGTGTATTGGCAGATGTTATTGTAGTAAAAGATAATTATGATGATAAACAGCCATTTTATAGTGTGCATCCGTTCTATTATATTGATAATGTGAAACAATATGCAAAAGAAGTGGAAATAATTTCTGGATATAGTATGAGAGAAAAGAATGGTCGAAAGGAAATCATATTTTGTCCATATAAAGCGTCTATGTGGGATTCGTTGGAAAGCGTTTGGATGGCAGCAAATGAAGATGAAGACTGTGATGCTTATGTTGTACCGATTCCTTACTTTGATAAACGTCCTGACGGAAGCTTTGGAGAAATGCATTACGAAGGTGACCAATATCCTGATTATGTACCAATCACTGATTATAGAGTGTATGATTTTGAAAAAAGAAAACCAGAGATGATATTTATTCATAATCCATACGATGAAAATAATATTGTAACAAGTGTGCATCCTTATTTTTATTCAGGGAATTTAAAAAAATTTACAGATAAATTAGTGTATATTCCTTATTTTGTACTTGAAGAACCCGCTTCAGAAAAACTTGTAGGTGAAGTGGCAGAAAAAATGAAAATGTTTTGTTTACAAGCAGGTGTTGTTAATTCTGATACAGTCATTGTTCAATCAGAAATAATGAAAAAAGTATATGTTAATATTTTGACAGAGAATTTTGGAGAAAAAACTAGAGAACAATGGGAGAAAAAGATTCTTGGACTAGGTTCTCCAAAATTAGATAAGGTATTAAATACTAGAGAAGAAGATTTAGAGCTTCCAGAAGAATGGAAGAAGATTTTATATAAAGAAGATGGGACAAAGAAGAAGACAATACTTTACAACACTAGTGTAGGTGCATTACTTGAACATAGTGAAAAAATGTTGGATAAGATGAAAGATGTATTTCGAATCTTTTATGAGAATAGAGAAGATGTAGCATTACTTTGGAGACCTCATCCATTGATTAGAGCAACAATTGAATCTATGCGACCACAACTTTGGAAAGAGTATGAAAGTTTAGTGGAAGAATATAAAAAAGCTGGATGGGGAATTTATGATGATACACCAGATTTGGACAGAGCATTAGAATTAGCAGATGCATATTTTGGAGATCCAAGTAGTTTAGTAAAGTTATGTGAAGAAAAAAATATGCCTGTTATGGTGCAGAGTATAGATAACGTTTGATAGACGTTGATATATAGTAAGTAAAATAATTTATGAAAAACACTGGAATAAGAAGTAGGAGTAAGAGATGGACAATGATATGAAAGAAAATATGTCTCAGTTATATTTTTGTGATTTTGCATTTTCTGAAAAAGAAAAAGAAAAAATATATTTTTCAGCTGCGTGGTTTAATGGATTAGTGGAAGCAAATACAAAAACTGGAAATGCTAATATTATTGCAAAATTTGTTGGAGAAAGAAATATAGTTGGTATGTTGCATTCAGAAATATTATATTTAAATAATAAGTTATATTTTTGTCCTCGAAATACTAACTATTTTTCTATGTATGATTTAGAAAAGAAAGAAATGAAAACATGGAATATTCCAGATAATGAGAAATATTGGCTAGAAAAGGATGGGAAATTTTATAAAATAATTCCAAAAGGAAACTTTATATATTTATTACCATATAACTATAATCAAATTCTTTGTTTTGATGTTGAAAATGAGATATTTATTGTATATGAAAGTTGGTTCAATGAATTCGTACAAAAGTTTTCTTATAAATATAAAGAAAAAAATCACGATTGGATATTTTGGGAATATCTTATAGATGAGAACTTATTTATTAGCAAAATTATTGGATTTGATTATTTTATGGTTTTTCATACTGAAACAGGAAAAGTTTCATTTATTGAATGGATTGGAAAGAAAATTGTTAGTGTAGAACAATCGGATAAGAAACCTTCTCTTATTGATGAGGATGGGGGATGCTGGGAATATAACATAGATAGAGAAAAATTTGAAAAAAAATGTGATTTAAAAATTAGTGTTAAAAATATTTCACAAAGATTTATTCGAGAAAAGGATATTTTTTATTTATTATCAAATATAAAAAATGAAATGATATTATATAATGTGCGAAATAATAATATAAAACAAATATCATTTCATACGAAAGAAAAGTTACATAGTAATTGTTTGGGAACAGTATGGGCTTTTATTAATTTTTTTCTAAAAAGGGTAGAAAATAAATTATTTATTCTTAGTAAAACGAATGAATTAATTGAGTTTGATATGGATTTAGAATCATATAGTAGTATAAAATTTCGATTGGATAGTGAATTACCAAGATTAGATTGTAAATTAGAGCAATTTAATTTAAAAAATTATTATGAAAAATGGAGATATTTTCCTTATGTATTTTGTGATATAGGTACGTATATAAACATTATTAAAGATTTTGATAGAGAGAAAAAAGAAAATAGTGTTGGTAATTATGGTAAGTGTATTTTTAACATATTAAAAAATGGTGAAAAGATAAAAAAGAATTAAGGAGAATAATTAAATTTGAAAAGATTATGTATTTATCTTATATATGATAAAGAAAATATTGTGGATAAATATATTGGTTATATATTAAAAGAGTTAAAAAATTGTGTAACCTATCTTATTGTTGTATATAATGGAAAAGAAATACAGTATGGAAAAGAACATTTAGAATATGCAGATGAGATATTTTTTAGAGAAAATAAAGGTTATGATGCTGGAGGGTATAAAGATGCTCTTTGTAGCTATATTGGTTGGAATACAGTGTTTAAATATGATGAATTAATTTTATTGAATGATTCTTTTTTTGGACCAATATATCCTATAGAGAATATATTTAATTGCATAAAGAATATAAATGTAGATTTTTGGGGGATTACACGACATCCAGCTGGAAAACAGAATGGCATAGATTTAAAATCTCATATTCAAAGTTATTTTATATGTTTTCGTCAAAATGTTATACAAAGTAAAGAATTTTTTGATTTTTGGAATTTTATGGTATATCCAGAGACATTTCAAAAGGCTGTGGATGATTTTGAATTGAAGTTAAATGAAGTTTTAGAACAAGCTGGTTTTTTAGGAACTACACTAATGGAATTATGTAATTTTCCTGTATTAGTAAAAGAAAATGAAAATCCGTATTTATTATATTCTTTAGAATTAATAAGAGATGGAAAAATACCATTTTTTAAACGAAAAAGTTTGGATTTTAGAAACCAAGGGTATAATAATGCATTAAGTGCATTAAAATATGTCGAAAAAGAAAATAGATATATGGGAGAATGTATAAAACAACATTTTAGGCGTAAAAGTAAAATTGAAAAAGGGATGCTTAATTATGAAGAATTAGAAAGATTTTATCATAAATATCAAAAAATTTATATATATGGGGCTGGTTGTTTTGGGCAAAATTTGAGTAGTTATTTTGAATATAAAGGTTGGAAATATGAAAATTTTTTAGTTACAAAGAAAGAAACACAAGAGAGTTGTTTACAGTTTGAACAAGCAAGAATTTCTTCAGAAGATGGAATTATTATTGCTTTAGGAACTAAAACTGCGTGTATGGATATTGTAAATTATATAGGTAATCGTTGTTCTAAACAGCAACTTTTTTTACCTAATTATGATTAGGAAAGGGAGGGAAGTATAAAATGCCAAAAGTTTCAATTATAATGCCTTCTTATAATAAGGAAAAATATATACAGAAGTCGATTGACTCTATTCTTAATCAAACATATGAAGATTTTGAATTAATTATTATTGATGATGCATCTACGGATAAAAGTGTAGAAATTATTAAAAATTACAAAGATAAAAGAATTGTGTTTTTACAAAATGAAAAAAATTTAGGAATTGCAAAGACTCGTAATTTAGCATTAGAGATTGCAAAAGGAGAATATATTGCTTTATTAGATGCGGATGATATTAGTACAGATTTTCGATTACAAAAAGAATTAGAATTTTTGGATGAACATTTAGAAATAGATGTTGTATTTGGTGGTTTTTTAGAAATAGATGAAGATGATAAAATAAAGGAAACTTATTTCACTCCTTTAAAAAATCCAAATTATATAAAGGCAAGACTTCTTGTGCAAGATGTAATTCCAAATGGTTCTTGTATGTATCGAAAAAAGTTTATAAATGATTATAATATTAGATATCGTGATGGATATTTAGGTATGGATGATTACTTATTTTGGATAGAATGTTCTTTATATGGAAAGATTATGGGTTTATCAGATTTATTTTTATATTGGAGAAATACTCAGAATAATGGAACAAATACATATAAATATTTAGAAGAATATAGAGCAAAACGAGAAGAAAAATATAAAGAAATATTAAAAATTGCATTAGAAGGTAATGGGTTCCACCTTACAAAACAAGAATTTGAATTATATTGTAGAATTTTGTCTGAATACAAGTATAAAATACAGGAAAAAGAAGAAATTTTGGATTTTTATCATTTATTAAAAAAATTATGTAAACAGGCTGAAATGATGAATAATAGTGTTGAAATTCAAAAAATGTATCGAAAACAGTTTGGATTAGCTTTAGAAAATTCATATATTTGGGATAATTAGTTTTGTAAAGAAATGAGGAAAGCATGGCAAAGGTATTGATATTTGGTGCAGGACAAACTGCTAAAAAAATTAAAAATTGTTTAAAAATAGATTGTGAAGTAGTTGCTTTTATTGATAATGACCCAAGTAAATGGGAAAAGGAATTTTTAGGAGTATCTATTTTGTCACCCATAAATGCTATTAACTCTTATCAATATCAGTATATTATTATTGCTGTGTTAAATGGGTATGAAAAAATTATGCATCAATTAGTAGCATTAGGAGTAACAAAAGAAAGTATTATTACTCCTTTTTCTTTTCAGCATGACTATTATAATGATTGGAGATGTGTTTTTAATATAGAAGAACTTATTTATTTAGAAATGAATCAAAAAATAGAAAATTTGTATGCTCATATTGAGAATTTAGAATATGAAATTGTTGCAAAAATTAGAAAAGATTCCATTCGATATCCTAAAATTTTAAGTTGGGAACAGGCAGTGAATGAAATTATCCAAAATAAAAAATCTATGAGTCGTTATGGGGATGGAGAATTTGATTTGATGTTAGGAATTCAAAATTCTTTTCAAAGTGTAAATGAAGAATTGTCTATTCGATTAAGAGAGATTGTAATTAGTAATTTGAAAAACCATATTGTTGCAATTCCTAATGTTTATGGGGATTTTGAGGGAAGAACAGAGGAATTTACTTTATGTTTTCGTAATCATTTTAGAAATGGTGCAAGAGCAAGAGAATATGCGATGTTAGATATGGATAAGGAATACTATGATTCTTTTATTACAAGACCATATAAGGATTATTTAGATAAATCAAATGTAGGCGAAAAATTTCAATTGATAAAAACAATTTGGTATAATAGGGATATTACTATTGTAGAAGGAGAAAAAACTCGTTTAGGAGTTGGAAATGATTTATTTGCAGAAACAAAATCATGTATTCGGATTCTTTGTCCAGCAATAGAAGCATTTGAAAAATATGAAGAAATATTACAGACTATTTTGGAAACTGATAAAGACCGCTTAGTATTGATAGCATTAGGTGCAACAGCAACCGTATTAGCATATGATTTAGCAAAACAAGGTTATCAAGCATTAGATATAGGACATATAGATATTGAATATGAGTGGTTTTTACGTGGAGCAACAGAAAAGATTCCAATAAAAGGAAAATATGTAAATGAAGCATCTGGAGGAAGGATTGTAGAATTAACTTTAGATAATAAGAAATATTATAAAGAAATAGTAAAAGTGATTATATAGTACAATAAAAGGATGTGAAATGGTGATAGAAAGTAAAAAATTGAAATTAAGTATTATTGTGCCATTTTATAATGTGGAATTATATATTAAAAAGTGTTTAGATAGTATATTAGCACAATCATATCAAAATTTTCAATTAATTCTTGTTGATGACGGGTCAACAGATGAGTCTTTAAAAATATGTAAGGAATATCAGAAAATGGATAATAGAATTGAAATTATCCAAAAGGAAAACGGAGGAGTTGTTAGTGCAAGGAAAGCAGGTGTACTAGCAGCAACAGGAGATTTTATTGGTTGGGTGGATGGAGATGATTGGATTGAACCGACTTATTTTGAGGAAATGATAATGACTCAAATAGAAACAAATGCAGATATAGTTGCTGTGAATCATTTTCATGATATTGGAAATTGTTGTAAAGTAGTAAAAAATAGAGTAGAAGCAGGAGTGTATAAAAAAGAGCAATTATTTTCTACGATGTTATGTAATGGAACTTTTTATGAATATGGTATTACTCCTCAATTATATACAAAAATAATTAGAAGTTCGATTATAAAAATTACTGAGTTAAAAGTAGATGACAATATTATTGCAGGAGATGATGCAGCAGTAGTGTATCCTTCTATATTAATGGCAGGAAAAATTTGTATTTCCAATATTTGTGGATATCATTATATTCAAAGGCAAGGTTCTATAACTAAAGTAGAAAATACTATAGAGAAAGAGAGAATTTTTATTCTGATAGAGTTTTTAAAAAAATGTTTTTTAAAGTATGACATATTAGAAATTATGAAAGTACAGTTACAAATGTACGAAAAATATATGCTAACTTTACGACAAATAGAAGTTTTTGATGAAATTATTTTAAGACCATTTGGTGGAATTGTATATGGAAGTAAAGTTGTTATTTATGGTGCAGGTGTATTGGGACAAAAAATAGTTCGTTATATTAAAAAAAATAGTCAAGTTGAGATTGTGCAATGGGTAGACCAAAATTGGAAAAATTACAGAGAAAGTGGCTTTGATGTAATTTCACCAAAAAGCTTACAAGAAATAAATGAGAAATATGATTATATTTTAATAGCAAATATTTCACAATGTGTGGCGAATGAAATAATGAATGATTTAGTAAGTCAGGGAATAAATAAAGAAAAAATTCGATGGTTTACAAAAGAATTTTTTGATGCCTAGAAAGGGTTAGAAAATGAAGTTAATTATTTATGGGGCGAAGTCTATAGCATTAGTAGTATATAAGACATTGAGTTTATTATATTCAGATTATGAAATCATTTGTTTTATGGTAAAATCTTTAGAAAATAATCCCGTTGTACTTGATAAATTACAGGTGAGGGAATTACAAGAAATTTCTGGTATGTTATCTGAATTTCAAAAGAGAGAGATTCATGTACTTATAGGAACACCAGAGGTACTACATATAGAGATAGAAGAAGATTTGAAACAACAAGGATTTTATAATTATACTTGTATAGATTCTAAAAAATTAGCAGTTTTATTAAAGGAATATTATGAAGCAAAATGTATATTTCCTTCTTTGCATAATATAAAAAAAGGAGAAAAAAAAGCAAATCTTTGTGTAATTATGTCAAAATTCCATAAAGATAAAATATTAAAAAATAAAGTTGTATTTCCAGAGTGGATTCATTCTTTGCAAGTTGGTGCAGATTTGACAGAGCTTCGTGTTGCAAAATATGTAGATAATATAGGAGAAAATATTTCTTCGAAAAATGAAAATTATTGTGAACTTACAGGATTATATTGGTTATGGAAACAACTTGAAAATTCCGAAAAAGATAAAATTATAGAGAAAGCAGAATATTATGGGTTGTTTCATTATCGTAGAATATTAGATATTAATGAAGAAGATTTATTTCGGTTGATAGAAAATGATGTAGATGTGATTTTACCATACCCATTAATACATGAACCAGATATGAGAGAACATCATACAAGGTATATTTTAGAGGAAGATTGGGAAACAATGATTAAGATACTTTTAAATGTTTATCCAGAATATAAGGAGATATTATCAGAAGTTTTTAGTCAGCCATATTTATGTAATTATAATATTATAGTAGCAAAAGCAGAAGTTTTAAAAAATTATTGTAGATGGTTATTTTCTATATTAGAAAAAGTAGAAAAGTATAGTAATCCTAAAGCTTGGGAACGGTCAGATCGTTATATTGGTTATTTAGGAGAAAATTTATTAACTGTTTATTTTTTTATGCATAGAAAAGAATTAAAAATATATTATACAGGATGTCTTATGTTAACATGAGATATAACTAGTGTTATGAACGGTCTTTTTTACTAATAATAATTAATTCAACTTTTTGTAAGTGATTCAAAAACGATTGCAACTATTCGTGTTCTTTATCCAAAGATTTGAGCCACTCTTTAAAATACATTTGTTTCTTCTTTTTGTCGCATCAAAACTAGCATGCTCGCTCATGCACTCACAAAGCAAAAGACTTATTTTTACTGGTTTAAAGATTCCGAGAGATTATTAACAGTCTAGGAGGATATTTATTTGATAGAAAAAAACAAGAACTTTAGCAACAACGCATTTTGGATTGGGAATAAAATGGGATTGAAATTTGAGTATAGTGTTTAAAACATCACATCGAGGAGCAACAGTTTTACTATTATTACTTGGGAAAACTACTATTTTTGATAGCTGAAGTAATATAACAAAATTATTAAGTGAAAAGAAATAGTGCCTAAAATTCAATTTTATTACTATTTATAGTAAAGTTAAGGGAAAGGAATGTTGATTAGTATGTATTTAATTTATGGTGCTGGAAAAGTAGGCACGGATTTTATTCAAACATGTGTAGGTAAGGGTATTAATAACCTTATTATAACAGATTCAAATAAGAACCTTATTGGAACATCAATAGAAGGGATTGTTTTAACTTCTTTTGACGAAATAGAATTTGATAAAGTAGAACTTATAATAATTGCTACATCGAGACAATATCAAGAAGAAATAAGAAGTATCATTAGAAGTAAAACAGAAATAGAAATAACTACAGTTGATGAAGTTATTTTGATTGAAAAAGAAGATAAAATGTATTTAGGTGGGATAAAACTTAATAGAGATATTTATATAGGTCTTTATAGTAATAATTCTTTTGCAGCTTTATTTGACGAAAATTCATTTAATGATTTAGAGAAATTTTTATATTTAAAGAAACATCGTTTAATTAATAAACATGTTCATTATACTGAAGAATATAATAGATTTTTTTCAAGATTTAGAGGAAAAGCAGTTAAAGTTCTTGAAATAGGAGTATACAAAGGCGGGTCTTTACAAATGTGGAAGGATTACTTTGGAGAACAAGCAGAGATAATTGGAATAGATATCGATCTTGAATGCAAGAAATTGGAAGAAGAAAGAATACATATATATATAGGAGATCAGGAAGATTGTAATTTTTTACAAGAATTAAAAGATAAGATTGGTAAGATAGATATTATTATAGATGATGGTGGTCATATGATGCAACAGCAAATTATATCATTTCAAGAACTGTTTGCTGCATTGAATGATGATGGAGTGTATTTATGTGAAGATATTCATACTAGTTATTGGAATGAGTTTGATGGAGGGTATAATAAAAAAGGAACTTTTATGGAGTATGCAAAATGGTTAACAGATGAATTAAATGAACAATATTTTGATTCTGCTGAAATTCCATTTCCATATCGTGGGCAAATTAAATCTATTACATTTTGCGATTCTATGATATTCATTGAAAAGAAAAAATATGCGAATAAGAGTCTTTCATTGTTTAAGTAATTGTGAAACTAGTTTACTCGTTGTGCTAGATAAACTTAAAAACTTCAACAAAATGTGCTATCCTATTTGTAGGGATACAAAATGGAAAGGAGGCATCATTATGTTGAAATTCCAAACTAATTATACCACTACCATAGAAACTTTTGAAGACTTTATTCTAATTATTTTTGTG
>CALAEX010000103.1 GCA_937891165.1 uncultured Lachnospiraceae bacterium | reverse complement strand
CGTACGGTTCAATGAGAGGGAAATAACATATGCTGTTATTTCTCTACTCTATTTATTTTTTGTTATGTAAGATGTAAATATATCTTAGGATGAAAGCAAGACATCCTAATAATACAGTAGCAACAATAATAAGGGCACATTGTAAGAAAAAGCGTTCTGGTAAAAATAAAATAATAGGGTCTTGATAAGGGGAAAAGAGCCAATCATCATTACGGAACACAATTTCATGAAATAAGATAAAAATTCGATTAAAATCAATAGCACAGGCAATTCCAATAAGCATAGGAAGTATACACATAATAATAGGAGTAGAAAGTAAATAGGAATAGCTATGTTTCTTTTTTTGTATCCAAATTAGTCCAAATAAAAAAAGTGGTGTAATAAATAATAAAACAAAAAATAAGTTAAAAATGACTTTAACTTCTTCAAAATGAGAAATTCCAGTTGCACTAGAAGGGAGCGTTGGAAACTCTAGTTTACCTTGAAAAAATGGACTGCAATAATCAATCAAGGCATCATAATTTTCTTTTATGGTTTCTACAGGGTAACCAGTTTCTATAGAAATTTGTTCCATACCAATGTAATAAAACGGACGAACATAAATGGCAATGGCAAGCCCTAGAGAAATAAAGAAAATAAGAGATAATATACCAATAGCAATATGGATTAGATAAGTAGATAATCGTTTCATAAATTCCTCCAATTTATTTATATATGAATAAAGATTGATTGTATTTTATATTTTTTAGAAGTATATTGCAAGTCTGATTTGTAGTCAGAGTTGAAAAAGACATTAATTTATGGTAGTATAAGTACAGAAAGTATAATAAAGGAGGATTTCAAAAAATGGAACAGTATAAGCAGGAATTTATCGATTTTATGGTAGAAAGTAAGGTTTTAAAATTTGGTGATTTTACATTAAAGAGTGGCAGAAAATCTCCATTTTTTATGAATGCAGGTGCTTATGTAACAGGTTCTCAGCTTCGCAGATTAGGCGAGTATTATGCAAAGGCAATTCATGACAATTTTGGTGATGATTTTGATGTATTATTTGGACCAGCGTATAAGGGTATTCCATTGAGTGTAGCAACTACAATTGCATACAGTGAATTATATGGTAAGGAAATCCGTTATTGTTCAAATCGTAAGGAAGAAAAAGACCATGGTGATGTAGGAATTTTACTTGGTAGTAAGATAAAAGATGGGGATAAAGTAGTCATTATTGAAGATGTTACCACTTCTGGAAAGTCTATTGAAGAAACATTCCCTATTTTAAAGGCACAAGGCAATATTGAAATTAAAGGTTTGATGGTTTCCTTAAATCGTATGGAACGTGGCAAGGGAGAAAAGAGTGCATTGCAGGAAGTTTCTGAATTATATGGTTTCCCAACAGCAGCAATTGTATCTATGGCAGATGTAGTAGAGCATTTACATAATAAGCCATGTAATGGAGAAGTTTTAATTGATGATACAATGAAAGCTTCGATTGATGCTTATTATGAGCAGTATGGTGCAAAGTAATAAGGGAGGTTTCGATGGAAAAAGTATATCATGTTATGCAGCAGGCTAGTATTGTAAATATTGTATTTGGTATTTTATTAGCAGTTACAGGTTTACTTACTACAGTAGGAAGTGCATTTTTGATTTTTCAAGGTGCTCGATTGATGAAGCATAAATCAGATTTAATGTTTTAACCGAATCAAATAAGTCGTTAAAGGGGCAATCGGAAAATAAATAAAAGCCTTGGTTTATTTGATATCTTTTAGGACACGCTTTCGCTCGGGACGAAACGGAGCAGTACTAGGCTCGAAAAAACCTCGCCAAGGACTGCCGTTTCTTTACGGTCCTTATCAGATATCAAATAAACCAAGAGCTTTGCCTATATTAGTTCTATTTTCCGATTGCCCCTTTTTTCTATCCTTACATCGCTTGGTCTAAAAATCTAGCTGCCATTTCTGGCCAAACGGCACATTCTTCTTGAATGCAGTCTTCTCTGCCATACGCTGTTTCTTTGGTAGCAAGAGAGAGTCCGTGAATACCAAAAGGAAACATATGAAATTCTGCAAGGACACCTGCATTACAAAGAGATGCAACATATAATAAAGAATTTTCCACTGGTACACTGCTATCTGCATAAGTATGCCATACAAAAGTAGGTGGAACATCTTCTGTGACATGTTTTTCTAAGGAAACAAGTTCTAATAAGTCTTGTTTATATTTCTTAGCTTTATCTGCATCAGTATGAATTCCAAGTAAATTTTCAAAAGAACCTTGATGTCCAAACTCACCTGTAGTAATTACTGGATAGGCGAGAATACAAGCATTTGGTGCAATTTCTTCTGGAGTAGCATCTAAAGCACCAAGTAACCATTCTTTTTTATAGCCAGTACAAAGGCTTGCGGCTAAATGGCCACCTGCGGAAAATCCAGAAACAGCAATACGTTCAGGGTCAATATTCCATTCGGTAGCGTTTTGGCGAACTTTACGAACGGCTGCTGCTAATTCACAAAGGGCGGTTGGGTATTCAAATGGTGCGACATGGTAATTTAATACAAAAGTTTGGAAACCAAGAGAATTAAATTTTCTTGCAATAGGTTCTCCTTCTCGTTCAGAAACAAATCCATATCCGCCACCCGGACAGATAATTAAAGCTGGACGTAACGTTTCTTTTTTTGTATCTAAAAGGAAAGCATCCATAGTGGCAGGGGAATATTCGCCACGTTTTACTAATTCCATTGGTGCAACCATACCTTGTTCAAGTTTTATACTAAATGATTTCATTTTTTTCCTCCTTCTTTATGTTAGAAGCTATTGTAGCAGATTATATTGTAAAAAGCCATAAAAAGTTTGTATTTTCTTGCTTTTTCTCTTATTTTTTTGTATAGTAATATTGTATTGTTCAATGATAAAAAAATAGCTTTCTAATGAGTAGTGAAGAAACGAACATTAGTAAAAGGAGAAATAGAAATGGAGAACACTATGAGAAAGAAAATTTTAGTACTTGCAACAGGAGGAACAATTGCTTCAGAAGCAGGAGAAAATGGTTTAGAACCAGCCTTAGAAGCAGGAAATTTTTTGCCTTATTTAGTTGGTGTTGCAGAAAATTATGATATTACAACGAAAGATATTCTTCATTTAGATAGTTCTAATATTCAACCAGAAGAATGGATTATTATTGCTAGAAGTGTTTATGCGGAATATAAAAATTATGATGGTATTATTATTACACATGGTACAGATACAATGGCATATACTTCGTCTATTTTATCGTATATGTTAAAAAATATTCCGATACCAGTTGTCTTAACAGGGTCTCAACTTCCAATGACACATCCTTTAACGGATGCTGCAGACAATATGCGTTATGCCTTTGCAATGGCAGCTAGTGGTAAACCGGGTATTTTCCTTAGTTTTAATCGAAAAATTATTTTAGGATGTCGTGCAGTAAAAGTGCGTACAACAGGTTTTGATGCCTTTGAAAGTGTAAATGCTAGAAATGTAGCACAAATTGATTCCAATGGATTAAATATTAATGAGAAAATGATTCGATATCCAGAAGGAGAATGCGAATTATTAGATACTCTTTGTCCAGATGTATTTTTAATTAAATTAACTCCTGGCTTAAATCCAGAAATTTTTGACGTATTACTTCAAATGAATTACAAAGGTATTGTAATTGAAGCATTTGGGGCGGGAGGATTGCATTTTATTAACCGAGACTTAATTTCTAAGCTTCAAAAGATGGTAGAGCATGGAATTTCTGTTGTAGTATCTAGTCAGTGTTTATATGAGAGAAGCGATTTATCGATTTATCAAGTAGGACAGTTAGCATTAGAAAAAGGCGTGATTAGTGCGTATGATATGACAACAGAAGCTACGGTTACAAAGTTAATTTGGGCATTGGGGCAAACAACCGATTGTGCCAAGATTAAGAAAATTTTTGAAACGAATTATACAGGGGAAATTAAATTATAAAAGGAGCCGTCGGTCAATAGAACCAATCATAGCCAAAGTGGTTATCTATTTACCGATGCTCCTTGGGTGGATTTTAATAACCTAATTCTTCACCGACTAGGATAACTTTAATTCTGCCAGGAATTCTAGACTTTCTTGTAATTACAGTTTGACAACACATACAAGAATCGTCTAAGCAATCTACACAACGACCAAATTTTGCACAAGGAAGTTTAAGACCAAGACGGAGTGCATTTGGAGGTGCGGCTTGATTATGAACACGGTCAATCGCAGAATTGACATCTTTTACTACTTTGTTCATACCAGCAATGACAACTACATTTTTTGGACCAGTAATGAGGCAAGCAACACGGTTGCCAAAGCCATCAATATTGACTAACTGTCCATCTAACGTAATAGCATTAGAACTCATAAAATAATAATCACAACAAACAACATCAGAATAAAGTTCGGAACGTTCCTCTGGTGTTTTGGCAAGAGCACGGTCATATACCGTGTAGTCGGATTTTTTTAATTCCTCGATTAGTCCGAGTTCTTCTAATGTCATAGAACCGCCCCAAGATACGGAACAGCCTGGTGTAAGAAATCGTTTTGCAGTTAATAATGCTTCTTCTTTGGTTTCACAGTAATAGCCTTCAATTCCACGGAGATTGAATTTATCAATCAAGGAATCGGCAAGATTTTCATAATATTGCTGTTTTGGTGTAGACATAAGGAAAACCGCCTTTCATTTATGAAATAATATAAAAATTATAACACATTCTTCCATGTATTACAATGTATTCGCAAATTAGGTATAAAAATCTACTGGAAATTGTACGATAGATATATTATACTATATAGAATAACAAAACAAATGAGGAGTGAAACTCATGAAAAAAATAAATATTATTTTAATTTTAGTAACAATGATTAGTCTGTTTAGTTTAGGAGGTGTTATCTTTTTATTTGGAGATTCTACACAACAAGAAGACCAAACAAAAAGTAATTTAGAAGACTATCAAGATAATTATGTCACAAATGCAGGAATGAATAAGGAAATTATTGTAGAAGTAAAAGAGAACTTTTCTTCTGCACCATTGGATGGTATTTATGATGTTGTTTTTCAAAAGTCAGTAAAAGAAAATATTGAGACTTTCATTGAAGAATATTCTTATGATGAAGATAATCCTTTAGTGATTTATAATCCATTTTTAACAAACTCTCAATCGTTGTATGTATATTTTGAAACAGAAGAACCATATGCGGTATCGTATTCTGTACATACACCAGATGCAGAATTTAAGGATTTTGGTGGTTATGTGATTCCAAATCAGCCAGATACTTCTAAAGTACATGAATTTCAAATTATTGGATTAATTCCAAATGAAACAAATATGATTACAATTCGTATGATGGATAAAGATGGAGTTGTAAAACTTCGTCGTTTTTATTATTATAACGAACATGAAGTGGACATTGATGCAATAGAACTTGAAACAAAAATTGGTACAAAAGAAGTACAGAATGCAGATAAAACATATAGTATTGTGCCAGCAAGTGAAGAGTCGGTATCGGATGGATTGTTTGTGACGTTTCCAGATGAAAATGAAGTATTACCATATTTGCGGATTTATGATAAAAATGGAGTACAAAGAGGAGAGATTCCATTAGAAACATTTGGAACAAAAAAGATTATTGTATATGAAGATTTTATGTTTTATCGAGTATCAGAAGAAAAAATAGTAGGTGTGAATCGTTTAGGACAAGTAGTTAAAGTATATACTTCTGAAAACTATACGTTTGGGGAAGATTTTTGTTTAGACAAAAATAATGATTTTTTAGTGCTTGCAAGTGATAAACGACAAAATTCTATAGATGATTGTATTATTTTATTAGATAGAGAAACATTAACGGTAACAGAATTAGTGGATTTGGGTGATTTATTACCACAATATAAAGTAAAGTGTAAAAAGAGTAATGGAATATTGGATTGGATTTCTTTAAATTCCATTGATTTGATTGAAGGAAATCGTATTTTAGTAGCATCTGAGAAAGTAAATATCGTTGTTAAAATTCGTCGTTTATATAATGAGCCTAAAATTGCTTTTTTAGCAGGAGATATCACTGCTTTTGAGGGAACTTCTTATGAATCATTATTTTTACGTCCAGAGGGAGATTTTGAACTTCACGCAAGTGTAAATCAAGTATTATATCAAGAATATGATAAAATTAGAGAAACTCGTTTGTATATGGAAGTTCTAAATAATAATGAAAATGCAACTTATGCTAAAGGAGAAGAACCTTATGCGTATTATTACTATTATTTAGTAGATGAAGCAGAGGGTGGTAGTGAGCGAGCAGGAAGTTTACGTTTAATAGATAGTAAAGTGTTGCCTGCAATGAAAGAAAATGGAAGTATTCAATGGTATGGTGACCATCTCATTGTGGCAAGTGATGTGACAGCTACTTTTTATGAATATGATAGTGAATTTAATTTAATTACAAAATTTCATTATGAAGAACCAGTAAAAAATATGACAGAAGAAGAAATGGAATACGAAGAAGACCATCCTTCCAAAGATGATACAGTGTCATTTTTACGAGTATCGAAACATGATTTTATCAATTATTATTTTGCGGAAGAACCTGTTTTGATTCTTCCAGCAGAAAGTGAGTTAGAGGAGAATTTATCAGAGAATGAGTAAAAATTTATTTATTGCAGAAAAGCCAAGTGTGGCACAAGAATTTGCAAAAGCTCTGAAACAAAATTTTTCCCGTAAGGACGGTTATCAGGAGTCAGCAGAAAGTGTGGTAACATGGTGTGTTGGACATTTAGTCACGATGAGCTATCCAGAAAGCTATGACCCTGTATTAAAAAAATGGGCAGTGGAAACACTGCCATTTTTGCCTAAAGAATATAAATATGAGATAATTCCAGCGGTAGAAAAACAGTTTCAGATTGTAAAATCATTATTATTGAGAGAAGATATAAAGTGTATTTATATTTGTACCGACTCTGGACGAGAAGGAGAATATATTTATCGATTAGTAGACCAGATGGCACAAGTGCCAAAAGAAAAGGAGCGTCGTAGAGTTTGGATTGACTCTCAAACAGAAGAAGAAATTTTGCGTGGTATTAGAGAAGCAAAACTTTGGAATGAATATGATAATTTGTCAGATTCTGCTTATCTTCGTGCAAAAGAAGATTATTTGATGGGGATTAATTTCTCTAGAATTTTAACTTTAAAGTATGGATATTCTGTAAAAAAATTTATGAAATCAGAAAAAAATATCCCCATTTCCGTAGGTCGAGTGATGACTTGCGTTCTTGGAATGGTAGTAAGACGAGAAAGAGAAATTAGGGCATTTGTAAAAACACCATTTTACCGAGTAATTGCCAGTGTGCAAACAGGGGAAACGACATTTGATGCAGAATTTAGAGCAGTAGAAGGAAGTAAATATTTTCAGAATCCAATCATGTATAAAGAAAATGGATTTAAAGAAGAAAAAGATGCAAAAGAATTGATACAAGCATTACAAGGATTACCTGCCAAAATTGAGAAAATAGAGAAAAAGAAAGAAAATAAACATCCTCCATTGTTATTTAATTTGGCGGAACTTCAAAATGAATGTTCTAAATTGTTTAAAATTAGTCCTGATGAAACATTGAAAATTGCACAAGAATTATATGAAAAGAAGTTAGTGACTTATCCAAGAACGGATGCTAGAGTATTGTCTACCGCAGTGGCAAAACAAATTGAGAAAAACATTCGTGGATTAAAAAATTTTGGAACATTATCTTTGTTTGCCACGGAAGTATTAGACAATAAAAGTTTTCAGGGGATTAGTAAAAGCAGATATGTCAATGATAAGCAGATTACAGACCATTATGCCATTATTCCAACTGGACAAGGACTTTCGGCTTTGAATGGTTTATCTGCTCTGGCAGGTAAAGTGTATGAGCTGATAGTCAGACGTTTTCTTAGTATTTTTTATCCTCCAGCGATATATCAAAAGCTTTCCATAGAATTATTGATAGGGGAGGAACATTTCTTTGCTAATTTTCGAGTGTTATTAGAAGAAGGTTACTATAAAGTGGCAGGACAACCAACAAAGAAAAAGGTAGAGGCAAAGGATGGAAAAGAAAAAGAGGGAACAGAAGAAGTAGAATTAGGTGCAGAGATGCTTTCTTTGTTTCAAACACTGAAAAAAGGCATGGAATTGGTGGTACAAGAATATAATATAAAAGAGGGAGAAACATCACCGCCAAAGCGTTATAATTCTGGTTCGCTTATTTTGACAATGGAAAATGCAGGTCAGTTTATTGAGGATGAAGACCTTCGTGCACAAATCAAAGGAAGTGGTATTGGGACAAGTGCTACTCGTGCAGAAATTTTAAATAAACTGATTAAAATTACTTATTTAAACTTAAACAAAAAGACACAAGTGATTACTCCAACGTTACTAGGAGAAGTAATTTATGATGTTGTCGCAAGTTCCATAAAATCTTTGTTAAATGCGGAATTAACTGCTAGTTGGGAAAAAGGGTTGACTTATGTAGCAGAAGGTAGTATTACATCAAAAGAGTATATGGAGAAGTTGAATGGATTTGTAAGTCGAATGACAAATGGTGTAAAAGGATTGAATAATCAGAATTCGATTGTGAAGTTATTTTTAGAATCAGCGAAAAACTATAAAGAATAAAAAAGCTTTGAGCGTTTGGAGAATCTTCCTAAAGTGGTGAAAATAGGAGGATGTTATGAGAAAGGATTATTACGACGTAGCGTGTGACGATATGCTTTTTATGAAAGATATTTGGCATTTAAAGCACGATAATCAGATTGCTGTAAATGCACAACAGATTGCTGAAAAGGTGTTAAAATCGATTGCAGAGCGTGTCTGTATTAGTAATCCAAGAATTTTAAGCTCTCATAATCTGCGTAGTATTTATCAGGAAATAAAAAGGGCAGGAGTAATTCTTTCTTTGGATATAAAGGAATTAACGTTTTTAACCGATTTTTATTTTGTCAGATATCCTGGAGAGGACTATGTAGAGGTGGATAAAGAAATAAGTGAAGAATGTGTTGTAGTGATGAAACATGTCATTCAAGCAGTGAATGGATATCGCAAACAACATAATTTATATATTTGCGAAGAACTTTCAGAAAAAAATAAATAAATGGAGGAATTTTTATGTTAGAACAGTATAGAGTAAGTAAGTTATTTGACTTAACAGAAACAATGGCAACAGAAACATTAGCAGGAGTAACTTATCCATGGGAAGCGCTTCCACTCATTGGTATGACAATTTTGGAACTTGGAAAACATCTTTCAGAAGAAGAATATAAAAAAGTAGGAGAGCATATTTGGATTCATAAAACAGCAGTGGTTGCTCCAACAGCGTCTATTACAGGACCAACCATTATTTGTGCAGGAGCAGAAATTAGACATTGTGCTTTTATTCGAGGAAATGCATTGATAGGAGAAGGGGCAGTTGTCGGAAACTCTACAGAATTAAAAAATGTTATTTTGTTTAATAAAGTACAAGTTCCTCATTATAACTATGTGGGGGATTCTATTTTAGGATATAAAGCACATATGGGAGCAGGTTCTATTACATCCAATGTAAAATCAGATAAAACGTTAGTTGTTGTAAAAGATGGAGAAGAATCTATAAAAACAGGATTAAAGAAAATGGGAGCTATTTTAGGAGACTATGTAGAAGTTGGATGTGGCTCTGTATTAAATCCAGGTACAGTAGTCGGACAGAAGACAAATATTTATCCGCTTTCTTCCGTGAGAGGCTGTGTACCAGCAGGTTCTATTTATAAAAAAGCAGGAGAAGTAGCACAAAAGAGATAATAAATAAAATTATTAAATGAAATCCCCTTATTTGTATCTGATAAGGACTGCCGTTTCTAAACGGTCCTTATCAGATACAAATAAGGGGATTTCGTTTGCCAAATGTATTCAAGACAAAATAATGTTGTTATATAGTGTTTAGTTATGATTGTATCAATTTAAATGAGTAGCGTATTAAGTTGTGAAATAATTTTATTCTTGAGAAAGGGAATTGTAAATATTTTTCATCGTTTCTGTATTTTCCATACCAAATAAATAGATTTGATCTTCTGTTTCTAAGAGTAGGAAAAGTTCTGCTTTTGGGTATAAGCAGAGTCTACAGTTTGTATCAATTCCTTTGACGGAGTAAATTCCTTTGGCTACGTTATCTAAGCTTGTGCCAGCTATACGGCTTATTTTTGGAAGTTCTGTTAAAAGTTCATAGGAAATAATGTCTTCTAATGGTACTTCGTATTCTATACCTGTATGATGTGCTTCAATAGAGTTATCTGTTAAAATAATTTCTACCGTAGAAAATTCATCTGCGATTAGCCAAACACCAAGAAGGGGCATAGCAAGAACGAGAATGCCAGAAAAAATCATAATAGCTTTACAAAGAGGTTTAGCAACATTAACGGTAGTACCAAATCCAACACGAGTATTAACAAAGCTATTATTATCATTTTCATTGTAATAGTAAGTACCAAGTAATCCTAATGGCCAATAATCGTCTTCATCTACTAAAATTTCAGAAGGTTCATTTTGATTAAAACGATGTTGAATAGACCGAAATTTTACTTCAATTCCAATTACATAGAGAAGAATAGCCAAAGAGTATATCATAATTAAAATTAAGAAAAATAATCCAGCACTATAGATAAAAATAGCAGCAAAACTAAAAATGGCAGTGAGCCAAGAAATGGCTAACCAAAATTGACACCAGTAATATCTACGAATACGAGTTAAGTTTTTAGTTGTTATATTGTCGCTATTGATACGGTCGCTTTTTTTGCGATAAGCAAAACGATAACAAACATAAAACAATAAAATACATAATGCATTCACTAAAACGATAAAGTAGAGCAAAAAGTTAGAATCTTCTGTTACAACAACAAGTGGAAATAACATAGGTATAAAATTGATAATCAATGGAAGTAAAAAGTGTATAAAGCTATAGTTATTTTGTTTTTCTTCAAATACGGAGTAGCTTTTTGTATCAGTTACAGAAATTTTTACAAGTTCTGGGTGGTACCAGTGCTCTTTTTTTAATGCTCTTAATTTTAATCCATATTTGCGATATGGTAAATATGGAAGAATTAAAAGAAAAATGATCCATGTTAAAAGATATGTCATAACGATTGATATGTAAGGTATAAAAAAGACTGGTACATATAAAATTAAGACAAGGAATGTATAAAAGTTTAGTTCTTTTTTGAAGTTTTTAGTAATGTTGAGAACTCGTTCATCTTCCCAAGCTTCTTTTGGAAGTGTTGTAGAAAGAATAATATTATTATGAGGTTTTGCTTCATTGCGTAATGTAAAATAGAGGAGTGGGACGATTGGTAAAAAACAAACCGTAAGGAAAATAAGTAAAAAAGTATTCATAGAAATCCTCCTTTCAAGATTTTGTTAAAGAGTCATAAATAGCACTACAGGCATCTAATAATTCTTCTTTGCTTATTCCATTTACATAAAATTCAGAAATTAGTAGTCGTAATTCTTTGTGTTCTATTAAAGAAGTGGTTGCATTAGGAGAACGTTCAAGATTCACCATTGCACCAAGTCTTCGGTCGGTGATAATAAATCCCTCTTGCTTTAAAAGTTGATAAGCTTTATTTACGGTCATCGTATTGATACCTGTTTCAGAAGCAAGAGTACGAATGGGTGGCAATTTTTCTCCTGCTTTTAAACTGCCATTTGCAATTCCAATTACAATTTGATTTCGGATTTGTAGATAGATAGGAGTATCTATAGAAAAATCAAGTTTTAATAACATAAAGCACCTCCTTTTTTATTTAGAAAATCGGTTAAGATAAAGCAATATTGTATTGTTTGTATTATAGATTATAATACAAACAATACAATGCGTCAAGAAAAATAGAGAAAAAATTCTGTAGATTTAAAATTTTTTGAGAAAAAGTATAGACGAAATTGATTTTTTATGAGAAAATAGAGGTAGTGCAGAAAATGTCGATTTGTGGACTGAGTATAGTTAAACTCAGAAAATAAAATTGGAACTTTCTGCTTGAAAATCTAGAAAATGGATTGAAAGGAGTCCTAAACATGATTATCTATTCACATGAAGTAGAAGCAATGTGCCCAGTTGCTCAGGGTGTACATCATGGTGCTGCACCTATTCCAGAAGAAGCAAAGTGGGTAAAATCCAAAGAAGTAAAGGATATTTCTGGTCTTACACACGGTATTGGCTGGTGTGCTCCTCAGCAGGGTGCATGTAAGCTTACACTGAACGTTAAAGAAGGTATCATTCAGGAAGCATTAGTTGAAACTATTGGTTGTTCTGGTATGACACACTCTGCAGCTATGGCAGCAGAAATTCTTCCAGGTCTTACTGTATTAGAAGCATTAAACACAGACTTAGTTTGTGATGCTATCAATACAGCAATGAGAGAATTGTTCTTACAGATTGTTTATGGTAGAACACAGAGTGCGTTCTCTGAAGATGGTCTTCCAGTAGGTGCAGGTCTTGAAGATTTAGGTAAGGGCTTAAGAAGCCAGGTTGGTACTATGTATGGTACTTTAAAGAAAGGTCCTCGTTACCTTGAAATGGCAGAAGGTTATGTAACAGGTATTGCTCTTGACGCAGATGACCAGATTATTGGTTACCAGTTTGTAAGTCTTGGAAAGATGACTGACTTCATCAAGAAGGGTGATGACCCTAACACAGCTTATGAAAAGGCAAAAGGTCAGTATGGTCGTGTTGCTGATGCAGTTAAGATTATCGACCCAAGAAAAGAGTAGGAGGGTACACAAAAATGGCATTATTTGAGTCTTATGAAAGAAGAATTGATAAAATCAATGCTGTATTAAACAGCTATGGTATCGCTTCTATCGAAGAAGCTGAAAAGATTACAAAGGATGCAGGTCTTGATGTTTACAATCAGGTAAAAGGCATTCAGCCAATCTGTTTTGAAAACGCTTGCTGGGCATACATCGTAGGTGCAGCAATCGCTATTAAGAAAGATTGTAGAAAAGCAGCTGATGCAGCTGCAGCAATCGGTGAAGGTCTTCAGGCTTTCTGTATTCCAGGTTCTGTTGCTGATACTCGTAAGGTAGGTCTTGGACATGGTAACCTTGGTAAGATGTTATTGGAAGAAGATACAGAATGTTTCGCATTCTTAGCAGGTCATGAATCCTTCGCAGCAGCTGAAGGTGCTATCGGTATCGCTGAAAAGGCTAACAAGGTTCGTACAAAGCCATTAAGAGTTATCTTAAATGGTCTTGGTAAGGACGCAGCTCAGATTATCGCAAGAATCAATGGTTTTACTTATGTAGAAACAGAATATAACCCATATACAAACGAAGTTAAGGAAGTATTCCGTAAGTCTTACTCCGAAGGTCTTCGTGCAAAAGTTAATTGTTATGGTGCAAATGACGTTTGTGAAGGTGTAGCTATCATGCATAAGGAAGCTGTAGACGTTTCCATTACTGGTAACTCCACAAACCCAACTAGATTCCAGCATCCTGTAGCAGGTACTTATAAGAAAGAATGTATCGAACAGGGCAAGAAGTACTTCTCCGTAGCATCTGGTGGTGGTACAGGTAGAACACTTCACCCAGATAACATGGCAGCAGGTCCAGCTTCCTATGGTATGACAGATACTCTTGGACGTATGCACTCTGATGCACAGTTCGCAGGTTCTTCCTCCGTACCAGCTCACGTAGAAATGATGGGCTTAATCGGTGCAGGTAACAA
>CALAEX010000102.1 GCA_937891165.1 uncultured Lachnospiraceae bacterium | reverse complement strand
ACCCGTGGCTAGACTTTCACTAGCAAGATTAGTGCCATGCTTGGCACACACTAAACATAGGGGATGCCTATCACATCCCCTATTTCTTATTATTTTGTGCGAAATATTTCTTCTATTTCTGCAAGTTTAAACTTTGCTTGTCTAATATAACATAAATCAGTTGTTACACTATAACCCTGAGTTTCTGAAAATTCTCTATCCCAGTGTCCATAAGAATCCATAATAATTGTTCCATCTTCTAACGTAACAACACCACTATAACCTGTATCACCTGAAAATGTACTTTGTGTCCAATCTTCTTCTAATGTCACACAATACTCGCCATCTTCTAAATTCATAAGTTGTTCATATGTGCCTACCCAAAGCCCCCAGTCACCACAAATCCAATCGCCTTGTGTAATAATACCATCTTGATTCAAGTCATATTTTATTTCTCGGAATGTAACTAATAATTTTCCACTGATTGGGTCATAAAATGCTTTGTGACGTTCTCCTGCTAGTGAACCTGGAAGCTCTACCGGGCTACTAAAAGTTTCACCTTCATCATCAGAATAAATCATCGTGGACAAATGCTGATGGGATTGACTTCTTGCCAAACCAACAATACGTTTTCCATCTGGTGAACGAAACATTCCTATTTCACACATTTGATGACTTTCTTCTATTTCACGATATTCACTTAAGTATGGCATTGGCTCACTCCATACTTCATTTCCATCCGTATCAAAAGTTAAATAGGTTTTATAATTGACAAAGTTTTCATTATGATAAACACCCATCCATTTTGGAATACAAGCTCCTTCTTTGTCCTTTAATTGCACCAAACTAGCCATAGCAACCGTAACTTTATTTACTTTACCATCTGAAAAAGTGGAATACCAATGTTTATATTCTGTCCAAGTTTCTCCATTATCATCAGAATAAGAAGTATTCCATCCTGTTGTTCCATCTCCCCAACCAGGACAACCTGTAATCAACAATAATCTTTCCTTACCATTTTCTAACTTTAATGTATATATGGTTGGTGTTTCTTGAGAACGTGCCCAGTCAACAGGAATATCTGTTTTTTCTATCCAAGTTTCTCCGGTATCATCACTAATTTTCATAGCTAATGAACCTTTTCCATGTCCAATCGGATATGCTGTAATTAAACGACCTGTATTTGTCTTTATCATGTCAGGCTGTCCTAAATATTGGCGTTCTGTTTTTGGAGATTTTTCAATATCAGAAAGATAATTCTTTGGCAACATATACCGTGGTAACACATTTTGAATATTGACTTTCTTATTTTCCATAACTTCTTCCTTTCTTAGACATTTTCCTAGTTTTCTGCAACTAATATCCAAAGCTTCCTTCTAAAGATTCGTCATGCTCTATCCAATCTTGTACTTCTATCACACGATATGCATCCTCTGTATCACGAACAATTACCTTACTAATACCTGCATTGATAATCATTCTTTTACACATCGAACAACTATTGGAATTTTTTACATATTCTCCTGTACTTACTTCTCGCCCCGACAAATACAAGGTACTACCAATCATTTTTTCACGTTCTGCACTAATAATTGCATTTGCCTCTGCATGAACACTACGACATAATTCATAGCGTTCTCCTCTTGGAATATTCATTTTTTGTCTAATACAAAATCCCATATCACTGCAATTCTTTCTACCTCTTGGTGCACCAACATAACCTGTAGAAATTACTTCATCATTCTTTACAATTACTGCACCATAGTGTCTACGCAAACAAGTACCACGTTTAGATACTACATCTGCTAAATCCAAATAATAATTAATCTTATCTCTTCTTTCCATAGTTCCTCCCTAATTTGCATATGTCATCGTATAAAGACTTGCATAAATTCCACCTTGTTTTAGCAATTCTTCATGTGTTCCTCTTTCTTTAATGCCATCTTCTCCAAGCACTAAAATATTTTTTGCATTTTTAATGGTAGATAGACGATGGGCAATAACAAAGGTAGTACGATTCTTTGCCAACTTTTCTAATGACTCTTGTACTACTTTTTCACTTTCATTATCTAATGCCGAAGTTGCTTCATCAAAAATTAGAATCGGTGGGTTCTTTAAAAAGACTCTTGCAATACTAAGCCTTTGTTTTTGTCCACCAGATAATTTAATACCACGCTGTCCAATATACGTGTTATAACCATCTGGCAATTCCATAATAAACTCATGAGCATTTGCATTCTTTGCCGCTTCGATAATTTCGTCCATCGAAGCATTTGGCTTTCCATAACGAATATTTTCTGCTACTGTACCTGCAAATAAATAAACATCTTGTTGCACAATACCAATACTATTTCTAAGTGAACGCATCGTCACTTTTCGGATATCTTGTCCATCTACAAAAATAGTTCCCTCAGATACATCATAAAATCTTGGAATCAAACTACAAAGTGTTGTTTTTCCTACACCAGAAGAACCGACTAATGCCATATAATCTCCTGCTTTTACTGTTAAATCAATATTACAAAAGACAGGCTGTAATGTTCCTTCATATTGAAACGCTACATTCTCAAAAGTAATATCTCCTTTTACATTCTTCAAAGTAATTGCATCTTCTGCATCTTTTATATCAGGCTCTGTATCCATAATTTCCATAAAACGTTCAAAACCTGTAATACCGTTTTGGAACTGCTCTGTAAAATTAATTAACTTTCTTACTGGTTCTACGACATTATTTACATAAAGTAAAAAGGTAAGTAAATCACTTAATCGGATAACATCATTGGCAATCATAACACTACCTCCGACAATGACTCCGACATTTAAAAGATTTGTAAATAGTCCAAGTCCCGAATGAAATATTCCCATTTCTCGATAAGAACGACGCTTACTTTGTATAAACCTATCGTTACCTTCTTTAAACTTTTCTACTTCGATATCTTCATTGGCAAATGATTTTACAACACGAATACCAGCTAAATTATCCTCAATCTGAGCATTGATTTCTGAAATCCTCTGACGATTTGCTTTAAACGCTGCATTCATTCTTGTTTTCATCTTCCAAGCAAAGAAAAACATCATTGGTAAAAACAAAAACAATAAAAGAGTTAACGGTACATTAATTCCAATCAAAATGAAAAATGCACCTACAAACTTAATAATCGAAATAATAATATCTTCTGGACCATGATGACAAAGTTCTGTAATTTCAAATAAATCATTTGTAATACGAGACATCAATTGTCCTGTTTTTTGATTATCATAGAAACTAAAAGACAACTTTTGGAAATGATGAAAAATATCATTTCTCATATCGTATTCCATACGAGCACCCATAACGTGCCCTTGATATGCAATAAAATAATTGCAAAATAATTCCAAAATTGCCAATCCAACCATTCCTAATGCTAACTTTAAAATAATAGAAATGGCCTCGGAAATTTCATAATTCACTAAAATATCGTTTGTAATATAGCGAACAACTAAAGGATATACTAAAGAAATCGCTGCCGCCCCAAACGCACAAACCATATCTGCGGCAAATAACCGCAGATATGGTCTGTAATAAGATAAAAATACGTTAAATTTTCTTTTATCCATAAACTCCTGTCTTTCTATCTAGAAAGTTTCTTTGCCATATTTACAAGGAATGGGTCTGGCTGTTTCTTCATATTTAAAGCTACTTCAATATCATAATCAACAAACTCACCATACTTGTAAGCAACTACTCTATTTGACTTTCCTTCACATAAAAGCTCTACTGCCTTTGCACCCATTGCGGAAGCATAAACACGGTCTTTTGCTGTTGGGCTACCACCTCTTTGAATATGACCAATAATGGTTGCTCTTGTTTCTACACCAGTTGCTTCTTCCATTCTCTTTGCCATACCATAAGAATCACCAACACCTTCTGCATTGATAATAATATGATGTTTCTTACCAACACGCTTTCTTTCAATAATATTGTCAATGATATCTTGCTCGTCATATCCAATTTCTGGAATTAAGATATTTTCCGCACCATTTGCAATACCAGACCACAATGCTAAATAACCAGCATGACGACCCATTACTTCAATAATACTACTACGTTCATGAGAAGTGGAAGTATCACGAACCTTATCAATGGCTTCCATAGCTGTATTTACCGCTGTATCAAAACCAATTGTATATTCTGTACATGCAATATCAAGGTCAATTGTTCCAGGAACACCAATTGTATTAATGCCACGTTCTGCTAACTTTCTTGCACCGTTAAAAGAACCATCACCACCAATAACAACAAGTCCATCAATACCATGCTTTCTACAAATGTAAGCACCCTTATCCTGACCTTCTTTTGTCATAAATTCTGGACAACGTGCTGTATACAAAATAGTACCACCACGCTGAATGATATCAGATACACTTTTTGCATTCATGTCTACAATATCTTCATCCAAAAGACCAGAATATCCACGATGAATACCTTTTACCTTCAATCCATTTGCTAAAGCAGTACGCACTACCGCACGAATGGCAGCGTTCATTCCCGGTGCATCTCCACCACTACTTAATACGCCTATAGTTTCCACTTTTTTTGTCTTAGCCATATTCATTTCCTCCATCTATCCTATGCCTCTTCTAGCATATAGATTGTTAAATGATGCAACAGCCCCTTTATTCTTTGAATTATGAAACTGTCACAAAAGATTGAGAACAGCATCGAAAAAACTCTGATTTTCTGTTACTCCATATAGTGTTATTGTATAGCATTTATTGCCGTTTTTCAATAGGTAAACCTATCTTTTTTTATCAACTACTTTAATCTGTTGTTCTCCAAAAGTTCTCCGAAGCGTTTCTAACAAACTTCCTGAAATATTTACTCCATAATTTTTCCCTAGTCGTTTTACCGCACGTTCTACATTTAGATAAATCACTACCTCTTGTTTTCCATCACTTTTTTCCAACATCTTATACAATTCTTGCTCTTTGTCTAAAAATGCTTCTTTATTTTCAAAACGTATCCAAAGTTCTCGTGGCAAATCATCCATTGCTATCATTTCTGTACAAATCAATTTTGCTGCTCTTTCTTCTTCCGCAGAAACGCGACCTTTAATTAAAACTTTTGCATCTTGCGTTATCAAAGAACGATATTTTTCATAATCCCTTGGAAAAACTACAATTTCTACTATTCCAAATAAATCTTCTAATGTCAAAAATGCCATCGTTGTATTTGTCTTTGTAATTTTTCTTGTAATATTCGTTATCATACCGCCAATCATTACAATACTTCCATCTTGCACTTTTACTTCCTCAGTTTCTTCATCTAACTGAAAATAAGAAGTATCTGCAGAAGTATTTTTTTGAAGCAATGTGATATATTCTTCTAATGGATGTCCACTAACATAAACTCCTAATACTTCTTTTTCAAAAGCTAATAATTCTTCCTTTGTATATTCGCCTACATTTGGAAGTTTCAGTTCAAATTCATGACGGTCTTCTTCTTGTACAAAATCAAACAAACTCATTTGTCCTGTAATCCCTTTTTTTCTCTCTTGTGCAATATCATCTAACACTACACTATATACTTGCATAAGCTGTTTTCTTGTACCAAACTCCAAGCCAAATGCTCCTGCTTTAATAAAACTTTCCACCGTACGCTTATTTACTTCTTTTCCAGACATACGCTCTGCAAAATCTCTTAGACTAGTAAATTTTCCTTCCGCATTTCGTTCTGCTACTAAAGCTTCAATGACAGGCTTTCCAACTCCTTTAATTGCTGAAAGACCATACCGAATACTCTTCCCAGAAACAGAAAAGCCCATCTCTCCCTCATTGACATCAGGTGGCAAAATCTCAATACCCATTTGCCTACAAGAATAAATATACTCTGTTACTTTTCTTGGATTATCTACCACGGAAGTCATCAAAGCTGCCATAAATTCTACTGGATAATAATACTTTAAATAAGCGGTACGATATGCTACAACAGCATAGCAAGCTGCATGTGCTTTATTAAATGCATATTTTGCAAAGTCTGTCATTTCATCAAAAATTTTATTTCCAATTTCCTCAGAAATACCATTTCCAACACAACCTTTTACCCCTTCTTCTTCATTTCCATAGACGAAATTCTTTCGCTCTCTTGCCATAACATCCGCTTTTTTCTTTGACATCGCACGACGCACTAAATCACTCCGCCCATAGCTATAACCAGCTAATTCACGTACTATCTGCATTACTTGTTCCTGATAAATAATACATCCGTAGGTTGTCTTTAAAATAGGTTCTAACTCTTTACAATCATATACAATACTTTCTGAATTATGTCTTCCTTTAATATATTTTGGAATAAAATCCATTGGTCCGGGACGATATAATGAAATACCTGCAATAACATCTTCCAAACTTTCTGGTTTTAACTCTTTCATAAAGTTTTTCATACCAGCACTTTCTAACTGAAACACACCATCACATTTTCCAGTGCCAATCATTTCATAAATATTAGGGTCATCATAACCTATTTCATTCATATTTAATTGATTTTCTTTTGGCCGATTCTTATTGACCAATTTTTCTGCATCTTGAATAACAGTAAGCGTCCGAAGCCCTAAAAAATCCATTTTAAGTAAACCTAATTCCTCCAACGTGGTCATCGTAAACTGTGTTGTGACCGCTTCGTCTGCTCCTCTTGATAATGGTACATATTCATCAGCAGGTGCATTTGCAATAACAACTCCTGCTGCGTGCATGGAAGTATGTCTTGGCAGTCCTTCTAATCGTTTTGACATATCAATCAAATAACGTATTTTTTCATCATTTTCATATAATTGACGTAATTCTAAACTATCTTTTAATGCTTTATCAATCGTAATACCAAGGTCTGTTGGTATTAACTTAGCTACTTGGTCACAAAGTGCATATGGGTAATCTAGCACTCGTCCTACATCTCGAATGACACCTCTTGCTGCCATTGTACCAAACGTCACAATTTGTACCACTTTATCTTTCCCATATTTTTCTACGACATAGTCAATTACTTCTTGTCTTCGTTCAAAACAAAAATCAATATCAAAGTCTGGCATGGATACTCGTTCTGGATTTAAAAATCGCTCAAACAGTAATTGGTATTTAATTGGGTCAATATCTGTAATCTCTAACGCATATGCAGCAATACTAGCAGCACCACTACCTCGCCCTGGACCTACCATAATCTGATGTTCTTTGGCATACCGTATAAAGTCCCAGACAATTAAGTAATAATCCTCGAACCCCATCTTATGAATCACGCCAAGTTCATAGTCTAAACGTTGTTGTAATTCTTCTGTCACTTCACCATATCGTTTTTTCATACCTTTTGCACAAAGCTCCTGCAAATAGGTCCATGCATTATGTCCTTCTGGCACATCAAATTTTGGTAATTTATATTGTCCAAATTCAATTGTCACATCACATCGCTTGGCAATTTTATGTGTATTTTCTAATGCTTCTTTGGCATACGGGAATAATGCTTCCATTTGCTCTGGTGATTTCAAGAAATATTGACCGCCTTCGTAACGCATTCTGTCCTCATCACTTACTTTTTTCTGTGTTTGAATACAAAGTAAAATATCATGTGCTTCCGCATCCGTGTCATAAATATAATGCACATCATTCGTTGCAACTAAAGCGATTCCTGTTTCTTGATGCATTCGAAGCAATGCACTATTTACCGTTTGTTGTTCAGAAATGCCATGGTCTTGCAACTCTAAAAAGAAATTTCCCTCTCCAAAAATCTCTTGTAATTTTAGGGCAGCCTTCTTTCCCTCCTCATAAAAGCCACGCCTTAGATTCATAGCTACTTCTCCACCTAGACAAGCAGATAACGCAATAATTCCTTCAGAATACTCTTTTAATACTTCATAATCGACACGAGGCTTATAATAATACCCTTCTGTAAATCCTTTGGATACAATCTTCATTAAATTAGAATATCCTGTATTATTTTCTGCCAACAATACGAGATGATAATAACGCTCATCAGATACTCCACCTTCCTTAGAAAACCGAGAAGTTGGTGCAACATAAACCTCGCACCCTATTACAGGGCGAATACCTTCTTTTTGACAAGCTCGATAAAAATCAATTACGCCATACATAACTCCATGGTCGGTAATTGCTAGGCTATCCATACCTAACTCTTTTGCCCTAGCTACAATTTCCTTAATTTTAGAAGAACCATCCAAAAGACTATACTCTGTATGCACATGTAAATGTGTAAACTGCATCTATTCCTCACTCTCCTTTAAAGAAAAATTGGAGATGTTGCAAAATAAAGAAAAACAAGACATTCATCTTAAGTTAATTCTATTTTGCAACATCCCCATAAATATTAATCCATTTTTTTATTTTATGCACTTAAAAATTTATATACTTCAGCAAGTGCAACTTCTTCGTCTTTTCCATCCACAACAATAGTCGCATCTGTTCCAGCTGTAAAATTCAATATCATAACACCCATAATACTTTTCGCATTGGTACGTTTTGCCCCTTGGTCAATATGAATACTACTATCAAATCGACTTGCCAATTGTACTAACATAGCCGCTGGACTCGCATCCAATTTAGAAAAATCTCCCATTTTACATTCCTTCATTACCATTACAATTCCTCCTGTTTTTATTACTATTGTCTGACCTCAACCCGTCTGCGATATCGCATAACTTTTTCAATCTGTGATTCACGCCGGATTTTCCTACAGGAGGGCATAACAATTCTCCCAGTTCCTTTAAGGAAGCCTCCGGATATTCCATTCGCAGCAAAGCAACTTCTTGTAATCCTCCTGCTAATGCAGCAAGTCCAATTTTTTCTTTAATCAAACGAATATCTTCTACTTGCCTTGCAGCTGCCTTTACTGTTTTACTAATATTCGCAGCCTCACAATTTACTTTACGATTAATTGTATTCCGCATATCTTTAAGAATACGCACATTTTCAAAATTCATTAGTGCTACATGAGCTTCCATGACATTTAATAAATCTACAATCAAAGAACCTTCTTTCACATAAACAACATAATGAGTTTTTCTTACTACCATTTTCGCCTCAATATGAAAAGAACGCATTATTTCACATAACAACTCTCCGTTCCTTTCTTGTCCTGCAACAATTTCAAAATGGTATGCTTTTTTAGGGTCAGAGATTGAACCTGCTGCCAAAAATGCCCCTCGTAAAAAACTTCTTTTACAACAAATTTTTTCCGCAATTATCGGCTTTACAAATAAAGTAGTTCCTTTTGTATCTTCGTTTTCTTCCACAGTTAGCTTACACGCAGTTAGAACCTGCAGAACTTCCGTTCCCGATAACGAAAGTTCATACAGATTCCTTTTACTTGCCAAAGATTTTGTTGTAAATTCTACACTAATTTTAAATACCTGCTGAAATAAAATAAAAATCTTTTTTGTCAGGCTCTTGTTTTCTGTTTGCAATTTTAAAACAAGCCTTTGCTCTTTGTCAACTATTATTTTCCCACAAAAAGTAATAATAGCAGAAATCTCAGCTAACTTACAATGTCTTGGTGGAGAAATGCGTTCATACAGTTCCTTCTTCACTTCCCCTGAAAACGACATTTGCTGCATCCTTTCTAATATCTCTATGGTCCACCTTTATACCATACTCTAAGTGACTCAAACGTCCTGTAATCGCATTTGCTAATGTTACAGAACGATGTTTACCACCTGTACAACCAATACCAACAACAAGTTGATTCTTCCCCTCATTGATATAATGTGGAATTAAAAATTTTAACATATCTTCTAATTTGTCCAGAAATTGTCCTGCAGCTTCTGTCTGCATTACAAAATCCTGTACTTCTTTTTCATTTCCTGTTTTATACTTTAATTCTGGAATATAATAAGGATTTGCTAAAAACCGTACATCAAATACAAGGTCAGCATCCGATGGAATTCCATACTTAAATCCAAAAGAAAGTACCGTAATCATGAAATTATTAAATTTTTGATTTTCTACAAAAATTTTATCTACTTGCTGTTTCAATTCCCGTACTAACAGTTGACTTGTGTCTAAAATATAATCTGCTCGTTCTTTCAAAAAGGCTGTCTTTTTTCGTTCCTCCAAAATTCCGCCTTCTACTCTGCCAGCACCTGCTAACGGATGAGAACGTCTCGTTTCTTTATATCGTTTAATTAATACTTCATCCGAAGCATCCAAATAAAGAATTTCATGTGGTTGCTTCTTTTGTTTCATTTCTTCCAAAAAAGGTTCTAATTCAGAAAGACCTTGACCACTACGGATATCTACTCCAATTGCAATTTTATCATATTCTGCATGTTCATGAAAACTCAACTTTGCAAATTTTGAAATTAATGGCACTGGGAGATTATCTACACAAAAATATCCTGCATCTTCTAACATTTTTAACGTGGATGACTTTCCTGCACCTGACATACCTGTTACAATAACAAATCTCATCTATCTTCCTACTCCTTTGTAAAAGTTCCAACAAAACGCACTTCTGGCTCTAATTCTACTTGAAATTTATCTCTCACTGTATTTTTAATATGGTAAATTAACTGATATACATCATTTGCTGTTGCTTTATCCACATTAATCACAAAACCAGCGTGCTTTTCACTTACCATCGCACCACCAATGCGATACCCCAATAAACCAGCATCTTGAATCAACTTTCCTGCAAAGTATCCTTCTGGACGTTTAAACGTACTTCCAGCACTTGGATATTCTAAAGGTTGTTTTGCCTGTCTTGACTTTTTATAAGATTCCATTACAGCAAAAATATGGATTTTGGGACGAACAAAAAGAGCAAAATATGCTTTCAATACAATATCTCCACTTTCCATAATCGCACTATGTCGATAAGAAAGCTTTAATTCCTCTTTTTCCATTCTTCGTACAATTCCATCTTTTGTGAGTACATCTACTGCTGTAATAGTATCTTTAATTTCTCCGCCATAAGCACCTGCATTCATAAGCACAGCACCACCAACGGTTCCCGGTATCCCATTTGCAAACTCTAGACCGGTAAAACCTTTTTTCCCTGCTCGTAAAGCAAGGCTCGAAAGCATGGCACCAGCACCAGCACAAACATAACAAATTCCTTCTGGCACAATTTCCTCAAGTTCAATTGTTTCAAAGTCACCGGCAAGCCGAATTATAACTCCTGAAACTCCGGTGTCCGAAACAAGTAAATCGCTTCCATTGCCAACGACATAATATGGCACTTGTTGTTCCCTACAAAGTGTCGTTACTGCCTGTAGTTCCTCGATTTTATGTACCAAAACAAACCATTCTGCTGCTCCTCCAATACGAAAAGTCGTATGCTTACACATTGGTTCTTCGATTAGTACCCTGTCTTCCCCCAAGATTTCTTTCAACTGATTTGAAAAAATACTTTTATTATATTCCATTTTTCCTCCTTGCTTTCCCGAAGGAATTGTTAAATTCTATTTATTTCATCTGTGCAACATAGTCTAAAATCATTTTAGCAGAACCATAAATACCTGCATCATTTCCTAACATTGCTAAACTAAATTCTTTATTACATAAAGCTTCAATTAAATTCTGATTATAATGCTTTTTTAAGTTCTCTGTTAAAATTTCTCCTGCTCTTGATACACCACCACCAATAACAAATACTTCTGGGTCTACAGTAGAAGCAACATGAGTTAATGCATGAGCTAACATACGACATAACTTATCTACTAAAGCTACGGCACAAGCATCACCAGCTTTTGCTGCATCAAAAATATCTTTTGCCTGAAGATTTTCGATATCACGAAGTGTTGTCTTAGTATCTGTTTCTTCTAATTCTTTCTTTGCTAAACGAACAATACCTGTCGCAGAAGCATACTGCTCTAAGTGACCATGACCACCGCAACCGCAAATTGCAGTTTCTTCTGGATTAACAATCATATGTCCTAATTCACCTGCGGCACCATTGCTACCTGCAAGAATCTTACCATCTAAAATAATACCGCCACCAACGCCAGTACCAAGAGTAATCATAACTACATTTTTATGGCCTTGACCGCCACCTTTCCACATTTCACCAAGAGCTGCTACATTCGCATCATTTGCTACGGTTACTGGAATACCACCTAATAACTCGCTCATTACTTCACCAACACGGAAATTCTTCCAACCAAGATTTGCACAAATAAGTACTGTTCCGTCAGAAGTTACTGGTCCTGGTACACCTACGCCTACACCTAAAATAGCAGCTTTATCAATTTCCTTTTCTGCTGCCTTTGCAAGAATTGTTTCTACAATATCAGATGGTATAAAAGCACCTTTATTTTCTTTATTTGTTTTAATTTCCCACTTATCCAGAACAACTCCATCTACTGTAAATAAACCACATTTTACTGTTGTTCCACCGATATCAATACCAAATACATAATTCTCCATGATTTTTTTCTCCCTTGTTTTTATTTTTTATAACAGTCAAATGAAAGCATCTAACTGTTTTTTACTTTTCTAATATCACTTTATTGTTTTTTCATTAAATTACTTGTTACACGATTATATAACTCTTGTGCAGCATTATAACCCATCTTCTTCTGACGATAATTAACAGCAGCAGATTCACAAATAATTGCCAAATTACGACCTGGACGAATTGGTAAATCATGACAAACCACCTTATTTCCAAGGAATTCTGTATACTTATCTTCCAATCCCATACGGTCATATTCTCTTGTTCTATCCCATTCTTCTAAACGAATTACTAAGTCAATAGACTGAGTGTGTTTTACACTTTGTACACCGAACAAGGATTTTACATCTACAATACCAATACCACGAAGTTCAATAAAATGTCTTGTAATATCTGGTGCAGAACCAATCAAAGTATCATCACTTACTTTCTTAATTTCTACTACGTCATCCGAAACTAAACGATGACCACGCTTAATCAATTCTAAAGCAGTTTCACTCTTACCAATTCCACTTTCTCCAGTAATTAAAATACCTTCACCATAAACATCAACAAGTACACCATGAATAGAAA
>CALAEX010000101.1 GCA_937891165.1 uncultured Lachnospiraceae bacterium | reverse complement strand
GAAATTGCAGAAGCAGTAATTGGTCGTGAAATCAATGGTCGTTCTTTAGAAGAAATTCATGCAGAAAATGATGAAATTTGGGAAGAAAGACTTTCTAGAATTGATGCAGAATTTGATGATGAGAGATTAGAAAAGACATTTTATACTTGTTTATGGCGTACTTTCTTATATCCACAAAAATGTTATGAGTATGATGCGGATGGAAAGATTATTCACTTTGTACCATTTGATGGTAGTGTAAAAGAAGGTATTCGTTATACAGCCAATGGTTTCTGGGATACTTATCGTACTGTATATCCATTGTATACAATGATTGCTCGTGAGGAATTTGCAGAAATGTTAGAAGGTTTTGTAAATGAGTACGAAGATTGTGGTTGGCTTCCTCGTTGGCTTGGCTTTGGTGAAGTTGGATGTATGCCATCTACATTAATTGATGCAGTTATTGCTCATGCTGTAGTAAATGGCATTGGAAATCGCAAGATTTGGGAAAAAGCATTAGAGGGTATGTTAAAACACGCAAACAACAATGCACCTCGTGATTGCTTTGGACGTAATGGTGCAGAGTCTTATTGTAAGTATGGTTATGTGCCTCGTGAGGAGCATAAGGAATCTGTCAATTTGACATTAGATGCTGCTTATGGTGACTGGTGTATTGCTACCGTAGCAAAAGCATTAGGACGTGATGATTTGGTAGAAGAATACGAGCGTCGTGCAAAGAACTATAAGAATTTATTTGATGCAGAAACTGGTTTTATGCGTGGAAAAGATAAAGATGGTGTCATGGCAGATAATTTTGACCCTTGCAGTTGGGGTAAAGAATATACCGAAGCAGCAGCATGGCAGACTTTATTTGCAGTTCCTCATGATTTAGAAGGTTTAGCAGAATTATTTGGTGGCAAAGAGGCATTTCTTGCGAAGTTGGATGAATTCTTTGCAACACCTCCTGTATACCGTGTAGGTGGTTATGGGGAAGAAATTCATGAAATATCCGAATTTGCTGCTTTAAACTATGGTCAGTGTGCTATCAATAATCAGCCATCGTTCCATATTCCTTATATTTATGCTTACTTTGGTGAAACAGAAAAATCCCGTTATTGGGTACACAAGATGGCATTAGAAGTATTCTCTTATGAATCGGACGGTTTCCCAGGAGATGAAGATAACGGAACTATGGCAGCATGGTATTTGTTCGCTTGTCTTGGTATGTATCCAATGTGTCCAGGTAAGAAAGAAATGGTAACGATTCCGGGACTTGCAAAGAGCTATACAATTAAGGGTTTTTTAGAATAAAATAAATGTAGTCTGTATCAGGTATTAAAATTTCTCATGCGGTATAAAGTAAGAGGTTGTTGCAAAATGAATAAAAGTCTTGAAAATAAGACTTTTACCTATAATCGTTCTATTTTGTAACAATCTCTTTTCTTTTATAGAAAAAGAAAGGAATGATAGGGATGAAAACAGAGATACTTCGATTGCCAAATCAAATCACCGTATTCGGTGATGTAGAGTTTTCTAGTGAAACAGTGGCATATAGTAAATCAGAGGATGTTAGCGTAGAGTTAGTTTTAAAAGAAGAAAATATAACAGTTTTTTTACAAGCAGAAAAAAGTGCGGTTCGAGAAATTGTATTGCTTTGGAAAGAAGAAGCGGCAGGGGCAGGGGAACTTTTAGCTGACCATTGGGAGAGAGCCTATGGCGATTTGGAATGGAAAAAGCCAGAAGAATCTAATGTAATGCCATGGTATTTTTTAGATGATAGAACAGACAAATGTTTTGCTTATGGTGTAAAAGTAAGACCAGCCGCTATGTGTTGGTGGGAAATTAAAAATAATGATTTACTCTTACATTTAGACGTACGTTGTGGTGGAGCAGGTGTTAGATTAAATGGAAGAAAATTAGAGGTTGCTCAAGTAGTAATGAAGAGTTATGAAACAAGAGCCTTTGAAGCAGGACGCTTGTTCTGTAAGATGATGTGTGATGATTCGGTATGTAAACAAGAACCAATTTATGGAAGTAATAACTGGTATTACGCTTATGGAAACAGCAGTAGAGAAGAAATTTTAAAGGATAGTGCTTATTTAGCTAGAATGACAGAAGGACTTGAGAATCGTCCATTTATGGTAATTGATGATGGATGGCAAATCAAGCATACGAATGGATATAATGGAGGTCCTTGGAGAAATTCTAATGCAGACTATGGCGATATGGGACAATTAGCAAACGATATGAAAAAATACAACGTAAGACCAGGTATTTGGATTCGTCCATTAGCAGATGATTCTAAGGATATTCCAAAGGAATGGAGATTACAAAGAGATGCGATTGTACTCGATATTTCTGTTCCAGAAGTATTAAATCATATTAGAGAAGATATTTGCCAAATCGCAGAATGGGGCTTTGAATTAGTAAAATATGATTTCTCTACTTGGGATATCTTTGGCAGATGGGGAACATCTATGGGAGCAGAGTTGACGGATGGAGAGTGGCAGTTTGCTGATACTTCCCGTACAACAGCAGAAATTATTATCAAGTTCTATGAAACGATTTATAAAGCAACAGAACATATGATTATTTTAGGATGTAATTGTATTGGACATTTAGGAGCTGGACTTATGCATTTGAATCGTACAGGTGATGATACCAGTGGAGTAGAATGGGAACGCACGAAAAAAATGGGAATCAATACTCTAGCCTTTCGTATGATACAGCAGGAAAGTTTCTATGGAGCAGATGCGGATTGTGTTGGTATTACAGGAGATATTGCATGGGAGAAAAATAGACAATGGTTAGAATTATTAGCTCTTAGCGGAACTCCTCTTTTTGTTTCCGTAAAACCTGGAGTATTAAATGAAGAACAAGAGGAAGAATTAAAACAAGCTTATCAAAAGGCTTCTTATAATAGAGAAGTTGCAGAACCATTGGATTGGAAAACAGAACTAACCCCAAAAGAATGGAATACCTTTGAAGGAATTCGTACCTTTGAATGGTAAAGCAATTATTTCATAATAGGAGGGTTCAAAATGAGTTATATCAAAGAAAAATTAGAGCAAGCACCAAAACTAATCACAGAACAAAAAGAAATTTTACAAGCGTATGAAATGGCTATAAAAAATCTTTTAGAAATCAATACAGTACCATGTGATGCTAATGTATATAATAAATCTAGTATGTTAGACGAAACACTTGGCTTAATGATTCGTGCAGGAGGTGGCTATCCAACACCATGGACAAGAGATGCCGCAGTCAATACGATGAATGCTGCTTGTTTCTTAGAACCAGAAGTAGCCAAAAATACATTATGGTCGGTATGTGAACGTGTGGATGGAAAACTTTGCTTTCAGATGGATAATCAATGTTGGGACAAAATCATTTGGGCAACTGGAGCATGGAAATATTATTTAGCAACAGGGGATATGGAATTTTTATCGGATGCCTTTGCTACAATTGCATATTCGATGGAATTGTTAGAAAAAACACAGTTTAATCAACAATATGGTTTATTTACTGGTGGTTCTTTCTTCAATGATGGTATTACAGGATATCCAAAAGATTTGTACGAAGAAGGAAAAGAATCTTCTTTTGTAGGTGACCATGCCCCAACACAACATATTATGTCATTTAGTACGAATTGTTTGTATTATCATGGTTATTGTATTTTGCAGAAAATGCAAGCTATCTTATCTAAAGAAAATGCTCTTTTCAATACAAGTTTTGTGGAAAAAGCAGATAAGTTAAAAAATGCTTTAAATCATTGGTTTTGGAGTGAAGAAAAGGGTACTTATGCCTATTTGCTTTATCCAGATGGAAGATTAGATTGGTCACAAGAAGGATGTGGAATGTCCTTTGCTATGTTATTTGATGTATGTAATAAACAACAAGCAGAGAAAATGATGTGTCAATGTTATAGAAGCTCCTATGGTTTAATGTCCATTTGGCCACCATTTGAAGGACTTTCTTCTGTAGAGAAACCAATTCGTCATAACAATTTAATTTGGCCAGTAGTCAATGGTTTCTTTATGCAAGCCGTTGCAAAATGGGGTTTCGCAGAACTATTAGGAGACGAATTAGAAAAAATGGCATATCTTGCTGTAGAGCATGATGCATTTTGGGAAATCTATAACGGAGAAACTGGCGTACCAGACGGTGGATGGCAAGTAGGATGTCATTGGGATTCTGTAAAAGACCAAACATGGTCAGCCACAGGTTTCCTTGCAGGAATTGTCTTTGGTGTGTTTGGAATTACATTGGAAGAAGATAAACTTAAATTCCATCCATGTGTACCAAAAAATATCGGAGCAATGCAAATACAAGGAATTCAATTTAGAAATGTTATTTTAGATATCGAATTAAAAGAAAGTGAAGATGGAACTTCTTCTATTGTTATTAATGGAGAGAAGACAAATAGTATTACTTATGTTCCTGAAATTGCAAAACGATATAAAGTAGAGATTTGGAGATAATAGAAATTGATAAATCAAAAAGAGGTTGTCGTAAAGTAGAATTATTATAAGTTGGAAATCTTGTTTTTTTGATATCTGGCAAGGACCGTTTAGAAACGTCAGACCTCAAGACAATCAGAAAATACAACGTATTTTCTGTTGTATGGCGAGGTTCTTTCGAGACTAATACTGCTCCGTTTCGACACGAGCGAAAGCGTGTCCTAGAAGATATCAAAAAACAAGATTTTTTACAATAACTGTTTTTTAAGGAAGGGTTTTAGTATCCAGAATTATCGTATTCTTCTCCAATCACAGGGAAATGTTCGATATGTTTCCATCCAGATTCTGTAGCAACAAATCCATCGGTTCCTTCGCCTTCATAGTAAATTTGATTGTCTTTTATATAGTTTAATATAGTAGCAAGTTTTGGAAGATTTTCTGGCGTATGAGCTCCAAAATAACTATTAGGCAACATTGCGACAGGAGCTGCAATCCATGGATATAAAGTATCTAGATAGTTAAAACAGTGATGTGCTACTTGAACCATATCAGCTTTCCAGAGTTCTTTTTCACTATAGTTTGCGAGAATTTCTTCTGTTTCCACATTAGTATCGCCTAACATCATAATTGTCTTTCCATCTATTGTGAGTTTTAAAATACTAGAAGCACAATTAGAATCTCCTAAATGAAATTTAGATAAGTCTTCTCTTCTAGCAGCGTCTTCTTGTGTATAATACACTTCTACTGTCATATCTGCAAGATTGAACTTTTGACCAGTATGTAATTTTAATACTTTGACTTGTGGATACAATCTTGGCACAATTTCTTTCATGTCATAAGTAGAAATGGAATATCCATGAGCAATACTAAAGCATGGGAAGTTATACATAACGCGTTCTAATATAATTTGCTTATGATAACGATTTAATAATTTGGTACAACCATTGATATGGTCATCATGAGGATGTGTAAAATGCCAATTAGCAATACGGATTATTCCATCTTTTGGTGTATTTGTGATTTGTAATAAAAAGTTCCATAAGCCATCTATCATCTTGTCACTACACTGGAAAATATGTCCCCCATCTACCATAAATAAACTATTATCGGATAATTTTATAATGTATAGCATTCCACAGTTTACAGTTTTATCAGTAACATGATTTTCAGGGTCATAGTATAAGCCATACTGATACACTACGGTTTGTTGTTGTCCAATGGTATGGTAGCCAAATTCATTTATTGGGGTAGAGCTAATGTCTTCTATAATACGAAGTTCTCCTCGCTTTGCAATATAAGCTACATGATAATAGTTTCCTTCATAAGCAAACGCAAAAAATTTATCAGAACCTAACGTATGTTCTAAATATCCATTAATTCCGATATTTCTTAATGAGTCAATATAGTTGTCAAAATCGGATTCTGTAACATTATAAAAAATCTGCATTTTAGAATCTTCTTTTGTTATTCCTTCTCTGTCATCTGCAAGCATTGGACCTGCATTGTAACAACCGTTGGCTAATTCACTACAAGTTGGTGCAGGACAGCCAAGTATCCACATAGTAGTTGTAATCATATTTTCTACCTCTTTCAGTTAAAAAATAGTTTTTTGTTTTGTATCCATAGTATCTAAAATATACCATAGAAATGATGGTTTTAAAAGCTTTATTTACAATATATCCATAGCTTTTTTATTGATGGCTCAATAGAGGAATGGTATAATAAATAAAAAAGATTTTTTAGAAAGGGGTAGGAAATGTTTCATTTTTTTAAGAAAACAAAAGTAACACAAGAACTTGACAATATGGTTTTAGAAATTAAGTTGGCTATGGAGAATAATTATAAAGATATCGCAAGACAAACCGTAGAAGAATTAAGACAAAAGCTTTCCGAATTAACAGAGAATGGAAGTTTAACAGAGAGAGAAATAGAAAAATATACATCTATTGTGAATGGATACGAAGTAAGAATGGTAGGATATTCCCATAAAGACCAAAAGCCATATTGGACAAAAGATTGATGTAATAAGTCCCTTACCTATTACTTCGTGCTTTATGCACTAAAAATGGGTAAGGGACTTATTTATGTTAATTAAAAAAACAAAGGGGCTTAGTTATTTTTCTGCTTTTCTTTGTAGTTATTTAAAACTTGCTGAATTCTTCCAGCAGGGTTTAAAAATTCACTAATAGAGCTGTCATGGTTTAATGTATCAATTAACAATGCAATATATTTACTCATATCCGCATTTAAATAGTAAGGGCGAGATAATAATTCCGCAGACTGATAAATTAAGTTTGTTGTGATAACATAGTCAATTAAGCCTTCTTTGTGTGCTTCATCAAACTTTTCTAAACCATTTGTGAATAAACCGAAGGTAGAACAGATAAAGATTCTCTTTGCTTTACGTTTCTTTAATTCTTTTGCTGTATCTAACATACTTTCGCCAGAAGAAATCATATCATCAATAATGATAACATCTTTTCCTTCTACGTTGCTTCCTAAGAATTCATGAGCAACAATTGGATTACGGCCATTCTTAATAACGGTATAGTCACGTCTCTTATAGAACATACCAACATCTGCACCAATCACACTACCAAAGTATACAGCACGGCTCATAGCACCTTCGTCTGGACTGATAACCATAATGTGGTTAGAATCGATGGTAAGGTCTGGAACATTGCGTAATAATGTTTTAATAAACTGATAAGTAGGAAGTACATTTTCAAATGTCTTGAGTGGAATAGCATTTTGTACACGAGGGTCATGTGCATCAAAAGTAATAATACTATCAACACCCATGTTTACTAATTCTTGAAGTGCTAAAGCACAGTCTAAGGATTCTCTAGAACTTCTCTTATGCTGTCTGCTTTCATAAAGGAATGGCATAATAACAGTAATACGACGAGCTTTACCATTTACAGAGGCAATCACTCTCTTTAAATCTGCAAAGTGGTCGTCTGGTGACATATGGTTGTCTTCACCAAACATAGAATAAGTTAAACTATAGTTTGTTACGTCTACCAGAATATATAAGTCAGTACCACGGACGGACTGGCGAAGCGTTCCTTTTGCTTCTCCGGTAGCAAAACGAGGGCAAGAAGATTCAATTAAATAAGAATCTTTTTTGTAGTCATTAAAGTGGATAGTTTCAGAATGTTCGTGATTACGAGAATCTCTCCATTCTACAATGTAATCGTCTACTTTACTGGCAATTGATTTAGAACTTTCCAAAGCAATAATTCCCAGTTTTCCAAAAGGTATGGTTGCTAAGTAGTCTTCCTGTGGCATGATATTATCCTCCATATCTGTATAGTTTTGTTTCCATCCACAGTCGGTAATTTCACGGAATCTGACATAGTCGTAAAAATGACTGTGACTTGAATTGATTAATTTGTTGAAAAAAAGTTTTTCATGTCAAGTGTAATAATTGAGTTAAACATAGCATTGATATTGTGTTTTGTCAAGCCTTTACTTTCTTTTTTAATCGAATATCTTCTCCAAAAAAGTGAAGAAGAGAGTAACTACTAAGAATTCTAGATGAATTTCTTTCTCCATATATAGCAGATATTTCAGAAATTCTAAAGTTAGTAGAAATAATTGTTGGACGACGATTTAAAAATCGTTCATTGATACAAACGCTTAATTTAGATATAGTAAAAGAAGTAGTAAGTTCTGTTCCTAAGTCATCAATAATTAAAAGGTCACAAGTTAAAATGTGTTCAGAAGAAGTAAGTTGAGTGTTATCTTCCATAGTTTTTCCCAAAATTTCAAATAATTCGTATGATGTTAAATAGAGTACAGTATGTGCTGTTCCTAATAATTCTTTTGCAATACAGTGGGAAAGAAATGTCTTTCCTAAACCAGCATTTCCATAAAATAAAAGATTTTCAAATTTTTTATCGAAATTTTGTACAAAAGCTTGACAAGTCCGATAGATATTTTCCATATTTTTTCTGGAAGTTAATTTAGATTTTGGGTCTACAATTGTGTTATCATAATAATCTAAAGAAAATGTAGTAAAGTCTTCTTTTTGAAGGATTGTAGATAGATTGGATTGTGCATAAAGTAAATTTACGACTGCTTGATTAAAACAATGACATCGTTTATTTTCTAACATACCAGTATCTTTACAGTCAGGACATTCATAAATCGGAGAAAGGTAGTTTGCAGGGTAACCATTTGCCAAAAGGAGAGCTTCTTTTTTTCTAGAAAGAGCTTCATTTTTGGAACGAAGTTCTGCAAAGCTGACAGTAGAAGTATCTGGTTGTAAAGAAAGACGGGCATATTGTATGGAAGTTTCAATAATTTCGGTACGAAGATTAGTATAGGCAGGAATTGTTTGTTCAATTTCTGCCTGTCTTTTTTCTAAGATAGCTCTATGATTTGCCTGCTTAGTATCATAAGTTCTCATGATTGTATTGTATTGAGCATTTGTTAATGGCATAAAGTCCTCCAAGTTAGTTTTGTGCAACAGCTAGTGCTAATAATTTAGTTTCTAAATCATCTAATTCTTCTTGAGAATATTGACGTTGTGAATAACTATTATAGTTGATAGCTGATTTTGTCATAGCAGTTACTTGACGTACTCCGCTTTCTGAAGAAGGACGTGCATTCATGAGTGAATGACTAGTGTCGAGTGCTTGTGCTTCTGCTAAAGAAGAAATACCAGCATTATACCAGTTTTCTAAAATACGGTGTGTATATTTAAAGTCTGCTTTACCAATATTTAAAATAGTACGATTACAAGCTTCGGTAATTAGCTCAAGTGGAAGATGGAAAGAACTCCATTTTCTAATAAAATCTCGTTCTGGACCTAATGGCATACGACCTAGAGAAAATACTTTATTGACAGCATTAAAACAGGAATCAAATAAGAAATTGTATTCCTGTGCCTTTTCTATTGTGTCAATACCTTCTTTGTGCCAAGAAATAGCTACTTTCTCTATGTATTCGCATTTCTTTTTATTTTTACCGATGCAATATTCATACAAGTGAAGGATTAAATCCGAAGAAAAATGCAATTTGTCATATAAATATACAACTAAATTGATATCTTGTGGAGTAAGTAAGCGTTCTAAATAAACTTCCACAACATTTAAAGTAAGAGCAATATCCTTACTATCTAAAAGTTCGGTCATTTGTTCTTCTGTGTATGCAGGAGTTTTATAAATATCGTCTGGTTCAGAAGTAAGAGCAGAAGATATTGTGATAATAGTTTGAGGAGATTGTTCTTTTTCTTCTTTTAATTCTAATAAAGTAATGCCAGTTACTACATTATTCTCCGTAGAAAGAGATATAACATGAGTTTGCTCCCAGTAAGAAAGTGCTCGTAAAATGTTTTTTTCAGTTTCATCCAAATCATTGGCAGCGGTATTAAGTGAAAAAGGCTTTGTACTATCGGAAAGGCATCGTAATAAATATAAGTAGACTTTCACAAAAGAGCCACTCGCTTCTGGCATATATCGGTCAATAAAGATGTTAGAAACAACGGTTGAGTTGCATTTACATTCTGTATTAATAGCAATTGTATTCATTCTTTTAATTCTCCATAAATAATGAAAATTTCTCGTTCAATTGCTGTAAGTATAGCATAATTTGAAAAAAACGAAAATAGGGGAAAATGTGTACAACAGATGTAGAATAAATATGTGGATAATGTGGATAACTTTATGGGAAAAAGAAAAAGAGAATTGTCAGTTTTTTAAAAAACGTGATATTTAAAGGGTTTTTGAGGGTTTAAAATGAGAAAAAAATAAAGGATTTTGCAAAAAATAATCCACAGCCTATTCCTCTGTGGATAATGTGGATAAGCTGTGAATTATGTGGATAACTAGTTACAAACGAGAGATTCAGATACTAAAACGATATCTCCAGCTCCCATAGTTATTAACAAATCTCCCTCTGAACAAAATTTTAGTAAAAATTTTTCAATTTCCAAAAAAGTTTCAAAATGGTAAACTTCTTTACCTTTTTTTGAAATTTCTTCTGCAAGAATTTTAGAAGAAACACCTAATGTATTGGTTTCTCTAGCAGCATAAATTTCAGCCATAACAATAACATCAGATAAGGAAAGTGCATCTGCGAACTCATGAAATAAAGCTTTTGTACGTGTATATGTATGTGGCTGAAATACAGTAATAATACGGCTGTGTTTACATTGTTTTGCAGAAGTAAGTGTTGCACGAATTTCTGTTGGGTGATGAGCATAATCATCATAGATAAGAACACCGTTCTTTGTTCCTTTATATTCAAAACGTCGTTTTGTACCATGAAATTTTGGCAGAGTCGCTTGAATGGTTTCCATGGAAACTCCATAGTTTAAAGCGAGAGCGATAGTTGGGAGTGCATTAGAAATATTATGTCTTCCAATTAAACCCAATTGTATTCGACCTAAATATTGGTTGTTAGCAATAAAGTCAAAAGAACCACAGCCAGAGTTGTCATAGACAATATTTGCGGCACTATAAGTATATGGAGAAACAGGATTTGTTAGACTAATTTCATCTTCTAAAATACCATAACTTTCGACATTGGCTGTTGCATTAGAACAAAGTGTTTCATAATCTTTAATTTCTCCATTGATATAGATAGTACCATGTTCTGGTACTAGGGCAATATACTTAGCAAAAGATTCACGAATTTCTGCTAAATCTTTAAAGAAATCCAGATGGTCTTCTTCTATATTTAATATAATCGCATCGGTTGGATAAAGAGATAAAAATGTATTGGTATATTCACAAGCCTCTGCTACAAAATAATCGGAGTGACCAATACGAAGATTGCCACCGATTAGATTTAATACACCACCAACGGAAATCGTAGGGTCTAGTTCACCAGCTAATAAAAGTACCGAAAGGAGAGAAGTTGTTGTTGTTTTACCATGAGTACCAGCAATACCTACGGCATGTGGATATTGTTTCATAATTTGACCAAGTAAAACAGAACGTGGCATTAAAGGGATACCAGTTTCTTTTGCTGCAAGGTATTCTTCATTGTTTTCTTTTACAGCAGCAGTATAAACAACTAAATCTATTTGTTTTGTAATATTTTCTTTGTGTTGCCCTATAAAAACTTGAATACCAAGAGATTCTAATTCTTTTGTTAAGTCAGAACTGTGCCAGTCAGAGCCAGAAATAGTAAAGCCACGACTCTTTAGTAATTTTGCCAATCCACTCATACTGATACCACCGATACCAATAAAATGAATATGGATAGGCTCATTAAAATTAATTTGATACATAATGTCACTTCCTTATTATTATTTTAAATTATGTTTAAGCCTATTATAACCTATTTTAAAAGAATTGCAACTTTAACTCTATGTCAAAGGGGCAAAATAGAGCATAGAACAAAAGTTTTTATGGAAATTTTTGGGGTTTAATTTATCTTAAACAAAGGGTATTGGTTTAGAAAGTACTTATTTTTGCCAATTTTTACATTTAAAGTCGAGTAAAAGTAGTATACTTTGGTAAAAAGTAATAAAAAAATAAAAAAAATAAAAGAATTTTTGTAAAAAATATTCACATTGGCACAAAAAAATGTTATAATGATTTTATAACAAGTCGAGGATTCTTATGTTATTTATAGGATGAATTGACAAATATAAATACAGCGTGAAAACGCTCTGGAGAATGGAGGATAATCGTGATTAAAAAAGAAATGATTGCCATGCTCTTAGCAGGCGGACAAGGATCGCGTCTTGGTGTTTTAACTTCATCAATTGCGAAACCGGCAGTAACTTTTGGTGGTAAGTATCGTATTATTGACTTCCCATTAAGCAATTGTATCAATTCTGGTGTAGATACCGTTGGTGTATTAACTCAGTATCAGCCATTAAGATTGAACACACATATTGGTATTGGTATTCCATGGGACTTAGACAGAAATGTCGGTGGTGTTTCCATTCTTCCACCATACGAAAAGACAACAAATAGAGAGTGGTATACAGGTACCGCAAATGCGATTTATCAGAACTTAAAGTATATGGAACAGTTTAATCCAGAATATGTTTTGATTCTTGGTGGTGACCATATTTATAAGATGGACTACGAAGTAATGTTAGACTTCCATAAGGCTAACAAGGCAGACATTACTATGGCAACAATTCCTGTTCCTATGGAAGAAGCTCATCGTTTTGGTATTGTAATTACAGATGATACTAGAAGAATCGTTGACTTCGAAGAAAAGCCAAAGAACCCACGTAGTAACTTAGCTTCCATGGGTATTTATATCTTTACATGGAAAGTTTTAAGAGAAGCATTAATTACACTTTCTGAACAGCCAGGTTGTGACTTTGGTAAGCATATCATTCCATATTGCCATAAGAGAGGCGATAGAGTATTTGCTTATGAGTTCAATGGTTATTGGAAAGACGTTGGTACACTTTCTTCCTATTGGGAATCCAATATGGAATTAATTGACTTAATTCCAGAGTTTAACTTATATGAAGAGTTCTGGAAGATTTATACTAAGGCAGATGTAATTCCTCCACAGTATATTGCATCAGATTCAGTGATTGAACGTGCTATTATCAGTGAAGGTGCAGAAGTTCATGGTAAAGTATACAATTCCATCATCGGTCCTGGTGTTGTTATTGGGGAAGGTTGTGTAATTCGTGATTCTATTATCATGAAGGCAACAGAAATTGGTACTAATACAACAATTGATAAGGCAATTATTGCAGAAAATTGTGTTATTGGTTCTGATTGTGAAATTGGTGTTGGCGAAGATAAGCCAAATGTTTGGAAACCAGACATCTATAATGATGGCATGGTAACTATCGGTGAAAATTCTGTAGTTCCAAATAAAGTGCGTATTGGAAAGAATACAGCAATTTCTGGTGGTACAACCTTGGATGACTATCCACATAACGTATTAGAGTCAGGCGAAAATATTATTAAGGTAGGTGATGGCAGATGAGAGCAATAGGTATTATTTTAGCAGGCGGAAGCAATTCAAAGATGAAGGAGCTTTCCAATAAGCGTGCGGTTTCGGCTATGCCGATTGCAGGAAGTTATCGTGCCATTGACTTCGCATTAAGTAGTATGGCAAACTCCAATATTCAGAAAGTAGCAGTATTGACACAGTTCAATTCTCGTTCTTTAAATGAGCATTTAAGTTCTTCTAAGTGGTGGGATTTTGGTAGAAAGCAGGGTGGTTTATTTGTATTCACACCAATGATTACAAATGACAATGCTTTCTGGTTCCGTGGTACAGCAGATGCAATCGCTCAGAATCTTACTTTCTTAAAGAATAGTCATGAACCATATGTAGTAATTGCATCTGGCGATGGTATTTACAAGTTAAATTATAATAAGGTATTAGAATATCATATCAACAAGAAGGCAGATGTTACTATCGTAACAAAAACATTAGACGAAAGCAAAGATGCTACTCGTTTTGGTGTAGTTTCTGTTGATGATAACGGCAGAATTGTAGACTTTGAAGAAAAGCCACTTGTTTCTAAGTCCAATATGGTTTCTACAGGTATTTATGTCATTCGTAGAAGATTATTAATTGAATTATTAGAACAAGCAATTCAAGATGAACGTTATGACCTTGTAAAAGATATTTTTATTCGCCATAAAGAAAACAAGAAGATTTTTGCTTATGAGATGAATAGCTACTGGAGCAATATTTCTACAGTACAGGATTATTATGATACTAATATGGATTTCTTAGATAAGGGAACAAGAGATTACTTCTTTAGACAGTATCCAGATGTTTATTCTAAGATTGATGATTATCCACCAGCAAAATATAATCCAGAAGCAGTAGTAAAGAACAGCTTAGTTTCTAGTGGTTGTATTTTAAATGGTACAGTAGAAAATTCCGTTCTCTTTAAGAAAGTATATGTAGGAAATAATGTTGTTATTAAGAATAGTATCATCTTAAATGATGTACATATTGGTGACAATACTGTAATTGAAAATTGTATCGTAGAGAGCCGTGATTCTATTAAGCCAAATTCTCAGTATATTGGTGAGCCTGGTAAGATTAAAATTGTAATTGAGAAATCAGAAAGATATAATTTATAATAAAACGCAAATTGCGTTGATAAGGAAGTAGTAACAACAATTTCAGAGTGTTTTTATTCGCCATGTCCAAAATTTGCATAAGTAAGTGGATTTTGGATGTGGCGTTTACTCATTTGACCAAGTTTTCTAGTTGCAAAAGCAGTAGAAAAATCGGAAAGGAGTTTAAAAGTGCAGATTACAGATGTCAGAATTCGGCAGGTAACGAAAGAAGGAAAAATGAAAGCAGTCGTTTCCATTACTCTCGATAATGAATTTGTAGTCCACGACATTAAAGTAATTGACGGTGATAAGGGGCTTTTCATTGCGATGCCAAGTCGTAAGACTGGAGACGGAGAGTATAAGGATATTGCACATCCAATCAATCCAGAAACAAGAAGTATGATACAGGAAACGATTTTAGAGCATTATGAAAAGGCATTAGAAGAAGAGGATTTGGAGGACTGTGAATAGCAGTCTTCCTTTTTTTTGTTCTTTTTCATTTTATGCTTGTGAAAAAGAAAGGTTTAGTATATGATATCAAAAGGAAAGAAAAGGAGTCTAAAAAAGATAAGGAGAAAAAGATGAGTAAGAAAAACAAAAGGGAAAAAAAAGCAACATATACTACTATATATGTAGTATTAGTTACTTGTGCTATTTTGCTAGTGGTATTAATTGGAATTTTACTTTTGCGTTTGCAAGGATATCAAACTTTCTCAGAATGGTTGAACCGAAACGAGCAACAAGTAAGTTCTACTACAATTACACCAGCACCAACACAAGTAGGAGAGGTAGGAGATTTAGAAGAGAAAGAACCAGTTCCTTCTATAGAGGCAACGATAACACTAGAGCCTACGAAAAGTTTGGAAATAGAGGAAATTGAAGTGCTTCCAATATCAGGAGAGGCTCAAGAGATTGTATTAAAAGAGCTAGATATGTTAGGTTTTTATGGACAGGAAGAAATAGATAAGCAAATAAGGGAACAGGTAAAAGAATTTGGAAAAGAAGAAGACACATTAGTATATGAAAGTTATCTTGTGGGAAACTATTTTTCAGCAGTATTTAGAAAAATGGCTAATTGGGATGGAACAGAGACAGAATTTTTATTACCATTAGTATATGACATAACAACGAATACTAAGGTAACAGGAAGTGATTTAATAAAGGAAACTTATTTTTGCATTATAAAAGAGCGTTTACAGTCTGTTGTAGCAGAACAATTTCCAAAACAGGCAAATTCGGCATTTGTTTCTTATGAACAACCATATCGAGTAGAGGATTATGAGCAATTTTATTTGACGAATGAAACAGTAGTGTTTTATTTTGATGAAACTTCGCTTACCGAAGAAGAACATCCTCCATTTACTTATGAAACGCTTTTGACAGAAGCAGAGGCATTTTTATATTTGAAATTAGATGGCACAGTAAATGGAATTGCGATTCGAGAGCTTGATCCGAATGCAAAAATGATTGCATTAACGTATGATGATGGACCATATCCTCGTTTAGAAGAAAAATTTTTAAAGTTATTTGATAAGTATGGTGTAAAGGTAACTTTCTTCTTTGTAGGTAACCGAATTACAGGTTCATACAAAACAATGGTAAAAGAGTTATTTGAAGCAGGACATGAAATTGCAAGTCATACTTATTCACATCCAAATATGAGAACATCGCCACCAGAAGTTGTATGGCCAGAAGTAAATAAGACAAATTTAGTTGTTGCAGAGGTAACGGGTTATGCACCGGATTATATTCGTTTGCCTCAAGGGTATAGCAATGATTATTTAAGTAATCTTCCAATGCCGATTATTGATTGGGACTTAGATAGTGTAGATTGGAAAGACCGTGATAAAGATATTTTAAATGAGAGAATCAGAGAAAAAGCCAAAGATGGTTGTATTGTATTAGTGCATTCCATTCGAGAAACAACATATGAGGCAACCGAATTGTTTTTACCATGGTTGATAGAACAAGGATATGAAATCGTTACGTTATCAGAACTTTTTTATTATAAAGGAGTTACACCAGAAAATGGAGTAGTATATGATGGATTTGGAGGATACTAATTTTGGTAAAAAAGTGGTTAGATAAATTCTTTGGTTTACAGAAAGAAGAACTAGAAGAAGGGAATGATGGTATGAAGTTTATTGTTGGATTAGGAAATCCTACAACAGAGTATATAGGAACAAGACATAATATTGGTTTTGATGCGATTACAAAGTTGTCAGACCTTTATCGAATTGAAGTAAAAGAGAAAAAGCATAAAGCATTGTGTGGAAAAGGTATTATTGCTGGGCAAAAGGTAATGTTGATAAAACCACAAACCTATATGAATTTAAGTGGAGAAAGTGTAAGAGAGGTACTCGATTTTTATAAGGCAACACCTGAAGATTTACTTGTATTGTATGATGATATTAGTTTAGCACCAGGACAGCTTAGAATTAGAGAAAAAGGAAGTGCTGGTGGACATAATGGTATTAAAAATATTATTGCTCATCTTGGAACGGAACAGTTTGCTAGAGTACGAATTGGTGTAGGGGAAAAGCCAAAAGATTGGGATTTAAAAGATTATGTTCTTGGACGATTTACTGCTGAAGAAGAACCTTTGATGAGAGAAGCATTGACAGATGCGGCAAAGGTATGTGAGTTGTTTATAGGGGGAGAATTACAGACGGCAATGAACACGTTTAATCGAAAGAAAGGGTAAAGTTATGAAGGCGTATCTTGAACCATTAAAAGAAATTAGTGAATATTGTGCGGTAGAACAGGAGTTATTAACAGGACATAAAGTATCTCATATCACAGGTTGTATTGATTCTCAAAAGTGCCATTTGATTGCAGGACTTTCTGAGCATTTTCCTATTAGAGTGATTATTACGTATCATGATTTAAAGGCACAGGAATTATTAGAAGAATATCGTTTATATGATTCTAATGTGATGTATTATCCATCCAAAGATGTTATTTTCTACAATGCAGATATTCATGGAAATGCAATTGTGAAAGAACGTCTGAAAGTATTAAAGAAGTTATTGTTAGGAGAACCAATGACGGTAATTGCTTGTATAGATGGTGGCATTGACAAGTTACTTCCTTTAAAAAAGATACAAGAAAAAGTGTTACAGTTAAAAGAAGCAGATGTATGTGAAGTAGAGGCATTAGCAAAACATTTTGTAACTCTTGGATATGAGCGTCAGGCACAAGTGGAATTACCGGGAGAATTTGCGGTTCGAGGTGGTATTATAGATATCTTTCCACTGACCGAAGAAGCACCCGTACGAATAGAATTATTTGGAGATGAAATTGATACGATTCGTGTGTTTGATGTAGATAGTCAGCGTACGGTAGAGAGAATTTCAGAAGTAACCATATTTCCAGCTGGAGAATATTTATTTACAGAACAAGAATTAAAAAAAGGGACAGATAAGATTTTAACAGAAGCTAAAAAGACAGAAGAAGTATTCCGAGCAGAACGAAAAAATGAAGAAGGAATGCAGATTCGTCGTACCATAGAAGAGTTTTTGGAAAATTTGGAGTATTGCCAAGGGCAGATAGCACTTGATTCTTATGTTACGTTCTTTTGTAACGATACCATATCTTTTTTTGACTATTTTGATGAACATACGTTATTTGTTCTTGACGAACCAAGTCGTTTAGTGGAAAAAGGGGAAACAACAGAACTAGAATTTAGGGAAAGTATGACAGGACGATTAGAAAAGGGGTATTGTTTACCATCTCAAGCAGAGTCTATTTTTTCTTATCGAGAGTTGCTTGCTCGTTTTAGCAGTCGAACTACGTTGTTGTTATCTACCTTAGATTATTCGTTTGATTTGTTAAAAGCAAATATGCGGTATGATATTCCTGCGAAATCAATAAATCCATACAATTCTAATTTTGAATTGTTAGTAAAAGACTTAACCTCATGGAAAAAGCAGGGTTATCGTATGATTGTTGTTACTTCCTCTGGTACAAGAGCCTCTCGTTTGGCAGAAGATTTGCGTGGATATGAGTTGCCAGCATTCTTTGATGATAATCCAGAACGCTTAGTGCAAAAAGGCGAGATTATGGTAATTCAGGGAAATTTGCGACGAGGATTTGAATATCCTGCACTTAAATTTGTCATGATTTCGGAGAGTGATATTTTTGGTGCAGAAAAAAAGAGAAAGAAGAAAAAATCTCAATATAGCGGACAGAAATTGCAAAGTTTTCATGAATTGACATTTGGGGATTATGTCGTGCATGAAGACCAAGGAGTAGGAATTTATCGAGGTATCGAAAAAATTGAAGTGGATAAAGTAACAGCAGATTATATTAAAATAGAGTATGGTGGGGGAAGTTTTCTTTATATTTCTACGACAAGCCTAGACCGTATTCAAAAGTATGCAAGTGCAGACGCTGCAAAGAAACCGAAACTTCATAAAGTTAATTCGGTAGAGTGGAAACGTACAAAGACAAAAGTTCGTACTGCGGTAAAAGAGATGGCAGGAGAATTAGTGCGATTGTATGCACAACGTCAACAACAAAATGGTTTTGTATTTGCAGAGGACTCTGTTTGGCAAAAAGAATTTGAAGAATTATTTCCATTTGAAGAAACTGAGGACCAATTGAGAGCAATTGAAGACATTAAACGGGATATGGAAAGTAAGAAGATTATGGACCGTTTGATTTGTGGGGATGTTGGTTATGGAAAGACGGAGATTGCCGTTCGTGCCGCATTTAAAGCAGTAGAAAATGGAAAACAAGTGGTGGTACTTGTACCAACAACGATTTTGGCACAACAACATTATAATACATTTTCAGGACGCATGAGAAACTTTCCAATTAATATAGGGATGCTCTCTAGATTTCGCACGCCTGCCCAACAAAAGCAAGTATTAGATGGATTGGCAAGAGGTGAAGTAGATATTGTGATTGGTACACATAGAGTACTATCTTCAGATGTAAAATATAGAAATTTAGGTTTGCTTATTGTAGATGAAGAACAACGATTTGGTGTGGCTCATAAAGAAAAAGTGAAACAAATGAAGGAAAATATTGATGTATTAACATTGACAGCAACTCCAATTCCAAGAACACTGCATATGAGTTTAGCAGGCATACGAGATATGTCCGTATTAGAAGAACCACCCGTAGACCGTTTGCCAATTCAAACATTTGTCATGGAACACAATGATGAAATTATTAAAGAAGCGATTCATCGTGAAATAACTCGTGGTGGGCAAGTGTATTATGTGTATAATCGTGTGAATGGAATTGAAGATGTGGCACTTCGTATAGCAAATCTTGTGCCAGAGGCAGAGATTGCCTATGCTCATGGACAAATGAGTGAACGACAATTAGAAAAAATTATGTATGGATTTATCAATGGTGAAATTGATGTTTTGATTTCTACAACGATTATTGAAACAGGAATGGATATTTCTAATGCAAATACAATGATTATTGATGATGCAGACCGAATGGGTTTATCACAGTTGTATCAATTACGTGGGCGTGTAGGGCGTTCCAATCGTACTTCATATGCCTTTTTAATGTATAAACGAGATAAAATGCTAAAAGAAGTAGCAGAAAAGCGACTACAAGCGATTCGTCAGTTTACGGAGCTTGGTTCAGGATTTAAAATTGCTATGAGAGATTTAGAAATTCGTGGAGCAGGCAATTTACTTGGAGCAGAGCAAAGTGGTCATATGGAAGCAGTAGGATATGATTTATATTGTAAGATGTTAAATGAAGCTGTGTTACAAATGAAAGGAGAAACAAAGGTAGAAGATTCTTTTGAAACACTAATTAACTTAGGAGTAGATGCTTATATTCCATCTACTTATATTCGAAATGAAGTGCAAAAATTAGATATGTATAAGCGAGTAGCTTATATTATGTCAGAGGAAGATTTAGAAGACCTTTCGGAAGAACTGATAGACCGTTATGGGGATATCCCGTCGGTATTTGATACTCTTTTACAGATTGCATTATTGAAAACAATGTGTCATAATGTATATATCAGTTCCTTGATTCGGAAAAACGAAGAAGTGGAATTGACAATTTATCCACAGGCAAAATGGAAAACCGAATTGTTGCAGGACTTTTTAGAACAGAAAAAACATTGCTTAAAACTTGTGTTGGAACAAACACCATATTTTGTTTATAAGTTTCCAGCAAAGAAAAAGCCGATGAGTCCAAAAGCAGAAGCAGATTGGAGAATTGGTTTGTTAAAAGAACTGTTACAGGAGTTTACAAGCTTGTTGGAAGAAAAAAAGTAAGGAGGGTATGCCTATGGCAAATAGCAGAAGAAAAAGTAAAAATAATAACACAGCACTTTGGCTGAAAATATTGATTTTTGTGTTAATTTTTGTAGTAGCGGCCATCTTTTTTGGAAAAAGTAAGGATAACAAAAAGGATGACACAATTTGGCAAGAAGGCAGTATGTTGCGGATTGGGGATACACAAGTAGATTATCGAGAAGGACTCATTTATTTAAATGCTGTACAAGAGCAATATGAACAATATTATGGTAGTGATATTTGGCAGTATGCCGTAGATAGCAGAGGCAATACGATGGGCGAGTTAATTAAGGAACAAGTGTTGGACCAAATTATTTATATTAAAGTAGTTTGTAAAAAAGCAGATGAACTTGCTATTGTATTGTCAGAAGAAGAATTATTACAAGTAGAAGAACAGACAACAGAGTATATGGAGCAAATACAAGGCTCGGATTTGTTGCTGTATGGTATCAATGCAGATATTGCTAGAAGAATTTATGCCGATAATTTGTTGGCAAGAAAGACATTTGAAGTTACTACATTAAATGTGGATACAGACATTCCAGATGTGGAAGCAGCACAACGCCGTTACCAAACGATTGCGATTCGCACGTATAAAATAGATCCTTCTGGAAATCGAGTTTCTTATGAAGGAACAGAACGGACAGAATTGTTAGCAAGGGTAGAGGCATTGCGTACGCAGGCACTAGAAACGAATGATTTTTATAAATTGGCAGCAGCAAATACCGAAGATGCTACAATGTTAGAAGTAACAGGCGGTGTAGGAGATTTTTCGGAAGAATATGAAGACACTGTATTGGCATTAAAAGCAGGACAGGTGTCAGATGTAATAGAAACTACGGATTATCTTTATATTTTTTATTGTGTGACAGAATTTGATGAAGATGCTACCCAAGTTAAGAAAGAAGAGATGATTTCCTTACGACAGGAAGAAGAATTTGAACGCTGTTATAAAGAATGGAAAGAGCAGATTCCGATTGAAGTAAATGAGGAAGTATGGGATTCTTTAGGATTTGATATGGGTGCGGAAGGATAAAGTTAGTTAGATTACATAATTAGGGTGTATGAATTTGCCAAGTTATTGTAGTTTTCCTAGGAGGACACGCTCTCACTCGGGTCGAGCCTAGTACTGTTCCGTTTCGCTACGAGCGCAAGCGTGTCCTAAAAGATACTAAGTAGAGTAGGCTCTTTTAAAGAGTATTTTAATTACCTTGGACAGTTAATCTCGAAAATGTCATCTATCATGTGGTGTACAAGGGTAGCTTCTTTTGTTGAAGCAAGTTTATAGAGAACTTCTTTTCCTTCTCTACGGCTTGTAATCAGTCCTGATTGTTTTAGTGTTTTTAGGTGATGAGAAACCGCAGGAGAGCTCATATTAACCGCAGTGGCAATATCGCTTACACATTCTTCGGTATGGCATAAGAGCCAGAGGATGCGTAGTCTTGTACTATCACACAGCATACTAAAAATGTCTGCTGCGATAAAAAATTGTTGTTCAGATGGAATGGTTTCTACGAGTTTGGCTAAATTTCCACTATGGTCATGTAAAAGTTCTATTGTTTTTGCATTCATAATAAGTGCTCCTTTTATTTAGAGTTATTTGATGCTTAATGCTCGCATAGAGTTTAAAATTGCGATAACGCACACACCTACATCTGCAAATACTGCCCACCACATACTAGAGAGTCCAAGGGCACTAAGGAGTAGTACTAATACTTTAACTCCTATTGCAAATACTACGTTTTGATGTACGATAGAAAGTGTGCGTCTTGCAATACGAATAGCAATAGGAAGTTTAGAAATTTCGTCTGTCATAATAACAATGTCTGCTGCTTCAATGGCGGCATCTGAGCCAAGTCCTCCCATAGCAATACCAATATCTGCTCTAGCAAGGACAGGAGCGTCATTGATACCATCTCCTACATAAGCAAGAGTATGTCCTTTTGGTTGTTTTTCTAGTAAGTATTCGATATGTGTTACTTTATCAGCCGGTAGTAATTCCGTAAAAACTTCATCTAAATTTAGTTTAGTTCCAAGGGCTTCTCCAGCGTTTTTCTTATCTCCAGTTAACATCACAAGTTTTTTAATTCCATTTCGTTTTAAATCTTTTAAGGCAGAAGCCGTATCTGGTTTTATTTCATCTTCAATAAATAGAGTTCCTGCAAAATTTCCATCTATAGCAACAAATACCATAGTACAATGTTCTTTGGAAGAATTGGTATCCTTTGGAAGATTTGAAATGTGATGTTCTAAGAGTAGACGTTTATTTCCTACAAGTACTTCCTTTTTATTTATGGTAGCACGGACTCCAAATCCTGCGAGTTCTTCTATATTAGAAATTTGAGCTTGTTCTGGTTCTTCACATAGAAGGTGAAATTCTTCTATAATGGAAAGTGCAATTGGGTGAGAAGAGTAAATTTCTGCCATAGCAGCAAAGGAAAGTAATTCTTCTTTGGAATAATTTTCAGATGTGATATGTGTTACTTTAAAGTTTCCTTTTGTTAATGTACCAGTTTTATCAAATACAAACGCATCAGCTTTTGCAAGGGCTTCTAAATAATTGCTTCCTTTCATTAAAATGCCTTGTCTTGCAGCACCGCCAATGCCACCAAAAAATCCAAGTGGTATCGAAATAACAAGAGCACAAGGACAGGATACAACAAGGAAATTTAAAGCTCGGTAAATCCATTCTGAAAAGGATTCTTTGAAAAGGAAAGGTGGAATAAATGCTAGTAAAACAGCAAGTATTACAACAATTGGAGTATAAATACTTGCAAATTTGGAAATAAAGTTTTCTGCTTTTGCTTTTTTGGAGGAAACATGTTCTACCATAGTAAGAATTTTTGCAACGGTAGATTCCTCAAATAATTTTGTAACTTTGATAGTCAATGTTCCACGTAAATTGATACAACCACTAATGGCGGTATCTCCTACGGAAACTTCTCGTGGTAATGCTTCACCTGTGAGTGCTTTTGTATCAAGGGAAGAAGTTCCTTCTATAATAATGCCATCCAAAGGTATTTTTTCTCCTGTTTTTACAAGAATTAAGTCATCAATGAAAACTTCTTCAGGAGAAACAACAGTAACAGTTCCATCTTTTATTAAGTTAGCAGAATCTGGACGAATTTGCATTAAAGAAGCAATGGATTTGCGGGACTTTCCAACAGCATATGATTGAAACAGTTCTCCAACTTGATAAAAAAGCATAACAGCAACACCTTCGGGATATTCCCCTACAAAAAAAGCCCCGATGGTAGCGATGGACATTAGAAAATTTTCATCAAATACTTGGCCATTTCGTATATTGAGTAATGCTTTTTTAACAACGTCTCCTCCTGCCATGAGGTAAGCAAATAAAAAGATGGCTAGAGAACACCATGATTTCAATGGAAAGTCTGGTAATAAAAAAGAAAAAATACAAGCAATCAAAAATATGGAACTAGCTACGATAATTTTTCGTAGCATTTTTTTCTGTTTTTTTGTCA
>CALAEX010000100.1 GCA_937891165.1 uncultured Lachnospiraceae bacterium | reverse complement strand
TTGAAGAAGTGGCAGAAGTAACCGGTGCTAGAAAAGATGGTAATCCTGAAACCATTGTTCAGGAAGTTATCGACTTAAAATTAGTTGGATGTACTTACGAAACTCCATATTATGATAAGTTCTGCGGTCGTGCATTAGTAGATTATTTGAGATCCTACAGAAATGCAGAAACACTGCTTGCAGTAATTATCGCTGGGTTAAAATGTAATAAGAATGAAGGAGACAATCTCAGACTTTATCTCGCAGGAGAAAAGTTTGATAGTTTCTATGTAAAATAGTTCAGACGAAAAGAAAAGAAGGAGTAACAAAAGTTACTCCTTCTTTTTTGTATATTTTAGACATTCGCTTGAATAGTTAAAAGGATATACCAATAAATTCCTTTTTTGTAAGCAATACGGGTTGGTTCACGTCTATACTTAGCATGGATGCCAGTTTCTTCTGCCCACTTATCCAGGTTTGTCTTAATCGTTTTAATATTTGTATTGTTAGCATTGGTCTTTCTAAACAACTCAATACCAAATGAAATATACATTTTAGAACGAATCTCTTCAACTGTATGTTTTTCATCATAAAGATATATAAATAGCACAGCAGTTACAAATTCATCAATTTCTGTATTCTTAGAATCAATTAAGATTTTCACCAAATAGTATCTAAGTTCTGTAATACTGAGTTGTGCAAAGGTTGCAGCTACTTTAAGTCTGGACAAATCAATACCATTAGTTAAAATACTAATTACAACTCTAGAAGCTAAGCTTTCTACTTTTGACGTGTCATTCTGATAATCATCTATTAATGAACCATTATCCCAAGTTTCTGCCTGTGTAGATACAGAGTTTCCAGCATCTCGGTTCTTATGATATTCACTAGCGATTTTCTTAATCATAGAGTTTTGATCATTACGTACACGCTGTATATAACGAACAACTTCTTTATCAGATGCTTCCTTAAAGAATGGCTTTAAGAATACATAAGCAGACTCAATGGATTTTCTGAGAGCACCGAAAACGTGTTTTTCTTGTTTAAAGATGAACTTCTCTGTAAGATGGTCTGCTGTATATCTCATAATACCTTCATTAGCACCATATTTAAAATACTTACTAAATATAGATGGATAAGAAGATAATGCATGAATAATTAATGTGGCATTAATTCCAGACTCATCATTCTTAAGAATATAAAAACGAAGTACCATATAAAATACTGAAAAGATTGGGTTTTGTTTTAATAATCTAAAGTTGGCAGTATCGGATACTGCTTTTAATCCAGATTCAATTTCTTTTGCCAATTGCTTTTCATTAAATCCAAAAAGATTAAAATACTTCGCTTTTTCAGCATCTGTAAAAGGAATCATAGAGATTGGACAAGGCTCATAAAGTTTATCCGTATTTCTATCCACAAAGTTTTCCACTAATCTTCTAAATTCTTTATCTCCCATAGGGGTAGACAATACTTTTTCTACATTTGGATAAATTGCATCCAAAATGATGTGAGAATCACTAGAACTTTCCATCGTTAATGATTCCAATATTTCAAGATTATCATCCATGTCATAATCTATAGTAGATTCTTTTTTATATTCTAGGTAATTAGTGAGACCTTCTTTATGGACTGGACGAAGCTTATTTATTACTTCAGAGATTTTATAAAAATCTCCTTTTTTAGCCATAGATTTATCCTGGTCTTCTTTATCTACTTTACCAGTATATTTTCCTGAATACTCAGCGATATAAAATTTTGTGTAATATCCATACCACCAAAACTGTTCTGGGATATTTTCTTTTACCCATTTCTTTGGAGTATCATATACTTCTGTATAAGACTGAATAAATTCAGGATTCTTACAATTAATTCGTGCTTCTTCTTTTGCTTCTCTAATAGCAGCTTTCGAATGGTCTTCACCATCATCCCAACTACCACCAGGAAGTCTATAGTCATCAGGATTCTTATTATCAAAACATAAGAAGATTTCATCATCTTTAATAATGATAACCTCTGAACGACCACGAAGAATTTTCTTTTCTCCTTTTACTTCAACACAGGCATTATAAATACCATCATCACTGGTATAACCAAAAACTCTCTTAATATCAGAATCATCGATATCAAGATTTGTTTTTTCTTCAATATACTTTTCTCCTCTAAGTTTTCGATAACCCTTAGCTGTATGAATATATCGATTAGCCAATTCCTGATTGGTATAAGTATAGTTATATTTCTTATCCGCATCTGCTGGAATATATTCTCCTAAAATAGAATATAGCTTAGCTCCATTTAATGCAGCATAAAGGTCAGCATTCAATTCTCCATATTCTACTTTCCCATCAAGCATTTGATTCAATCTTCTATTTGGGTCTGGATGGAAATTTCTATAATCACAATGACCAAGACGAATATGCCCAAGTTCATGTAAAAATATAAATAACATCTGTTCTATATTACCAGACTCAAAGAAATTTGGATATAAAATGATTACATATTGTTTTAAACCAGTATCATAGTATGCCGCACCTGGTGTAAATGATCGTTCATCATAACAAAAAGCAATACATACTTCCATACCATCTTTAAATGTGGTAGAATATTTGATTGCAAATAATTGATCTCTTTTTGGATTCTTTTGAAGTTTCTGAATTTCTGGGTCTTTTAAAGATTCCTTGAAACTAGTAGTTAATGTCTTCATAAAAGAAACCATTGCTTTTCTAGTCATTTCTGGATGTTTACCCATCTTATATAAAAGAAACTTATTCTTGATATAATTACTAATATAAGATTCAGTAACTACATCAAGTTTGGATAATGTGTTATTGAGAACCATTTTACCACAACGAACCTTCGGAGTCTTGTCACACATATAATCCATAAATTGTTTTGTAGTATATCCATAGAATTTGGATTCTTGTTTGTATTTATGAATCTCATATTCAATTTCAGAAACGTTAACATGTTCCATCATATTCTGAATAATGAAATCGAAAATATCATTCAAATTCCTACTAGAATATACTCCTTGAATTCTTTTAAAAGATGCTTCAATATAATAATACATTCCACTATCTTTTACTACTGTAAATGTATGACAATCATATTCCGGTGTACCAAGAACGATAAAGTAGTTAGTAAAGTTTAATCTCTCTTTACTAAATACATGTGCCTGATACATAGTAAAATCCCAACAAATACCACCTTGCATTTTTTCGAATTCTGATGGTGTTGGATGTCTATATCTTTCCATATCATCAAATGGGAATGTATAATCAAATGATTTTAATTTGTTATATAAATCTGTAATGATAGTCACATCATCCTTATCATTTACTGATTCTAAAACCTCTTTATCTACCATATGGATAAAAGCAGTTCCATAATTATCTGGAGATATTTTAGCACCAAGAGGTTTTATCAACTTATTAATTTCAGTACAGGTTTTTTCTATTTTACTATATTCACTTCCAAGAGCTGCAATACAGCAATCATCGTTTTTACCCGATACCCATCCTTCCATTGTAGATTTACTTACATTTGGTTTGAATCCATTTTCTTTAAACTTAGCTATGGCTAAGTTTAAAATTTTCTTACGCTCTGATTTTGTGGATTCCATAACAAAGGAAGGATTACAAAGTTTATTTAAAAATGCTTTTTCTTCGTTATTTAATATACTCATTTTTAAATATTTCCTTTCTTTTTCGACTTAATATTTTGTTGACAGAGTATATTTTAGCTAAAGAAATCCCTAAGGACTTTTACATCCTTAGGGAAATTTTCTAATTTATTTTGCTACAGGGAAGTCAATTTTTGGCATAGACTTATAGTCTACCAAATGACATTCTTCGATCTTTCTATCAAAGAAGCATGGTATATCTTCATTGTCAATCACTAATTTAGGATCTGTTAAATAGATCTCAATTGGATTGATATTTGGATTTTCTTCCAGAACCATATTCACCTTTTCAAACTGTGAAGCCTGAACTAAAAGGGAAGGATCGACCATTCCATTATTTTCAGCTTTCTGAGTTTCCATTTCTTCCATAGCTGTAACTTTGGTCTCTTTTACCCAAGTTCTGAATTCAGCATTTAAACCATCAAAGGTATCTTCTTCAGTTACCTTACGAACAGATTCTAACCACATTCCTGTGAGTAACAATGTCTGATACTGTCGGAATAATTTGTTTGTTGATTCGAACTGATTTTCATAAATATGAGCATCAGCTGCAGTAAATGTCATAAGACCCGGCTGCACACCAAGATGACGAGCAAACATATGTACCAATGAATAATACTGGAATAGGTTAAAAATACCACCTACAGTAATATCGCAAGAACGAGAATGCACCATTGCATTTAATTTTCCATCGATAACATTCCAAACACTTGTGTATACACATGGGGTAATAGCCATTTCCGGCACATCTTCACAGTTCCATAAATTAAGCAACGCTCTTCTTGTACTTGGATCGTCTGCCAACTTACTGAGCATCCCATTTACCTGGTCGAATTTCTTAATCTGATATCCATAGGTTTTCTGAACTATACCGTTTTCATCAGCCCAATCATCCCAGATGTGTGGGCGCAAATCATGAATATCATTAGAACCGTCTCTGAAAATCCAGAAAGCTTCTTCGATTGCTGAATTCCAGAATACTTTTCTTGATTTAATGATAGGAACCTCTGTAGCACAATCAATCCCCATAACTAAATGAGGAATACGTTTTGTAGCAACGCCTGTTCTTTCATTCATCTGGAAATGACCATTTTGCATAATTTCAAAAAGCCATTCCATATACTTACTTTCAAATCTTGAAATTGCCATAATAAAATCCTCCTATTTCTTAAGCAATTAATCATTTGTAATTAAAAACTTAAAATGTAATAAATCAAAAATTTATAGGTATATTATATAAATAGATATACTGAAAGGAGAAATCGAAGAAATGAATTACGAAATCAACAATGTTTTTATTTATAAGAAAGGAGAAGATGACGATGATGAAATATGGAGTCCAGATGAGAGTACCTCAGTAGAATATTAAAACAAAAGAAAAGAGGAAAAATAAAATGTGTAAAAAGAAAAAAGATAAGAAAAAGAAATACGAAATAATAAAGACTGTATTCACAGAGAACTATAAAAAAACTAATGGATATTCCAGTGAAACTGATTTTTTGAAAATCACTAATCTAACTATCAGTGAAATATTAACCAACAATAAAAATACAAAACTTGTTAATATTCAGCATATATTTGATTCAAGAAGTGGCTATGTAAATGAGATATTTGCAGTATTTTGTAGAACTGAAAAATTGCGAATTAAAACAAAAAAGAAAGAGGAGGATAATTAATATGTATATAATGAAGGAAAATTAGTTGTTTCAGTAGGTATCTCACTACCAAAACATCTATATATTCAAAAATAAATAAATGATACACTTGCATCACCAGATGCAAGTGTATCTATCTACATAAAATTTACATGTCTGCAGAAACGATTTCTTCTTCTACAGGTACTTCAGTTTCAACTTTTTTTTCTTCCACTATTGGTTCAGCTTTCACTTCTGCTGCTTTTTCTACAGTATCTACTGTTTCCACTGTTGGCTGATCTACGATAGGTTCGTTAACTTTTGTTTCCTGCTCTACATGTTCATTTTGTGCTTTAAGTCTACGGCGTTCAGATTTTGGTTTCTGACTCCATTCGGCTTCTGTAAGCCCTAATTTTTTAAGAAGTTCTGCATGTGCAGATACTGGTTCTTCAACCTTTTCTTCTATAATAGTTTTCACTGGTTCTACTACAGGTTTCGCAACTGGAGCTACAGGTGTAACTACAGGAGTAGTATCTCCAAATGGAGATGTAGCACAATTTGCTACAGTAAGTAAAACCTTATTATTTGGATTCTTAGGGTCAATTTCATATACTTTACGCCCATTAGAAACCAATTTAATAATTGTTGGTGTTGCAAGTCTTGCACCATAGACTGGTCCTAAAATATACCCCAGTTCTACAATTGGTCCATGACAAATAACATCACATTTTCTTTTATTTTTTGCATTTAAAGTAACTGCCATTTCTATGTTTCCTTTCATATAAAGATTATTCTGCATTTAAAGAAACGCCTACAATATCATCAATATCAATAGTGTCATCTTCAACAGCCAAAATACGAGCAATTTCCATTTTTTCGTCAGCTGCCGATTCTGGAAGTTCTTCCATTAATGTCATAAGTTCAGACATATCGATATCATCCATTGATTCTTTATACATATCAGAAACTGCAGAAGCTACTGCATCGTCGGCAACTGCTTCAGTTACTTCTGAGTGAATTTTTTCAATTTTAGAAGTCTGTCTTGCTCTTTCCATAGCAATAGACTGAATTCCTGAACTAATAATTCCCATGATTAGTTCCACCTTTCTTTCAAAGATTACATTAATGTTTTCAAGTGATTAAGTAATTAATCACAAATTGGTAATGTTGATATAGAAAATACCATGCTTGTAGGATCATATTCTGTGATGTATCCTTTATCACCCAATAAATCTTTGATATAATTAACTCTTGTTGTCGAATACATTTCCGGCATAGTAGCAACAACGTGATTAAAATTGGTATAAAAAACTGGAGAGCCTTCTTGTAAATCATTCCCATGTTGTCGCAATATATCTTCCATCTCATATTCCAAACGTTTATCTGTATTCAGAATAGATTTAATTGTGCTAGCTGCATGGATAAAAATTCTTCGACTTTCATCATGTTCTGTCGGTTCTTTATACATGATTTGTGGCATAGCATACATATTAGATCTAAATATGCGATACATGATATCATCAAGAATATTTCTAAGTTCTGGAAGATTAAATCCCATTTCTATATCAAATTGATATAACTTTTGTGGTTCTGTTCCCGTCATCGTTTCCGCGAATACTGATTTTAAAAATTCATTTGTAATTGATGAGGCTAAGGTAAATCTACATTTATTACTTCTTTCTTTATCATCAAGTTTAGTCATATCAGCATTTGCTAGATCAGACGAGTTTACAATATGATCAAAAGTTAACATATTAAAACCGCCTTTCTTTCGTAGTAGTTTATGGTTTATTATATTGTGCTCCAAAAACATACAAAAAAGAAGAATAGTCAATATGACTATTCTTCTTTATCATATTCCCCATTCTTCAAGTTCATCTTCCATACCCATAAATTTAAATGCTTCCTCGACCATAATATCTTCAGATAATAGTGTGTAATTATCTATATCAGATTCATTTTCAATAATCATTCCAGATGCAGGGTCATTATACCACATCATTTTTGCAAATTGTGATGTAATTTCTGCAGGATAAAGTTGTTGATGATGCTCGATATAGAAATCTGGATGACAACGTACATAATCTGTTGGAATAAATATATATTTTATGAAAGCATTATAATTTTCTAATATATTCCAAGAACCCTGAGCTTGTAAATCATGTATATTGAATTTAGCATCTTCAGATAATTTATGATAATATTTTCTATATAAACTGAAATAGACACATGCTATGTTTTTATTAGTTACTGACATTTTTGGTACTAATACTGTATTTCTTGATACTATCTTTTCATCACGAATAAAATTAACCAAGCGAAATAGAAGATACTTGTATGTTGCCACAGTAATCAATTCTGGGCTTTCTATACTTTCAACTTCCATAGCTTTATAAATCCAACCTTTTTGACCAATACTACTAGATATTATATTGGTACATAATTCATCAATTAAATAATCTGATGAACTTTCAAAATATTCACTTCTAACACAACGTGTTATAAATCTTTCTGATGTTAAAGTAGATAATTCTGGGTGTTCTTCAGGTTTCATATGGTCATATTGTGGGTAATATTGTAATACGGATAATCCTATCATCTTTTATTCCTTTCCTACAAAGTTGTAGTTGTCACCATTCTATAATCATCATAAACTAAATCTATACCAAATTCAGTTTCCATATTATCATATTCTGTAAAACTATCATATATTGCATCGATTAAAGTACATCCGATAAAACCTATACTTCCATACATAGGTATTGTAAATGGATTTACATTACTACTATTTGAATAAGCATATGCTTTAATCCAAAAAGTATTGTATAAAATAGGACTCATTCCTGTATCTAAAATGGTGTTGTGTATATTATGAATAATACCATTAGGAAGATTTCGAATCAGATTGAAATATAGCAATTCAACATCTCTATCATTTCGAATAGATTTATCGATATTTGGTAACTGAAATGGGTATTTCAACTGATTTAATCTATGACCGATTTCCGAATATGAAAAGAAAACAAATGCTCTCATATAAGATTTGTTCATAAGTTCATCGTGGCTTATCATAAACATTTCAATTTCGTCTAAATTATTTGTGTACCGTTCCATCGGATTGTGATAGAGTACTAATGAAGTTCCCATAGCTGTATCAAATGATTCATGATCTATATAATTAATAGAATTGGGGTCTTTATAATCCATATGTATATGAGCACTAATCAGTTCATCATAATATTTTAATTCTTTTAATATATTATTTCCATACTTATCAAGAAATTCATCAGTCATATCTTTTAATAAATATGGTGGGATTTGTAACTGTTCTCCAAAACCTTGTACTATGGAGAGTATTAATGGATTAAAACTTGTCATTATATATTTCTCTCTTTCTTTAGTTTAACTATTTAATAATGCTATAAAAAGCATTATAAATATTCCAAGTTCTTTGTGAATTCTGTTTTTGTTTTTATGTTTCCTTTCTGGAAGAATGGTGATGAGGATAATTTCCCATCACCATTCTATTTTACTATTGATCGTTTCTTGATTATAAAAGTCAACCAATATCGTATGGCTACATTCAGATGTTATAGTAGTTCTAGCAACATCCTTTATCATAATTGCTTTTAGAATATCAAATGTAGTTCTCATTGATATATCGTTATATAATTGACATAAATAGTCTTCCGTCACGTTGTATAAATATATGATGAGTTTAGTGATATCAAAATTGCAATTCATTTCCTCTATAATAGATTCTCTTCTTCTAGTTTTCAATCGTTCTAAAATATATTCATCGCAATGGATATTCTTTAGCAATGAATAAAATTGATCTTTTGAAAATGTGAATGGTTTCTCTTCCATAAATTCTTGGTAAACCCAGTATGGGCAACCAACCTTTTCAACTTCTTCTTTTGTAAGGTTTTCATAATCATAACAATCACATCCATCCAATCCATCAAGATACGAACTAATAACTGCCATACAACAGATATCCTCGATTAAACCAATATCATTCACAGGTACATACAAAGATAGTATGGTATCGAAGTCGACTACATTAGAAGTAGGTTTCTTAAGGTCAGTTAATATTTTAAGCCATGGGATTTTATCCATAGTCTGTCTTTCCGATACACTAAATTCCCTTTCTTCCTGACCTGTCCTAAAATTATTGAAGTGGGAATTTGTACATTTTCGATAGACAAAATCTTTATCTATCACATTATATAAATAATACGACATATCATTTTTCCCTTTCTGTGAATTTATGAAAATAAATATCTCTGATATTTTGCATACCTTCTAGTTCACAATATAACTCGTCTGTGAAATCTCTAGTAATAGCAACTTTCAGTAATTTATAGATAGAACCATAATGGGTCGTTGACACTATATTTGGTAAATTATATAGGTACTTGATGATTGGATAAACTGGCAAATCGACTTCATCAATAGCTTCTGATAGTCTAAGTTCAGCTTCTGGTCTACCAAGGGTATGTTTAATCCATACATCTTTTTCTTCATATAAACTATAAAGATTTTCTTTTGTAAAAGTGTACTGACTACCATTTGGTCTTGCCCAGAAATTATAGTAAGCCCAATGGGGATAACCCCAGTATTCTAACTTAAATCGAATCTCTTCTTCAGTATCATCAGGTTCTATATTTTCATAAATGAAGTCTTCCATCTCATCTAATAATTCACCAAGTTTAATAAAACAAATCATATCTCGAAAAATCTTATATTCCAATTCTGAATAGTTCGTGATAAGTTTATCCGTTATTGTAAGATGAAAATCTTCTATACGAGTCTCAACTCCACTAAGACCAGGAACTCCAATATCTTTATTTGTAAGAATTGCATTTTCTCGATACATGTCTGTCATACTACATAATTTAAGATAATGATTCATTTCAAGTTTCACATCGAATAAATCACATGCTAATGCTATACTCATATCTTCCATTGTTATCACCCCCTTAATAATATTCACAACGATTATAAATTGTATGGTCTAATAGTAAGTCAACCTTACGACTAAAATCCCTAGAAGGGTCTGCAAGTACATCTAATTCATAAGCTTTACTATCAACCATATATTCAATATTATAAACCTTTCGATATCCTGTTTTTCTTTGAAGTTTTTCGTTCTCTTGAAAAATTAAATTCATATTATCTTCATGGCTTTCAGGAATAATTAAAAATCGGTTCCAGAAAGTATTTGCTATACGAATATCCATATAATACATAGTCCGCTTAACAAAATAAAGTTTATTAAATACATAATCAGTTACATGTTCTAATACGTCAGGTTTATTACTAAGTAATATAGAAAAACCAGTTTGTACAAATTCTTTATCTGTCAATGGACGTCCTGAATATAATCCATATTTATCAAATCGGAAGCCGTTTTGAAACATTATTCGGAGAAGCATTTTGATATAGGAAACTTGTTCATAAAACGATAATGAATTCATCATTTTTTCAATAAATAAATATCGAAAGGATGACTTAGCCCAGATATCATAAATATCAATTCTTCTTATCATACTACATCTGGAATACGAGGGGTCATAAATATTCTCCATGATCATTTCGTGCTTAAATTTGATGAAACCCACTTTTCCGTGGGTTTCATCGTCTTCTGTCATCTTATCAAAAAATTGTGTTGTTTTAAAATATTCATCACTGGGCATTTTTGTTCTCTCCTTTATATATTATTCTAAATAAATAATATATCGTTATTTAGCCAATTCTCCAATACGTCTGATTGATTCATCTGGAGTATGACCATCCCACTTTGGAGCACTTTCCAATTCTTTCACATTAAACATATCCCAATATGGATCAATATCGTAATGGTAAGTTGCTTGCCCATTAGGAGTATTAATACCTACAATAAACATACCATCATACATAGTACCACCATTATGCATTTTACTCTTCCAAGCAATATCTTTAAACATATTACAGATTACAGAAAATAATACTGCTCTATGATGATATAATTCTTTGAATGTATGATATCCATCACTTACATCCTCCACTTTATTTTCAGACACTTCTAATGTCTTATAAGCTGATACTAAAAATTCTTCTTTTTTCATATCCATTATTAAATTTCCTTTCTTTATTAAATTTTTCCTAATATATAGTTATTGCTTAAATTTAAACATAGTTAACGACAATAACGTAAATATCTTAAGAAAGGAAGAAATAAACTTATGAAACAACCAAGTCTTTTCTTAGATTTATATAAGAAAGATTCTATAGAATCTCTAAGGACAATGAACCCCGAATGGGATGAAGATGATTTAGAAGATTTGATAGATGGCGAGATAGATAAATATCTATCCAATCCATCTGTTATTATAGATAATAACTTTAAACGAAAGACCCAATCTAGTACTTTGCTCACGATTATGGATTGGGCAATTAAAGAAGAACCATTAATTGCTGGAAACGGTACTTTTTATATGAATCAACACGAAGCCGTAAATCCAGTTGCTAGTATGCTAGATATGATGCTTAAGAAACGTAAAGCATATAAAAAACAAATGTTTGGTATTAAAGACCCAAACTCTCAAGCATATAAAGATTTAGATTTATTACAGGCGAATATGAAGATAAATGCAAATTCCTATTATGGAGCTTCTGGTATGCGAAGTAGTGCATTTTTCAGTCAATGGTCTGGTGGTTGCACGACAAGTACATGTCAATCTGTTATCAGTACGTGTTATTCAACATTTGAAGCATTTATTGCTGATAATTTCTTATTTATTGATTTGACAGAATGTATTCATTGGCTCAATTGTGTAGTCGAGCAAATAAGTGAAGACTCTTATACTGATAAATGGATAAATCGTAAATCTATTTATGAGGTTTTCGATAAATTAAAATGTATGTTTATAGATTGGGATGATGAGTATGAACAACCTTTGTTTAGTTATTTAACAAATCTTTCTAGTAATGAACTTACTAGAATTTATTATAGAAATAGGTTACAGGAATTTACTAGTGACCATCCTTATGTAATGGAGTTGCATAGAACTATCATAGATAAGGTAAATATTTATCCAGTCCTCACGAAAGCGGAAATGAAACGTGATGACTGGGAATCTTTAATTCCCCCTGAATTCAGGGGTAGATTTGATGATGCTGAAAAATATAATTCATTTGCTTGCAATGAAGCATTTATGGATCCTAATGACATTCCTAAATCAATAGAGAATGAAGTTAAAGAATTAGGTTCTTTATATATGAAATATGTATATACTCAGTATCTTGTATTCGATAGAATTTATAGACTTAAAAACTTAGGTAGAAAAAGTGTAGTTATTATCGACACTGACTCTAATATCTTAGCACTTGATGAGTGGATGGAGTTTGCATTGAATAATTTCGCAAACGAATCTAATAAACCTAAAGAAAATATTGAGTTTATATTGATTAATACAATAACTTATACACTCACAGAAGTAATAACTGATATATTACTTAAATATGGTGAGTGTTCAAATATTCCAGAAGAATTTAGACCAAGATTTAATATGAAGAATGAGTTGACTCATTAGCTCATTTAAAACCTCTTTAATTGCTGGGAAACCCGTAAAGGATAATCAGCAGCGAAGCTCTTAATAGAGAACGTTCAACGACTAGCTTTTATAGCGTAGGGTGTGATAAAATCTTTTCACATTCGAAATGGGAGGCATTTAATTATGAAGATATAGTCTGTTCCCTCTAGTAAATAGAGGAAAGTGAATTCAAAAGAATTGTAAACAAAAAGTTTTTATGAGAAGATTAGTAATCTCTGAAGTTAAGAAAAGATATATGTCTTTATTTAAACTTCGTGAAGGTACATTGCTTAATCCACCTAAGACGGATATTAAAGGCTTAATCAATAGGTCCCTTGTAGCGTAAGTTACATTGAATAACAGTACTAATTGCTGGGAACTCTTTAACTAGACAATCAGCAGCCAAGACAACATGTAAGGTTCAACGACTATCCCATATGGGAGTACATTACAAGCGTAATGGAAATGTATTGCATCTTATCATGAGATGAAGATATAGTCTAATCTCTATAGTAATATAGAGGAGTTTTATAAACTCGGTATATAAGTAGCGTTATATACTAAATACAAATGTTGATTTTAAGAAAGCAAGTACATCCGATGTTTGCGAAGAGATATTTACTAGATTAGCAGAAGATTATCTTCTCAAATCAGAAAATATTGATGTTCGTGGTCTAAGAGAAGAATTAAGACAGTTGGAAAAAGATATTATGCAAGATATTCAAATGGGAAATCTTACCTATCTTCCAATTGCAAATGCAAAAGAACTTTCTGCTTATGCAGAACCTGGAACAGAGCAATCTGTTCGTGGTGTTATTACCTGGAATTCTATCTATCCAGATAATCAAATTGAACTTCCTTCTAAAGTAAAAATGTTAAAATTAACTACTTTTAAAGAAGAAGACATTGAACCATTGAAAAGAACAGAACCTGAAATTTATGATATTATTATGAAAGAAATATTCCATGATCATTCGGGTATCTTTGTTACCACTAGTGTAAAAGATGGTAAAGTAAATGTAAAATCAAAAGGAATGCAAGTAATTGCAATTCCATCCAATGGAAGCATTCCAGAATGGATTAAACCATTTATTGATTATGGTTCTATGATTGGTTCTATTTTAGCACCATTTAAATCCGTTACAGATTTACTTAAAATAAATTGTGTACCAACAGGATATAAGAAGAATGGTGTAAATAGAGAGACAGAAAGTTTCACAAATATTATTACATTTTAAATGAGGAGTTTTTAATTATGCCAGAAAAACATATTGTAGCTAGTGTTGCTACCGAATCAATAAAAGATATTACTACAATTGAAAATGGATTTATGACAGAATCCGAATCATCAGAAGTTGTCACAGCGGTGTCAGGTAATACCGATTATACACGATTTTTAAATTTTTTAAATCAAATGAAGATAAAGTATAAAAGTGATTTCATAAGAGAAAGAAATCCAACGAATGATGGTGAAAGATTCGCTCACTTTATCATAAATGGAGAAAACATTTATGAATACTGGGAAATCGAATTGGAAGATTGTATGTTAAGTTATGGATGTTGTGTATTTATATTTAAACCAGATCAAACATTCATAGGAATAATGGCAGAATAGTAGTTAATTACTATTAATACATATATGTAAATAGCAAGTAGGCTATTATAAATATTCCATGGAAAAGAATTACAATTTTTCGTATTTTAGAGAATCGGTGCGATTTATCTAACATTTGGGTTAGTGATGTGGTCACATCACTAACCTCTCCTTGCGTAAAATAACAAAAAATAAGAGTAGATATTTTGGTATCTACTCTTATTGATTATCGTTATGTCAACTCATGTATATTTCGACCAGCAAATTTGTATACATCTTTGGAATTCCCAAATGCATACTTTCGAATCAAAGATTTATGCGGTCCGTCTTGCATCATTTTCTTTATTTTTGCAACTATATCTTTTGCTGACTCATGAACTTCTTCAGTTAATACAAATTTCTTATAGCATATAGTATCAAAGTCATCCAAATATAATAATCTGATAATGTCAAATGTTTTACAAGAGTTATTAGATTCAAATTTTCCATGATATGGGCAAAACTCATAATAATATTCCGTATAATGAATCTCACGTCCATGCTTTATAAATAATAATCTTTGCATTTCAGGATCATCTAGAATATATGTTGGTATCATAGAGCTTTGCATAATAACAGTTTCCATATATTCATTATCGCGTTTCGGAATATATCTTTTTGGTAAACGTGGTAACTTACTCATATTCTCATAAGAGCAACACACAAAGTCATTTGCTGAAATTTCGGGAAGAGTTATGAAATGTTTCCAAACATTTGTATTACAATCGACAAATATATTTTCCAATAAAATAATTTTAGGAATGATATCTTTAAATAGTGGTTTGATTGACATATCAAATTCACATTCAAATTCATCTAATTTAAAATGATATAGATATTGGAAAAGATTTGGATATACGTCTTCTCTGATATGGAAATCGCATCGCTCTATTCCTCTATACGCATAATATCTTTCACCAGTTTCTTCAAATTCTAAAATTACCTCATCTAAATATTCATTTAATTCGTTTACCCTCCGTATCAATTGTTTATAAGCTTCATCTTTAGACATAGACATAACCATACTAATTACCTTCTTTCTTTAGTTTTATTCATAAGAATAATATATGTTCATAAGAATAATATATGTTCATAAGAATAATATATGGTTAAAATCTAAGGAAATATTTCCTTAGGATGGGGGGTGCGATTGAATTTAGCACAATTAATTTTCTCTATCTCTCGGTAAAACACGGGAGATAGAGAATTTTTATTAAGCTAAATAGTAAAGTAACAAGCTTGGAGGGAAATAGTGTTATGGCATTAAAAACTTTATGGACTAATAGTGCTGGAACCTTTACCGCAGGAACACAAAAAATATCTTTAGATTTATCTAAGTATAATGGTATTATAATTCAATTTATTGGAAAGGTGGGTTGGACTAGTAAATGGCATTTTTATATACCAAAAAATACAAATTTGAAATGTTGGCTTTCTGTAGAGCAAGATTCTACAATAAATGGTGGATGTTGGTGGAGAACTGTCACATGTGATGAAAATTTTGTAAATATAGGATATGCATTGGATGATACAAGTCTAGATAGAACAAAGGTGATTCCAACCAAAATATATGGAATGTAAAAAAAGAAGATAGTTCGAATGAACTATCTTCTTCTTCTTATTTTGAATAAAATAACACGCGAGGTTAAATTGTTAGGTATATTTATATCCGATTAATCTACCTGACGTCTACTTGCCAGATATTTTGGGCAGCTGGATTTAACTGTCAATACTTTATGAGCTTTCTTTGTCTGCTCAAATACACCAAGGCTTGGTCCGCCCGGTTTTTTAATTTCAGATACTTTTACTGTTTCATCAACATCTTTAATTGCAAGAACAGCTTCAAAATCTTCTTTCTTAGGAAAAGCAAATTTGTTTCCTTCCATATAAAGCCACATAACTTCTGCAAATAAGTCATACATCCAGCTCACATTTCCTACAGCAAAATCCGGTGATTCTACCATACCGGATTCTGTAGAATCAATACCTGCTCTTTCTAACAGATGTCTCATCCATTTACGGAATTCTTTTCCACAAGCTACTTCATTGTAACCTTTGAATTCACCACCTTTAATGATAGCAACCTGACTTGTAAAGTCCGGGTCAGATGCTGCTGCATTCAAGAGTCTGTTAAAATTTGTTCTGTTAAACTGATTTAATTTCTTTTTACCGTCAGATGTAACCACCGCGGCAATGTCGGTTAAAACATCATTCACTGATTCTTTAGCCATTTTTGTTTCCTCCTGATTAAATATTTTTATAAATAAAATGGTCTCCCATCCTATTTCTTAGTTGGTAGTCTTTTCCCAAATATATCGTTATATGGGTCACCCATCATAAGTTTTTGAAAGAGTTCCAGCTCTTTTATCTTTTGTCTTCGTTCAGCACGTCGTTTTTCGCTTTTATGAGGAATTTTATTTTCATCCCATAATTTCTTAACCTGCTGAAAATCAACTATTAGTGCCATATGTTTCTTACATCTTTCTTACTTCTTCTCCTTTTTAAAATCTTTTCCAAGACTTCTGAAATATTGAAGTTTTCGTACTTATCACTATATTTTTTCTTTTTCTTACCAGACATAACAAACACCTACCTTTCTAATTTAGTTTAATGTGACCTGAGTAATTGAATTTCATTCATTACTAAATAAATAATATATCACTATTCTCATAAATATGTGGGTGTAAAATATCATGAAAACATTTGTTTAATATGTAAGAAATTTTAAACGAGGTGAAATCGTTATGAATATAGAAGCTCAAAAAATGAGATTTGAAACTATAGAGGAATGCTTTATAGTTCTCAAGAAAAATAGAAAAAATAAACAAGCGATTGAAAGAATCGAGAAGTGTTTAAACCAAGTCTATGGTTATAAGTTTGAAATTACGATTCTAGAAACTAAAATGAGCGACCCTTGTTTTGTAATGTCTGTATTTCCTTCTGTATCTACATTGGAGAAGTTGGTTGAAGCTATTATCAATGAAGAATCCGTTTCTATCATTTACGAGCTTTGGCAACAAAACAAAGTCTGGAATATAGAAATTGATAGAAGGGTATTAGATGATACGATTGCTTCTATTTCTGCAAAAGAATGTACTGCTTTATTATTACATGAGGTTGGGCATACCCTTCATTCTAACGCGATTCCAAATAGAATTGCTAGAATACTTAAATATCAATATGCTATATTAAATAGTAATTTAAAAGCAGTATTTAGAAATCAGAAATTTTCTGAATTATTAAAACTTCCTATTATGGATTCTTGTACCACATCTGCAAAGAAAGAAAGTAAAATAAATTTACGTCCGGAAATTTATGCAGACAACCATGCTAAAAAATTAGGATATGGTGATGAATTAGATTCTGTAATGGGAAAATTAATTTTTTCTGCAGAACAAGACCCTGATAAATCTATGGTAGATACGTTTAAGTTTTCTGTAGAAACTATTGAAAACTTTAAACGAAGGCGAGGATATCTAAATACAAATAACTTTAAAAAACTTTTAGAGAAAACTCCAAGTGCCTATGCTGGACTGCAGTTAGCTAAGATGAAATTCTTATATTCCGAAGGTTGTAGCGATACTTCTATCTCTAATGAAGTAAAACTAGAAATGACCAGTAACTTAGCAAACAAATTAGAGGAAGAATACTACTTGGAATTTTTCTTTACTAAGAAAAAATTAAAGAAATTAAATGACTATGATATTGACTATATTTCTGTAGAATCTGATAAGATTAAAACTCATGATGATAAATTACTAATGTTATCTTATACAAGAAGTAAGATTGATACCGTAGAGTACTATATCAGTATTCTGAAAAATGATAAGTATGCTAGAAAATATGAAGTTCCACATTCTATGGAATATTTATTAGCATATAGAGATAAACTGACTATTTTATATAATAGAATCATGAGTATAGAGATTAAAGAAAAAACATACTCATTTACACCTAAATATCCAGTAGGATATGAAGGATAAAAAAAGAAAATAGAGATTGCACTTATTGTGCAATCTCTTCTAATTCTTTAATTTCTTCATTGATGATGTCGATGTAAATCTTGATATCTGCAATATGTCTCTTTAAATTACTAATTGCGAATCTGGTGGAGTTCTTATCCATTACTCTGGCAAGACCCATTCCATTTTCTAATTTAAATAATTCATCCTCATATTGCTTTACCAAATCTTCCTGAATTTCTTTTTCTTCTTTCATTATTTCTATCATTTTTTATTTCCTCCAGTGTAAAAAATTTGGGGTGAAGAACTATGCCTTCACCCCTCGTGTTATTTTCTCATGTCGCCATGAGATTTGCTCTCTTCATCCTTTTAAGGATGCCTGCCAGTTCGGACACACATATCCTACACTACTCGGTTCATACAAAGTATGCCTTTCGACGAGCTCTGGTGATTACTTTTACACCCGCATCTAAACTCAGAGAGTGTCGATGTTTATTGACAGGTATTCATGCGCGGACACGTGGGTTTTTTGTTTCCTCTGAGTTTTCCTTCTCAGATAAAATATGTTAAGCTGGCTGCTGTTCTACAACTTTATTCTTCTTCAGTCCTTTGACTTTAGAAGTAGTTTTTATAACACCAGTCTTAACAGATTTTCCAGCGGTACCAACTGCTTTACCAGCTAATGTACCAACTTTAACAACTCCACGTCCAGCTAAGTATGCTGTTCCTTCAACAGCATCTACAACCAAACGGGAAGCTGTTTCAACTCCAACATCATAGACAAAACCTTTAATACCTTTCTTGAGCTTTCTTCTCTGTCTCCAGCTCAAACCAGCTGCTTTAGCTCTTGTATCAATTGCTTTGTCTGCTTTGTTGATAATATTAGTTGTTGTTTTAGTCATAAATTACCTCCGGGCTCTTGATGTTTCCATCTCCACCCATAAATATAGTTATTTGTATCATTTAGAAGTGATACTCTTCCGCCTCCGATTATTTATATTTACGGAGCACTATTAAATTTTAATTTATTTACTTATTTACACGAAAATTATATACTATTAAAATATATTACTTTTCGCTTTTTTCTTCCGCTTTATTTGCTATGTCGATAAAAGCTTGTTTTAATAAACGGTCAAATTCTAATTCAATAGCTAAAATGTCGGATGATGAATGACCGCTAAATTCATCTTCTCTATAATCAATTACAATAGGTCTATTTAATCTATCATAATCTTCTTCATTATTCAATAATTGCTCAGTTCTATAACTAAGTGGGACCATAGAATCTCTCTCCACTATTTCTTGAGCTTTAACTGTATTTAGTTTAATCTTTTCACCAACTTTAATTAGCATTTCTGCAAACGCTAATCGTCGTTGATATTTTTTACTTCGTCTTTCTTCTTCTGTAGGTATTGTCATTTCTTTCATATTCCCCTACACCTCCTTTGTCAATATTCACTTAAACACCCTATTTAATTTTCACGTAAATAATATATTCTTATCTTTTCTTACTTTTCCAATTAAGTAACGGTATCTTAAAATATAAGAAAGGATAACATGAAATGGGACGAATTAAACGTATCGGCGATAAATTCTACGATATTGGTACGTCGAATACATCCTGGCTTCAATTAGCAAAAGACTTGCGAGAATTAGGTGTTAAAAATTGGTATTTTATGTTGGAAGTAAAAGATCCTAATGTAGTTACCATTGACCCTCATGCTTGTGACGACGATGGTCATTGTACTTTGACAAATGATCAAATTGCTAGAGTTGTTACAGAATGTAGTAGAAACCCTTGGTATTATTTACGAGAAGTGTCTCGTATTCCAGACCCTGGTAATCCAAAAGGTATTCCATATAAAGCAAATCGTGGAAATATCGCTCAAGCTTTTCTTTTCTTTCATGGTATAGATTCTTGGTTATGTCTTCCTCGACGAAATTACTTGTCGCAAAATATCGTGAGATATTGGACAAACCTCTTTAATTGCTGGGACATTTTTCATTAAACAATCAGCAGCGAAGTTATAAATACAAAAAATACAAGTTGCCTAAGGTACACCACACATAGACAACTCGTATTGATGAAAATAGACCAATAATAGAATTGATCGACAAATCAAATCTATTATTCAGAAGAAGGGTAATTATTTAATTACCCTTTGGGATATTCATATAGAGAACTAAAATAAATATTGTAGTGTGCTTTTTTATCATTTACACTTATTTTAATTATCTCTATTCATATAAATAATATATCACTATAATTTAAAAGTTGTATTTATAAAACGTTCAACGACTATCGAAAGGGCTTTAATTTAGTAACCGAGTAGAGTAGGAGAAATCCGAAACGGGAGGCTCTCTTTTATAAGAGATGATGATATAGTCTGAACTATATAGGAATATATAGATTAACAAAATTGAGCAAGGGAAGACCCAATCAGCACTTGCTGCTATTGGATGGGGTTATTCTTTTGGTACTACAGATACAGGTATTATTTTTGTTAATAAACAGCAACCTGACGCAAAAGAAAACCTCAAACGTATCAAAGACCAAATCGATCTATTACCAGAATATTTACGTTTTGAGTGTTTCATTGATGAGGAAAGTGGTAAAACGACAAAAGCTGTTAATAATGCCACTGAAATGAAGCATCCTGTAACAAAAAATAAAATCACTGTTAAAGCTGGAGCAAGTTCCAGAATCAAAGCTATCTCACTTGCTCGAGGTCTTACTGCAGCTATCTTACACTACGATAAATTGCTTGTCGTAATAAAACTCCTTTAATTGCTGGAAACTCTTTAAATAGACAATCAGCAGCCAAGACATTATGTAAGGTTCAACGACTATCCATTTATGGAGTAGGGTACTATAAAATCTTTTAGTATTCGAAATGGGGAGCATTTAATTATGAAGATATAGTCTGATACTCATAGTAATATGAGAAAGTGATAGAGAAATCTATGTAAACATAATGGAGCCAGAGTTTACTGAGTTTATAAAAGAAATTATAGAAAACTCTGTATCAACTTTTGAAACTGCAGCGAGAGCAGCTAAGAAAAATGGAAAATTATATGGTAGAATTTTTACGTGGAATTGCGCGCTATTATAAAGTAATTTATAATTAGAACCTCTTTAATTGCTGGGAACTCTGTTAAGACAATCAGCAGCGAAGCTTCTAGAAAAAAGAAATCGATAACCTGGTAATTCCGTTATCCCAGGTATGTGTCTATAACTCCTTTTTATCCACACGTTATTTCGATTTCCCCTCTTTACCCGTAATAAAGAGATTTATTATGCATTCATCACGGTAATGAATGTTATATAGTATAATGGTTATGCATTAGTGACTATATAAATTTATTTATTCACTATAATATTATATCATTATAAATTATATAAATACGGTTTTACTAGAAGAACGTTCAACGACTATCGAAAAGATTCTTATATGAAGAATATAAGAAGAACTGAGTAGAGTACATGTAATGTGGAAACGGGAGGCATCCTATTAATTATAAAGATTATTAGGATGATGATATAGTCTATTTTGTGGCACACCAGGAGATTTGGACTCTCCAGCTGGACAATCAGCTCAACAAGTTCTCGATAATACCGTTCGTTGGTCCGAAAGGATTTACGATATGGGACAGGAAGAAATGGAAGCATTTGCTCAGGCTGGTGGAAGTAATTCTATCGTATATATTGAATTCCAATACTATCAGATTGGTTTAGATGAAGTTTGGTTAAATAATATCAGTAATAAAATTGGTGATGCACTTACTGTACGTCGAGAAATTTTATTACAGAGATTACATGGTTCATCATTATCTCCATACCCTCAAGAAGATATTGAATATATCGTCGAGAGAATGCATAAACCAATCGATATTTTATTTGTAAGAAATTATTACCAGGTCAAAGTATATGAACCAATTGACCCAACGATTCCTTATATCTTGGGTGTGGACTGTTCTACTGGAACGAATAAGGACCACAATGCTATTACAGCTATTAATCCATATACGGTAAGACCTGCATTCGAGTTTGCTTGTTCTTATGTTGGTGAATCTGAATATGAAAGAATCATCATTGAACTTGTAACTCATCATGTTCCAAAAGCTATTGTAGCTATCGAACGAAATAGTGTTGGTGATGGTATCATTGACCACTTGTTAGAAAGCAGAATAGCTTCTAGATTATATTATGACAAAGCAAAAGATTTGACAGAAGAAAATATGAAAGCAAATGAGACTATAGAGTCTATGCTTAAACGACAGGCTGGAATGAAATCCTATTATGGTGTATATACTGAAGGTCATTCCAGAGAGGCGATGTTTGCTATCCTTGCTAGACGTATCGCTGAAAATAAAGATGATTTTATTGCTGAAAATGTAATAACTGATATTTCAAGATTAATACGTTTATCATCAGGTAAAGTGGCAGCTGCCCCAGGGTTTGAAATACAATTAAGAGTCAGTTATATTATATTCGACTTTATAAAAATTGGAGCTCTGGTTAAACCTCTTTAATTGCTGGGAACTCTTTAAGTAGACAATCAGCAGCGAAGACTCTTTATAAAGAGTAACGTTCAACGACTATCGAAAGGACTTTAATTAGGAACCAAGTAGAGTAGGAGAAATCCGAAACGGGAGGCAGTTATTATACTGAAGATATAGTCTGAACTATATAGAAATATGTAGATTAACAAAAAAATGTCCATGATGACTCTATTATGTCATATCTTATCGCGATGTATGTATTCTATCATGGTAATAACTTACCAATCTTTGGATTTATCCCAGGTTCTCAAAAAGATGAAAAACCTTTAAATCAGGGTATGGAAAGAATGCCCTTAGAAGAATTAAGTAAAGTATTACCAGAAGATGTGGCGGAATCTATTGTAGAAGATAGAAAAATAACTAAGTTATTAGATTATGAATCTATCCTTCGTAAAGCAATTACCGAATCTCAAAATGAGACTGCTAAATTAATGAACTCTAAAAATCTTGGTATGAGATATCCAGATGAAAATCCAAACTATACAACTTATGAAGACGAATATTCTGATTATGATATGGGATTCTTTGATAGTATGAATGGTCTTGGACATGACGATGATGATAGTTCATTATGGTAAAATATTATATTTTTGGGGATTGAATTTAGCACAATTAATTTTCTCTATCTCTCGGTAAAACACGGGAGATAGAGAAATCTTATTAAGCTAAATAGTAAGGTGACTAAGGTCAAAACCTATGTAGGAACTGATGGAAAATTACATTTTGTGAATAGTGCAGGTGCTGATTCAGTACTAAATTTTAGTAGTGGGAAATATAATAATATAGTTTCTAGAGCAGTTTCTTTTGGAATAACTAGAACTTCCGATAATACAAATACATATTTTTCTCAAGTATTTAATGTATCTATAACAGATATTTGTCCAGAATATGGTAGATTGAGTAAGGATAATATATTTTTTATAATATATGAAGGTCAAGTTATTTTTACTGGACCGGCACTATCGAATATGTATATAAGTGAATATTCATACAATCCATCTACTGGAATTATAAGTCTTACAGCATGGGATAATAATTATTGGACTAGTTCTAGGACATATACAATGTATTGTAAAGTTCTTGTAATTTATTAAAATCATATTTAAATTTATTATTTGGGGTAATTTTGGGGGATTGAATTTAGCACAATTAATTTTCTCTATCTCTCGGTAAAACACGGGAGATAGAGAAATCTTATTTAACTAAATAGTAACGTGACTAAAGTGAAAACTTATGTGGGAACTGATGGAAAATTACATTTTGTGAATAGTGCAGGTGCTGATACAGCGCTAAATTTTAGTAAAGGTGGTACATACGCATGGTCTTTATATCTCGAAAGTAATGGTGTTATAAAATATACTTTGACAATAGGTGGTAAGACCGCAGGAAGTTCATCCGTAGGAAGTTCTGAACCTGGATATTATTCAGGACATAGTTTATCAGGATCAATAACATTATGATTTATATACAATAAAAATGTAGAGAGTGATATTTCTATCACTCTCTACATAAATTACAACCCAAGGAGAATTATATGACATTTACAAATGTCAAGTACAAATTTACAAAAAGGCGACACAGGTAAAAACATATGTAGGAGAAGATGGTTTAATACACTTTACAGATAGCACAGGTGCAGATACAGTACTAAATTTTAAGAGTTCAATGGGTTCATGTTCATTGGGCAACCCTGTTATTGAGTAGGTTAAAGAAGATAGAGATTTTCTCTATCTTCTTTAATAAGTATTTTATTGTTATTATTTTAGGATTAAACCTACCAATAGGTTCACAATTTCTATTATTTCAACAAATTTATAAGTATTTAACCTATTAACGAAAGGAAATAAATATTATGGCAAGTTATGAAGAATTATTAAATAAAATCAATGGTGTGGATGGAGACGTTGTCACAGAAGCACCTATTGACAAATGGATGAGTACTATTAAAGACATTAAAGATAGTAAACCAGATGAATATTCTGATGATAAAGAAATTAAAGATTTCGTGGATGACAATTATTCAGATATCTCGAAGATTGCAAAACTTTTGGAAGAGGAACCAGAAAAACTTAAAAAAGAATCAATTATCTGGGCTATTGGTTTCATTTTAACTCATATTGCTTTTATGGGATTAATGTTTGTACACCCAATTGGATCAGCAGGTATTTTAGTAAATATGGTCGTTTATCTGATTGCTACATGCATTCAGTCCGTAAGAGCAAATAAAGATTTAAAAGCTTATAAAGAGCTTTGTAAAATTCGCGAATCTCTTAAGAAAATCAAAGATAAAAAGATTCCAGAATCTTACAAAAAGAAAATTGCTAAACTTATCAATGATATTGATGACATGCAGACAGAGTTTACAAATGGTCCTATTAAAGTAACAGAATCTACATCCGATGAAGTGATTGAAGTTTTAACTTCATTTAATGAAGGTGTGATTACGGAGGAAGAAAAAGATTTTCTATTATCAAACTTAGAATAATAAATATGACTAGTGACTAATATTAGTCACTAGTCATTATTTTATGTCAATAAATCTAATAAATAATCAAGTTCTTCTTTTGAAATTTCGCCATTCATTTCACTTTCATAAAGAAGTAGCATAGTCTCATCCACAGATTCTTTCACTTCTTTTACCTTATCAAGTCTTTCTACTGGAATCGGAAAAGATGTGTCGATATAACAATATCCAAGTTTAAATTCTGGATAAGTAGGGTCAATATAAACAGCTTTGATATCTTCTTTTGGTCTATATTTGAAAGTCTTTTGACCTTCCAATCCGCATTTAGTTGGTTTTACCGATTTCTTACCAACAGAGAAAAATACTCTCTTACTTGGATATAAATATTTTCCTTTCGCTTTTGACCTGAAGGTTGGTTCAAGTTCTGGAAGATCACTTTTTGGAGATGTATGAATTAATCCAACATCTGCCGGAAGAGTGATTTTCTTTGCTTTAAAATCATTATAGTCTAATACAACCTTATCTTCATTAAACCATAAATGATCTATAGTAACACCACTATCTACACCGAAGAATTTACAAATCCATTTGAATGATAATAAATATCTTTGATAAATATTAGTTTCTGAAATGGTTTTGTAATGTTTCTTAAGAGTTTCTAATTCCCCAGGTTTCATGTTATCATGTTGAATAGCTTTTCGTTTATGTTTGATATAGGTAGCCATATCATCCCAAACTTTATTAAAGTTTTTATCGGAACTAAGTTTTCTACTTACTTTCCCAACTTTTTCTTTTATTGATCCAGATAAATTCTTTAAATTATCTTTGATACCCTCTTCAAATAATTCGCCATCTATAGAATCATCTTCTGCAAATTCCATACCATAGTATTCCATAAATTCTTCTAAAGTATCAAATACTAGTTCATTTATTATGAGCTCCTCAAATTCAACAGATTCTTTTATAGCTTTATCTTCTGAATCTTTGTCTGCTCTATGACATTTGATAGGATAACTGGTATCGATGTATACACAAGACCATGAATAACTTGGAAGCAATGGATCAATCCAAGCAGTAGTAATGGTTTCATTTGGTGTATATGGATATAATTTAGTTTTTGCTTTATTATCTGTGGCAATTTTAATAATATCTTTCTTAAGAGTAAAATAAACTCTTTCGTTAGAATAAAGGTATCCTCTTGTTTCTTTTCCCCTAAAGAATGGTTTGATATGTGGCAAATTCTCGTATGGAGATTTATGAATGAGAACGGCTCCTTTTGGTAAAGTAACTTTCTTCTCAGAAACTGCATAATATACATCAACACTATTGACATTATTTTTGGATGAAAGATTCACTTTTGTGATTACGGTTTGTTCTCCCGGAATTCCAATAATACTTACAAATTTTTTAAAATATTTTTTATACTGATTATAAGAGGTTGCTTCACGCATTCCTTTATATGAAGTTTCTATTTCATTAAATTTTTTATTACCAATATCATCCATTTTAACATGTTTGATACCACTATTTTTCCAATTAGATTTAATATGTTTTTCATCATTTTTTTTTCTCAGAATTTGTCCGATTTTACCACGAACAGATTCAGAGACATAGTCATCATTATAATTCATAATAATTACCTCATTCATATTAAATTGTATTAAAAACTTGTTTTTTTAAATATAACTCGACAAAAAATGAGAGTAGTGATGAATTAACATCACTACTCTAAAATATACTCTGGTACCAAAATATATTATTTAATCATTTCCAGAAGTTCATTTCTTTCTTCTTCTGTAATTTCACCGGCTGCACAAGACTCGAAAATCTGAAGTTTCATTTCAACAGGATCCATTTCTTCAACAGATTCTTTTTTGACTTCAGGATTTTCATCTTTTTCTAAACGGTCAATTTCTTTTTTAAATTTAGATGCCTGTCCTTTTGCAAATGTAAGAATACCAATAATTTTAGTACGTCTTGCATTTAAAGCTCCGATATTAATTTCTTTTTTCCCATCACAAATATCTTTAACTTCCTTAACAAGACCTACACATTCATCGATATAATCTTTGATACTAACAGCAACAGCACCAACACCAAATGTTGGAATTGCGAGAAGTAATGCTTTCACATATGAAATAAGACCCTGTAAAAAATTACCTGCGATTGCACTGCCGATAGTTTCTGGGATTTCATCGATGTTTTTGATTGCATTTTCAATGGATGCCTCATAATCATCACATGCTTTTCTAGCATCGTCCCATTTTTTAGCCTTGATATCAGATTTGATTTTCTTAACAAGACCTTTTGTTTCAGCTAAATACTTTTTGTATTCCTGATTAATTTCCTTCGTTGCACCCTCTACAACAAATTCAGCTTCAGCTTTCTCAAACAAATAATCTGAAACTGATTCCTGAAGAACTTCAAAACTTGCCATTTCAAGTTCACCTCAAATTATTTATTTAACATATGTATTTTATTTTAGTGTTTCTCTTTATAAATAATTATTGGTTATGAAATAGCAAGTTTTGTTTTAATTAAAGACTAGACATAAGGATGTCATATTCATCATCAGTGATTTCTTCAGTTGTATAAGATTCAAAGATGGAGAACATAATTTCTGTACCAGCATCTACAGACTCTTTCACTTCTTCACCCTCAAACTCTACTTTCTGTAAAGCTTTGAAGTAATCGAAACTTTCACCCCATTTTAAAGTTAATTCGTCGAAACCTTCATCAATGTTATCTAAATATGTCTGAATAATTCTACAAGTATCATCATCTGCATCTTTCGAAAACATACCTTCAAGTTTGCTACGAGTATCTTCAAAAATACGATAAAGCTCATCATATTTTTTATCAATATCTTTTGAAAAGGAAAGCATTTCGTTTTTGATTTTATTAAATTCATCTCTATTAGATGCTTTTTTTAACTGAATACTCAGTTTATTACACTCTTTTCCAAGCTTCTCTAATTCAGAAGCAGTTTTTGTCATAGCTGAAACTTCAGATGTTAATTTGGCTGCGACTGCGGCACGTTTCTTTTCCCACTCAATACGTGCTTTTTCATTTTCAGCCATACGTTTCTCTGCTTGTTTAATTTCTCTTTGAATTTTGATGAAGTTTCTGATAATTTTGGCAATAATTGTCACCCAAGCCCCAATAACAAAAATTGTTAAACCACTTAAGGCACCACCTTCAGTAATGATATTTTCTCCCTCTCCAAATTCTGGTTCTTTAACAGATTCCACTATAGGAAACTTTTTCAGTTTTTCTTCGAAATTATCGATATCAGAAATGAATTCATCGCATTTTTTGTTAACCAGTTCAATAGTGTCTTCGTTAACGTATTTATACTTACGAACTTCTTTTTTAATCTGTTTGATATACGATTGAAGAGCAGAGTATTCTCTTGAGATTTCAGAACGAATCATCCTAGCTTTATTAGCTAAGACATTAAGTTCTTTAGCAATCGCTTTATAACGTTTTGCTTTATCTGGATCAAAATTTTCATTTGGTCTTTCTGTTGATGTTGTAATATTTTTTGTACGGTTTGGATCTTCGAGTGTTGGATCTGGAACCTTTGTAATTGAATCATATTTAATAGTTTTGGCACCGAAGATTTTTGCATATTCGTTATACTCGTCAATTTTATTAGCATACTCATTTTCAATACTTCTATATTCTGTATGGAGGTCTGCTAATTTAGATTTGGTACTTTCTACTTTATCTACAAGTGAAGAAAGAGTATCATCGTTTTTAATGATTTTCTTCACTTTATTATCATTGATAATTTTTGTAATTAAAGCAGCAATAGCAGTAACTCCAGCTGCTATAGCACCAATATTAAATATTTTTTCCATGTCAACTTTTTCAGTAACTACTTCTGGTTTATCAGCCTGAGCTTTTGAAGCATTGTAATTACTTACAGTTAACAATAATTCATCATAATTTGCCATGATATCTATTTCCTTTCTTAATAGGTTAAATACTTATAAATTTGTTGAAATATTAGAAATTGTGGATCCCTTGAACATGGGGGATTGAATTTAGCACAATTAATTTTCTCTATCTCTCAGTAAAACACGGGAGATAGAGAAATCTTATTAAGCTAAATAGTAACCTCTCGTCTTTTCAAAATGGGGTTAACAAGATATACAATCAGTGTGTATCTCAAGGAGTTACCCCCACCGCAAAAACTCCTGATGCTATTGTAACAGCAATTACAAAACTGAAAACCATTGCAAACTATAATGTGTTTCAGTTTAAAGAAAGTAAAACTGTAGATCCTAGTGGTACAATTAGGATATTTAATGGAGATAAGACATATAAGGGCACTTTCTCATTCAGCTGTATATCTTGGGCTGGCGCCTATAATATGTATGCCACAATTACCCATTATAAATCAGACGGAACATTAAAAAAGACAATATTGAATTTCTCCGGTCAACCAAGTGGAGGCGCAACATTAAATGATTATATAGTAAATAAAGGTGAGTATATTAATGTAACTATGGGTTCATCTGGAAGTAGTGGTGGGTACAGATACGTTCAATGTGATTCAGTACATTCATTACTTTATGAAACTTAACTAGTATAGGACATTTCTTTAAAGTAACTTTTTAGAAAGGTGGACTAAAGAAATGGAAAAACCTATACGAAACCACCCAGTAAAGTTTGTCCAAATGATGCCATCGAGTGCACACACTTATGGTAATGCTGTTGCTTTTATTCAAAAATGGTTAATTGACCAGTTCCCAAAAAAAGAAGATGGATCTAGTATTTTTAAAACCATCAATGTAAGTTCTAAGATTGCACATAGACAATTAAGAAGAACTACAGAAATCGGAAAGAATAATAAGCCCGCATTGATGATTCGACCGAGAGTAGATTTTAGTGATGATAGATTCTTGCAAGGAACACCGCTTACAGATAAAATGCTTTTAAATTCTATCAATTATGGACCAGATGCATTGCAATCATTTTTTCATGATGATAGAAATCAAGTAGCTATAAAGTATCAATTAAACCGTACAGTTATGTATGTTGACGTGACTATGATATTTTCGACTCTTATGCAGCAACTTAACTATGCTACATATCTCAAAAATACCATTCCTATGAATTCACCATTTGATTTGGATACTTGCTTTGAAAGTTTTTTATCGAAAGAACTTATGGAAATGATATCTGAATTATCAGGAGTTCCTATGGAAGTAAATGGTTCCATAAAAAACTTCTTATCATATATGAATCAACACTCCAATACTCCAGTAACTTATAAATTACAAGGAAGCACCGGTAGTGAAGAATTCTATAGATATTATCCTGTAAAAATTATCACAACTATTCCAAACTTTGACATTGATGATGGTGAACGTAATGGGCAGATAAATGATAATTACCAAATTACTTTTTCTATTAGAATGGAGTTTTATACCAATGGTATTTACTTCTTATTTTCAGACAAAGTATTTAAAATTAAGAAACCTTCTATACCAGAAGATTCTTCTATTATTCCAATTTTTACAGATGTGCTCCTAAGAGAAGATTGGAATTTACAGGTTGGTTGGTCGCAATATAATAGAGCAACCTGTGGTCTTAGTAAAAAGAATGACGAAATTAATTTCTCTTCATTACTTAGTCCAGCAATATCAACTGCAATAAATTATTACCAAAAACAGAATTCTTATATAGGGGAAATTATCGATATTCGAATTCGAGAACAAGGAAGACTTATGTCTCCTGGAACAGAATATTGGGTAGACTTTGATACATTAACCATCCATTTTAATAATAAAGAATATGGATATTTAACATATACAATTATGATTTGTATCAATCCCGAAACTATCAATAACTTGATTAAAAAAGAATTTAATTTAAAATAAATTATGTCAGTATACGCCACCGCGCGTATACTGACTAATTATTGTGATACTAGATAATTTATTAGTTAAAACTTCACCAAGGATGTAGTGTAAACATACCCTGTCTATATATTCATATATCGGAGGTATTCGATACGCCATAATGTGTACCAAACAAAAAATAATTTATGTCTGTAAAAGCCTAATCGTCGACTCTGGGATATTTATTCTAGTATCACACATTAAATTATTGTACTTGAGTAACTAACTATATACTCATTCACATTAATGTAAACTTTTAAACAGAAAGGAAAATGTAAACATGAATGATGCAACAAAACAGCTTAATGAAGTTGATTCTCTCATAACTATTTATGAAGAGACTGTGGAAGGATTTGAAGAAAGACTGCAAGAAAAAATGGAGACATTGCAAATTACAGATGATTTCATTCACATGCTTAGTTTAAAAGATGATGATGAAATTGAGGCATTATCACTCGCCGACATTAAAATGTGGTTAACCCAGACAGGATGCAACCAGGATTGTATTCAGGATGCTTATTATGGATTACCAGACACAGAAAAAATGTCCAGCTTTAGTGAATTTGCTATTAAGTTCTTATTAGATTTGCGAAATGAATATATGAGCTTACAAGATTCTAAGAAAAGTATTAAAGACTTACATGAATCAAGAGCTGATATTACAAAAGCTTATTATGCAGCACTCCGTTCACCAGAATATCGTCAGGCAAGACTTGCTCATTTAGCAGCATTGAAAGAGAATTTAAAAAATGAACCTGATGAAATCAAACGTGCAGAATTTGCTCGTAAATTATCTCAGATTGAAGCGAGTCAGACATTCAGTTTTTTAAATGAAAGACTTCGTCGTTATGGTAAAAAAGAAATGAAAAGTATTATGAACTGCTTCTTTGAAAAAGCTCGTTCTGAATATACTTTGGAAGTTTATTATAGTAAGTTAAAACGTCTTAACTTAAATAAATTTACTCACATGGGATTTTTTAACTTAGAAGAAAAGTATATGCCGGAAAACTTTGAACCATTTAACAATTTCTTTTTGTTCCACGTTATTCGTTGGGTATCCCATATCGATACTACAAATGATGCAGATAATCTTTATTTTGCAGCTATTATTGGTGGTCTGAGGGATTTGGTAACTGGAGAAGCAACCGAAGAGGAAAAAGAAACTCTTTTGTTCGTCATGAAAGAATTTTATTCCTTCCTCGATATGGATAAGTATGACGAGTACTTCAGAAAGAAAAACTCTAATTACAAATACCATGAAGTTCGTATTGCTTTCGAAGAAGCAGAACGTATTCGAAAACATCAATTGGTTGTCGAAGCAATGAAAAAAGAATTAGGTAGTATGTATGATGAAAATGTCGTATATTCCGATGTAGAAGAGTATTATCAGAAACTTATGAATGAAAAACATGAGTTGTATGAAAAAATTTGTCAATTATCTGAAAAACAGGAAAAGCTTCTTAAAAGAGCCGGTATTGAAAACTTAACTTATGAAGACGTACACAATATTTATGAAAAAGTGTTAACAGAAATCAAAGAACGTGAAAATGAGGAAATTGTCGATGAATCAGGAACAGAAACCGAATCAAATTCCAGTAGTAATGAAATCTGCAGTAGCGGAGAAGCTGAAGAATCAGCCGAATAATGAAAAACCTATAGAATTAGACATTACGGATTTATTTCCAACAAACCAGGGGTTTTCATACAAAATAACAGAAATTGAAAAATAAAATATCCCGTAGAGAAATTATTCTCTACGGGATTATATTTACTTTGTATGAAGATTAAAGTCATAGTATGTTTCCTTTGGGAGATATTTGGGGTCGACATCTCCATATTCTCTAAAGGAATGTGTAATTGGTGCATTATCTGGTGATAACGAATCATACATCAGATTTAATTTTTTCGTGCGAAGTAATTCAATTGCACTCATATGATTTTTGGCATCTGGAATAGAATACACCTTATCAATATTCAATTCACTTACCATTTTAGATCTTTTCCCTTGACCGCCGTTTATACTATTTTGAAATTTCCAATTCGGTATTCTGTATGAACTATCCCCACTTCTCATACTAATTAAAGTAGCCATATTAATTGGAAATGTGTTGTATGTGATTAAGTACCAATAATCACCATCATCTAATTTAATAATGGTCTTATTTGGAATTAGTTCAATATGTTTCATTTTATCACCAAACCATGGATAAATCGTTCTCTTCGGTAAATGGTGATACGCTAATTCCACTCCACCCGAAACTTTATTTGAAAAGGTTTCTGTAAATTGATTATATTTAATAGGTGATATTTCATCAGTAATTTTACAATTTATTTTCGGAATATATATTTCCTCTGAAAGCCTGGGAATATTAAGTACATCTGTCACATGATAATCTGTATCACATTTTATTCCATAAGTACGAATAGATATTGATGTAATCGTTCCTGTAAATGGAATATTACTCCACACAAATAATACTCTCGCACCAACAAATGCTTTTGTTCCTACAACTCGTCTTCGTGTTTCTAATAACTTCATAACTATCTCTTTCTTTTTTTTTAAATTTTATGACTAATCAATGATATATTTTCTAATGGAACACCAACGTCTTTCTTTAAAATATTATAATAAATTTTGACAGATTTGAATAAGTATTTCGAATTTCTAAAAAGCTTTCTGTAAAAGTCTAAATCTGTATCTTTAAATTTAGAATAATTCTTTTTATTAAATTCTTTATCATTATCTGCAAATACGTTAATACTCACATTATTTCCAAATAAACCAAGTCCAACCAAAAATCTAATGATTGGTTCATAATACTTACCAGTTACAGATATGGTAATTGTATTTGGTTTAGAAAATCCTAAATTATGTTTAATGCTTATTGCATCAAACACGCCCTCACACAAATTAATAGTGATTGACTCCTCAGTAAAAGGGTCAATCTGTGAACTTAAAGAATAGAATATTCTATTCTCTGACGATTTGCGTGTTATAGGATATTTAACCCAAGCAATATCCTGGGTATTAGTAATATCTCGAAATAAGATATGGGAATTTCCATATGATAAAAAGCCCACATACTTCTCTTCAAATAATTTTGCTATATATGGACTACAAGTCAATTCCGTTATTTTATTATGATTTAAAAACTCATAAAATGAAGGAATTACTTTCAATGCTTTAGCATCCTCTTCAGTAAGACGGATACCAAGTCTTTTTTCTATATATTCAATTTTTTTATTATAAATTGGTTTTGGGGCAGTATAATCAAAATTTACAAATTTTTCCCCCATAACCTGTTTTGTGTCTGGTTTATCTGAGGTTTTATTAAGAATTGTGATATCAGTCAACATACCCATATCTGCTAAATCTAATCGTTCGCAAACATCTTTATCTACAACTCCACCTGCTGGACACTTAAAGCAATTATAGACAATTGCACTATTATCATCTATATCTACTTTGATGTAAAAATGACCATGTGTTGGATCAGAACTATCACCACAAAATGGACATCTCGTAAGATATTGAACTTCGTTAACTCGTTTTGTCCAAATAGATCTCGACATTAACTGGTCAATAAATTTAATCTTAATGTCTTTATTCGCCATAATTTTCACCTTCTTTTTACATCATTTAAAAAAATGTAAAATCGAGGTGACATAAAAATGTCACCTCTTTAAAATTATTCCATATTACATTCAACATATGTTTCTGTCATTCTATCGAAATAACAGATTGGTTGTAACGATGCATTCACGTACCAATACTTTGCATACGGATTAATTATTTGACAACCATTCAATGATGCTCTATAAATATATTCATCGATTGCTTTTTTGAATGGTGGAAATATTAAAGTAGGTTTATACATATAACGCCATATATGTTTCTCCGAATTTTTAATTTCCAATTCAAACCTACAACAATCATCTGATTTCTTAAATAAAAATTCATCATAATCCTGAATATATTGAATATTTGTCAGAGATAAATGTGTTCTATCAAAATAACCATTTATATCTAATATACTTAGTATCAATTTTTGAGTATCACCGATATCAAATCTTGTTTTAATACCAAAATAATCGACATATATAATACCAAATACTTGTACTACAATATCTACAAATGACATTTCTCCAAACACTTCATAATATTCCGAATTTGGAGAAAGAATTCCATTATATACCTGAGGATAATTTTCAAGCAATATTTTCTTTGCAGTTTCTTCAGCATTAATTGCAAAATGTATTCTTGTTCCAATTTGTGATCTAGCTGGTGCAATAAATATAGAAAATGAATATGACCTGTCAATCATAAATGGCTTTCCAACACCAAGTAAAAATCCTAACATTTCATCCGCATCCAACCATCTATCAAATATTGTTAAATCGGTATCTTCTGTAAACTTATACTGAACAAACTTGATTAAATTCGTATCCATTATAATGCCCTTCTATTATAGATGTAGCGTCTTGTGGCATAATCCCCATCAATAATAATTTCTGACATCGAAGTTGCATCAAAATCATTATGTGGAATAATAAAATCTGTATCTCCAATAGTTTTATCATATATTAATGTGCGAACAATACGAGCTACATAAGGTATAGCTTCATTGTAAATTCTACCACCACCAATAATCCAAATCATATCATCACTAGTATCACCTGTCATACAACCGAGTGCCAATGCTGTAGCGATTGCTTCTTCCACACTATTCACAAAATAAAGTGCATAAGAATTATCTACCGGTATGACTGGTTTTAATGTGGTATCATGTGTAATTACGATATTAATTCTTCCTTTTAATGCTTTAGAATTCATTGACTGAAAAGTTTTCTTTCCCATAATAACTGTATGTCCATATGTAATATCTTTAAAAAGCTTCATATCTTTTGGTAATCTATACATTAATTTATTACCATTGCCAATATAATCTTTTTCATTAGATGCTACAATGATATTACAACATACCGCTTCTCTGTCATCAAATTCACCATTATCATTTCTCACAATATATTCGAATACATCAGTAAGAAATCGTCTTTTTTCAGGCAACACAGATTTGCGTACGATATAATTCATACGAAGGAATCCAAGTACTGATAGAAGATATTTGAATACTTCTGCTTTTACTGGGCAAATCATATCTGCAATAATAGCAATACTTGCAGATACAACAGCAAGTAATACAAATGATGAACTGTTATAAAGTTTCTTATTGATCATTCTCCAAGCAAAATAGATTTCATTTGGTGTTCTAGTATCCGGATCGATAAAAGTTCTTGTATATCGAGAAAGTTTATTTACTTTACTCAGAGTACTAGCTCCATGGATGATTCCAAATACATAAGCAAAGAATCTCCAAGAAGAAATTGATGGTACTATCATATACCAAATAATCTTCATGGAATCATATTTCGTCATAAATTCATACCAGATAGTTGGTACAAAACTAATTGATATGAAAAGCATAACAACTGCAAAGATTCCATAAAGAACCATTGCTATAACTTTCTTCCAAATCCATTTCGTTGTTGTAAGGTATTCTTCAATTACTTTATTCATCCCAATTACATAATGCTTATCATTGTATATGTGTCTCATAAGTCTATTCTCTCTTTCATTTATTCATCGTTTTGTGGTTCCCAAATAGCAAGCTGCATTCTTGATGGAACATAGAATAATCTCTGATATGTCATCTTCGGTACTAATTCACTATCAGTCTCTTCGATAGTAGTTTTCACATAAAATATCTGAGCAGTTGGTTTTCCAAGAAATCTTTTATACATTCTATTATTGCAGATAATTTCCTGAATATCTTCTAATTTCTCAAAGAAATCCGAATACTGAGGAATGTATGTTTTTCGTTTTTCAAACTCCTCAATATCTCTATTAAAGATATAATTTATTAATCCACCACCAGTTACTTTATTTGGTTCATAAATGGCTACCAATAGGTATCCTCTTTCTTTTTTCACTTTTTTCTTTTTAAAAAACATAATTTATTTCACCTCACACTATTTGATATTCACATGAACGTAACCACCTACATCCATGTGAATATCCTTATTTTTTAAATCGTTCTTAAGTAGAATCCTAACTGATCTGTTAAAGAATTCTTCTCTAAGTTAATTTCAGTCCCCAATAAATCAGGACGTTCATAACAGCAATATGTAAATACCGTGTTATTAATTGTAGATAAGATTGACATGACTGCCTCTTTGTCAATCTCTTCCAAGTACTTATACTTATGATTAATCAAATCATCAATAATATAAGATTCTTGACAATCTTCTTTGAACTTTGCATTACGAATCAATCTGGTATTGATTTTCTCTTTGATATTACCAGTCAGAATATATGGAAGTGAAACTCTGTTGGTATATACATTCGGATTGTCAAATCCAGCATCTCGTAAAATGCGTTTCTTAAGTAACAATGCAAGCCTAATAAAATTCACACGAGTAATTCCAAGTGTGTTTCGATAACTTCCAAGATAACTTGCAAAGAAGGATGAAATCAACTGCTGATGTAAAGGCTGAATATTGAAGTTCTTTACATAATAATCAAGTTCTTCATCCGAAATTTCAAATCCATACTCTTTTATTAATCTTTCAACTTCGTTATTAACAGACTCTTTTGCAATGATTAATGCACCTTCATCAAGTTTCTCCATCTGCATTTCCATTTTATCGACTCCTGACAAACCGTCAGCATTTCTTGCATATGTTAATTCTGTAAATCCTTTTGACTGTTGTTCTTTAATGAAATACATCAATTGATATTTTATGCGGTTTCTTCATATTCCTATAAAGTCCAGACTATATCACCATCCATAAACTTCATTATAAAATCTATGGAGCCTCCCGTTTCGGTTTCCCTACTCTACTAAGTTCTATAACTAAATTAATAGCTATATCTTTTCGATAGTCGTTGAACGTTACTCTTTATAAAGAGTCTTCGCTGCTGATTAACTAATGAAAGTATTCCAGCAATTAAAGAGGTTTTTCCAACATATTACTATGTTTTGCGACCATGTTACTAATCGTTTTGATAACTCTATTTGACTAGCAGACTATATCTTCAATACATACTTCGTTACAAAATATGATTGCCACCCGTTTCGGAAATTAATCCTACTCTACTAAGTTCTATAACTAAACTAATAGTTATATCTTTTCGATAGTCGTTGAACGTTCTCCGTTAAGAGCTTCGCTGCTGATTGGTTCTGATGCTGAATTATTACGCTTTGGTACCAACATCATATAAACTCGTCCCAGCAATTAAAGTGGTTTATACTGAGCCTATCATCTATCAACCCAGTTATGTTCTCTTTGTATTTCTTAGTTTCTTTATTCCAATTTTCATTGAATTTAAACTTAACGATATTCTCGCTAATAAGAACAACTCTTGTAAACTTATGAATTACGGAGTATTCGTCAGTCCCAAGGATTTCTCTTTGAGAATACATCCTTTCATTGTTAGATTTATTCTCCATAACTTTCGTTTTGCTTTGTTGTTAATCTATGTATTCCTACATAGTTCAGACTATATCTTCATCCTTATAATTCATTATAAACTATAAGGAGCTTCCTATTTCGGTTTCCCTACTCTACTTGGTTACTCACTTATTTTATTAAGTTATCCTTTCGATAGTCGTTGAACGTTCTCTAAAAGAGCTTCGCTGCTGATTGTCTAATGAAAGAGTTTCCAGCAATTAAGGAAGTTTTACTTTAATTCATTACTGAATTTTGTACGCCAAAACAGTTAACGTACACGAAAAGTTTGTTATACATATTACATGTATCACTGAAAATATTGAATAATTCCTTGAATGCTCTAAAAAGATGAGATGTCGTTTTGTTCACGATAATCTTATTCTTTCCAATATAATGAAATACAACTGGTGTCATCATTTTAATACCAAAACTAATCTTAAGAAGAGTTTTAATATGTTCATTTGTAAACTCTAATGACTCCAGATGTTTCTTCTCTTTTGTAGCATATTTCTTAGAACCGTCATCAGATTCAATATCATCCAAATAATTATCTTCAACTAATCTATGAATTTTCTCAATAATCGTTGGTGTAAACATCATTTCGTAAACATAATCAATGAACTTATCATAATCCTGTTCTCCTTCGAAGTAATCACCAGTACCAATAGGTAATCTTTCTTCGATATTATCGATCGATGCTTTGATGTTTAGGTATATCATTATCAATTCCTTTTCTGTATCATACTCATGAATAAAGAAATTGATATACTTGCATATCGTTGGTAATTGGTTTGAGTATGAGTCTTTTTTCACTGCAAACTTATTATAACAACTGAGTTTAGCAACCCCAAAGAGTCTATCGAACTCGATAGTACATTCTTGAACATCTGGGGTGATATACAAGTCGTATTTAGATTTTGGTTTCCACATATTGATAGGTGCTTTTAAAGTTGACTTATCAATTACCTCTTTTTTCGGTATAGAACCATCGTCGTATTCAAGCGATTGCTGTAACTCCACAGCAATATCACTTTTCTTTCGTCGTCCCATGGGTAAATTCTCCTTTCATTTTATATTTATCCACTTCCAAATAAATAATATATTTCTAAAGCGAAAAAATCACTTTTTTCTCGTAGATGTACTTGCTCTCTTTTTCGCTTTCACAGTAGTGGACTTTCCTGATGTAGATGTAGAAGATGTTTTCTTCTTCACTATGGTACTGCGTTGTCTAGTATCACTAAACGTACTATCAGTATGTCTTTTCTTAGCTTTAATACCAATACCCGGTTTATCACTAATTAACCGTCCTACTGTCTTTTCGATTTTTTTCTTATCGATTTTCCCTTCTTTCACAGCTTGTTGTTCAATATCATATGCCGTCTGAGCAAGTGATTCTTTATTTGTGATAATATTTTCTACTAATTTTCGAAATGGAATTTTCCCAGTACCAGCAAAACGAATTGCTGTTTTCGACATATATTTATATCTATTTTCTAAGATAAATTTACATGCTAAATAAATAGACTTATCACAATTAAGTTCCATTTTAGCATTTGATTTCTCTGGTAATTTATCTTTATAATCAGGATCTAATTTTTCCTGTAATGCATCTATCATATATCCATGAATTCTATATAATGCAGCATATTTATAAATGAAACTAGGACTATTAGAGAAGAATTGAATAACGTAATTATCCAGCATGTGTTCTAATGTCATAGTTTTTGATTTCGGAATAAATTGAATTACCACATCATAAAATTTTCCTGGACTGGATTCAGATGGAATCTTTATGTGAATATAATAGTCATCATCTAAAACAGAGTACCCAGCGACAGATATCAATGCTTTGTATTTTCGATAAGAGTCTATATACTTATCATCTAAATCTGTCACGGGTACTCCAAAAGGATGAACTAAAAAATCACTTAAAGTTTGGTAATTTGGGTTATCCACATTAAGTAAATTTTTGTCCATAATTATTTACCTTTTTCTTAATAATGATTTCCTGCTGTTACAACTAACTGATTTCCTGTGGTCAATAAACCAACTAAATCTGAAGTTGCAATCAGGATTTCTCTATCTGTTGCAGTAGAGTTAATTACAGTATTACTGAATTTAAACACTGGTCTATCTGCAGATGCTTCCATATCAAGGTCAAGTACAGAATCTGTGTAAAGTTCAAATTCATTAATTAAAGTGAAGATAGAAATATCCCCTCCTTTATAAGAATACTTACCAATCACATATTCTGTAAAACCGGAAACTTTATCGATAACCTGTTTATCGAAAAATACATCGACACCAAGTTTTGTACCGATAGTATAGTTAAAATTCTTAAGGAATCCATCGATATCGTCAGTTCTTGCTAAGGAATAAAGACCACAGTTACTATCCCTAAATCCATTTTCTAATACTGCAAATCTTACTTTTCTAAAAGCATAGAATAATGCTCTAAGTAAATATTTATCAATATCAGAATTGTTGGGGTCCAAATGAAGTCTTCTAATAACACTCATTAAGGATACATGACATCCATTAATAACACCATTAGAGTATGCACTTTCTGCAGCTTTTACGGCATCATCCATAGCATCTTTCAAAAAATCCTGGCTAAACTGAGTTTTGGAACCTACCTCGATTTGTCCCATTTTCAATTTAAGAGCCTGATAACGTTTCTTGGTATTGTCTACTTCAAAATTAAATGTAGCCAAATTTTTATACTTTTCGATGGCAGTATCCATATGGTGTTTTGCATCATAAAGATATTTTTCATAAAGGGCTTCATTATAATGAAATCCTCTGAAGATAGAATCTCTGTCTGTATAAAGTTCAGCTTCATCACAATGACCTACTCTGAAGACGAAATCTTTTTCATCTTTATCGAGATCACTAACATCTCCTTCAGAGAATCCGCCATCTGCTTTTGATACTACAAGACCCGGAATATATCTGTAATCTAAATTAATATAGTTTAAAATATCAAATACAGATACCTGCTGATTTCCTGTCGTAAACATAGCATCATATTTCCTAAGAAGTTCCGTTTCCAACCCCTGTGTGATAATTGGTGTATTAAGAAGCATACATAAATCATTCACACGTTTCTTTTCATGGTCGGTTCCCATACGATATCCCATAAGAATAAGAGAAATATCTTTGGTTTGTCTGAACTCTGCATTTAGGTCATTGGCGATATCTCCTTGCAATGCAACTTCATCATACATCGGTGCAATACAAACCAATTTTCTACCACGAACCTTACTACAAAATGCCAAAGGTTTAATAAAGTTATTATATACATCCAGTCTAACTTTATGGTCGAATACAATAACATCGAAATGCTGTCCAACCTGAGAGTTGTTATCATTATTAATATAGAGTTTATCCATCAATTTAGAATGGAACATAAACCCTTCAATTACTTTACCTTTAGTCACTCCATCTGCAGCTTTCACTACATTAATTGCAGGATAACCAATTTTTCTATACAAATCTACAATGACATCTGTCATTTCTTGATCTGCATTAGAAGATACATATACTACTTTTCTAATATATTCACACATAGTATCTTCATCCAGATTATTGATTTGAATTGCTGATTTTTCTAACTCCTCAATAATTCTTTCTGTTACCGCTTTTAAGCGACTAATAATATTTCTTGGTAGTAAGAATAATTTTTTGATCGTGTCGGATTCTTTTTCAAACTGCTGATACACAGCATTTGCGGATACAACTGCAGATGTAGTTCCATCACCAACTGCATAATTCAATCTTCCGCAAATATCGGCAATCATTCCGGAAATAACCTGATCTACATATCCATATTCAGAATTATATCTGATATTTTTCATAATCGTAAAACCATCTTTGGTTACATGATAACTTGGTGGCTGTGAAATAATTGCATGAGCCCCAAGCGGTCCTAAAGATTTCTGTAATGTATTAGAAATCTGCTCAAATACCTCAGATACTCTTTTATCCATCACATCTTTAGGAATTACATTGATCTCCGGTGTTTGTGCTGTCACCGTTTCAACAAATGTCTTTGGTTGTTTTTTAGACATTTTAAATACCTCCTTAAGGTTATTTTTTGTTATAGTGGTGTTTGAAGATACATCAAAATCAATCCATTATACCTTCAAAACATCTATAGCGTGTTTCTTCTTCCATTTCAAAATGAATATGTATTAAATATATAATACATAAAATAATTAAAACCATATTTACTTTTTCATAAATCCTCTAACTTAAATTATACCTCGCCCATTTAAAGGTATATTTTTCTTCTAAGTATTTCATATTTACAACAAACTCTTCTCTATTGTCATCTACAAAGTTATACTTATAATTATTTGGAAGAAGAAATGCTGAGAAATCTAATTTTCCTAATTCCTCTAATAATAATACATTAGTAGCATCTGAAAATATATATGTTGTATCTTGTGGAACTTCTCTTAACACATCTTCAATATTTCCAAACTTAAATTCAGCTTTGCCAAGGAACTTATCTTCAATATCTTTTCGCACAAATTCACAATCATGTGGATAATAAACAACTACCCTTTTAACTAATTCAGTCTTGAGTAAATTATTTACAATAGGAATTATCTGTGTTCCTGAGGATTGAGAGAAAAATATTTCATTAGATTCAATTTGGTCATATAAGAAATCGTCCAATTTAGATACATCTACCTTACTTTCATCTTTTATCAAATCAATGAGTGGGTTAATATGTTCACGATTCATATAATAATCCATAAGTGCTGGAATAGATAGGTGTTTCATATATTCAATATCAAAATATTCCTGCATAGTTTCATTTTTTACAAAAAAAGTAAGAAACGTAAACCAAGGTATTTGTATACAGTCGTTATACTCTACAAAAACACATTCGGAATTTTGGAATATCGTGCCACTAGCTCGAAATCTTATATTGTTAATTTCTGGGTCTTTTGATGCCTCTATCATAAATCGTCACCTCGTTTCAAATAAAAAAGAACTAGACAGAATTGTCTGTCTAGTTCCCATATGTTTAATTAAATGGTAAAGGACTTTCATCATTTAAAGCCCCACCAAACATTCCAACACCACTAAAGGCATTTGCTGCTCCATAACTTGGTGATGATGCAAAATTCATTCCACCAACTCCTGCTGTATTTCCCTGATAGGTATTTTGGGTAGCATTATTAGATGCGTTCTTACTCTTTTCAGAATTGTATCTTCTGAAATGATCCTGGAATGGTAACATCTCTTCTGTTGCTCCAATAATCTTAAGGAAAGATGCAAAGTCAGCATTTACTCGTGTAACTTTTGCAACACCGGTTAATGGGTTATAATCTTCAAATACTTCTCGTTTTGCAAACTTGTGTTTGAATGTGGCTGCTGGATTGGATGTGTTATTTTCATCCACTGCACCGTATAATACAAAATATAAATCCGGTTCAATTTCATCTCCAGATGAAGGAGTCATTTCAAAACCAATCATATTTTCCTTTGGTGCTCTACCTGTTTTAATGGTAGCATTCTTAATATCCGGGCACACTTCTTCTCCGGAAAGTACCTTTTCATAAATAGGTTTTATTTTCTGGTCATACTCTGCCAATAATGCAGATACTGCTTCTAAGGTTAATGCAGTTTTTCCATTTCTTGCCTGGTCATACTGCATAATACCATTACCATCAGCTCCAATTGCTGGGCTGATTGTAATACTAAAGTTATTATTCCATAATGCTAAGCCAAGTGATGATGTATCGGATGTAAATGTCTTTACTCTTGTATTCACATTAACTTCATTACGGTTCATTCTGTTTCCATTTTGACTTGTTCCCCACATGTTGGTTCGTTCCTTTCTATTTTATAGTCAGAAAAATAATATACGATTATTCTATAAATTCTCGTTTTCTTCTTCTACCATAATAGGGTTTTCTTCCCTGTATTTTTTCAAAATCATATTTCTAATATTTCCTTCGATTTGAATCTTCATAGGGATTCGTAGCATTCTTACATAGTTTTGAATAAAATTTCCTGTAAGAATAAAGTCCTCAAAGTATTCACTTACTAAAGTGAGTTCTGTAGATGGAGATTCTCCTTCACAAAGTCGTAAAAAATCATCTACAAGTAATGTATTTTCTGCCATAATATAATTCATAATATCAGACAGGTTCGCTAAGATAATTGCATCTTCTTCCGTCACTTCTCTACGGAATGCCTGTGATGTAATATCTTTTCTTCTAACAGCATTTTCAATTAATGCTTCTTTATTTTCATTAATATAGTTTAAGAACACATTGAAGAAATTTGTCTTCATATTGATAATAAAGAAACGATATGTGAAATGAATTAAATCTTCCTGTTCTTCAAAACTCATTTCTTTTAAATCATTAATTCCTAAACCTAATTTTTTCTGGAGAACTTCTACCATGAAATCAATGAATTCATCATGCCTTGCATTAAGCTCTGCCAGTTCATCATCATCTTCAATAAACTCCAAAGAGTATTTATATGAAGATATAAATTCAGCAACGTAATCCAATCTAAAATTAAATGGATTACTAAATTGAGTTAAAATATTTTCTTCTATTAAAGCCACAGGAACCTGTGATAAGAAAGTACTTTCATCATTTATCAAACCATTAATATCCAATTTTTTATAACCTACCTTTTCATTTCATATAGTTAATAAAAAATCTGAATATTCTCAACCTTCATTTATCGTTAGGTATCTTATCTTATTGGTTTAAACTTATCTTTAATTAAGTTTTTAATTCTTTCTTCATTATGTGGATTACATTTTGGATCTATGTGATTCATATCGTGAGCCTGTTTAACAAATTCTTCACTTTTAGCGAATGAAAAATCTTTAAACTGTGAAAGTGCACTTGCTACTGCAAATGCAGAATGACCAAATATCATGGTATGACCACATTGCGAACAAGTTACAATCTTCACTGCAGGTTTAACACCTTTTTCATATTCATGTGGTTCTACCACATTCATATCTTCCTCGCGAATTCGTGCATTTAATGCAACAATATTTTTATCTTTTGATCCACAATAAACACATTTCCAACGATGTAATCTTTCTGCACTGATTAAAGCCATTTTATATAAACCACCTTTCTCATCTATTTTTCCCTATGGATTTAGAAAAGTGTATTCAACTTCCTTAAAAAATATACTTATTCTATAGAATGAACTACTTCCAAACGATACTTCTGTGTACAGTCTGGATATTTTTCACGGTCAACCTCAGACATAAACATTTCCTTCGGTCGGCAATAAATCTGATGATCACCATATAACGCCTGATAACAGATTAATTTCTCTTCAGTTTCAGTATGTATAGCTTCGCCAATTACTTTATACAAATATTTTTTATTTGTCAATTCAGCAGGATTACACCACTGACGTTTAAAATGACGTACAATGTCACCAGGTTTAATAATTCTTTCACTCATAGATTTTATTAAAATCCTTTCTAAATAATTAATATTTTGTATCACTAAACGTATAAAGAAAGGCAGCGAAGCTAAATAAGATCGCTGCCTTAAATAAGGAATATACTGTCTGTATATAAGTAATCTGCTCAATAATTTCTTTTTTGTATTAGCGTACTTCCGATTTTATAGTAGCCACTAGATGTGGACGGGTCGTCAATACCAAGCTTCGTCATATAATAACATCCACATCACTATAAATTTTTATAATATTCCGCTAAGATATTAAACCCCAAGATTTCTCAAACGGGATGCAATGACTGAGCATATACCAGTGAGTGTAGCTTCCTTACATATGTAATATCTTTCACGTACCGTCGTCCGATATATCCTTTGGATACTGTCATACAATCAATAATATCTTCCATATTATGATTTGTAGATTTTTCGCGAACATACCCGTCGTCAATTGGGTAAATTAATGTTACAATCACTACCAATAATAAAACCATAACTGAAATAATATTTTCTTTTGTAAAGGCATTTAAAAAGATATCTGGATTAGTCAGTTCCAATACACTATAAGCCATTATATCACTCACCTCCTTTCATACGTTTAATTTAATAGTTGTATAAATAATTAAAAAAAGAAGAAGCTTAAGCTTCTTCTGGGATAAAGGTTTCTTTAATAACCTCTATCTTAAGTAATCGCTCCCAGCGGTTAAATACGAACTGAACTTTATCTTCAGTCCCGTCTTCTGCCTTAACGAATACACGGTCTGATACAGCTGTGATAACTGGTTTATTTCCTGCCAGTCTCAGAAACTCTGCCTGTAGACCAATAGGTGCAACAATCGCAATGATGTCACACTCTTCAATCTCAGAAGAGAGTTCTCTTGCAGAGTTAATTGTTTTATTAACCTGCAAAATTTCAATATTATTGCCGAGCGCAGCTTTCTGTTCCACGCTCATCTCATGTCGTGAAAACCATAAAACTTTTTTCATATATACCTCCTGGGCTCTTGATATTATCTCCACCCACAATATTAAATTTGACCTTTTCGACTAGTCTAAGTCCACTACGGAGTTATTCTGACTTTGTACCGTACGTTATTTAGTTTTTATTTACTTTGATTCACGAAAATTATATATCATTGAGAGAAACTACTTTACGGTTACTTTTGGGGGGATTGAATTTAGCACAATTAATTTTCTCTATCTCTCGGTATTTATCGGGAGATAGAGAATTTTTATTAAGCTAAATAGTAACGTCGGAAAGGACTCAAATGGTATGACTTTACATGAAAAAATAGATGCTTTGAGTAATAATAGTATCGTTGTTAATAAAATAGGATCATCTATTCTAAATTACGTTGGAAACACAAATACTTATACATATAAATTCACGAAAGCATATTCAAATGTAATATGCTTTATTACTGCATCTGCTATTATAGGAAATGCCGATAGTTTAATAGCATCACTTGTTATAAATTCTGGTACGTCAACTCAACTTCATGATTATAGTTATATAGCTAGAGGTACCGATTGCTCTATCAAAATGGTAACGTATAGCATTAAAAATATAAAAGCGAATGATTACATCACAGTAAATGTAAATAGTAGATCTTGTATGGGTTTATCACTGGTATCCTTGGATTAAACTATAATTCACAACCTTATATAAAAACAAATTTATAAAATATTATATGAGGTGATAATCATGAGTTGTTTAGATAGATTATATGCTTTGATGTTGGAAGCATCTAAAGATGAAAAGAAAGATGAGAACTCTGATAAAGTGAAAGAACTGGAAGATAGAATCGAGCAGGTTAAGAAAAAAGAAACTAGAGGTTTTATTTCCGATGAAGAAGCTGATGAACAGATTGATGATATTAGATCTAAATTAAAATCAGTAAAAGATAAAGTGGATGATAAATCCAAAAAAGAATAATAATAATTACCACTACATGGATTTTCCATGTAGTGGTTTTATATTTATTCATTCGTCAACACATTAAAGAATACTTCATAATTACCAGTTTCATCATTATCTGGTATTGCAAAGATACATTCTTTAATATTTGTTTTACTTATCGCTTTCTTGAATGCTTTTGCTGTCATTAATGGGTCATTCCCAAATACTCCACAACCAAAAGCTCCTAGTATCAATTTAGTTACTTTCTTTTCTTCACATATTGCTAGTATTTCTTTTATTCTACCCTCCATCACCGAATCTATTTCTTTCTTAGAGTAATGATTTTGACATTTTAAAGCATATGGTGCAGCCATAGTAATTACATCAGCTGTAATGTCCGTTGTTCGTTTTTCGTCAAAGAATATAATATCTTCAGAATATAAACAACGATCCACATATAAATCATGTAATACATTTTCGTTATTATACTCATAATATTCTTTTTTTGATTCCAATACCGGATGTAATGTACTGTGATGACATAGATATTCTTCTTGAGCATAAGCACCGCTTAAGAAATTTCCACCTGGAATTTTAAAATCTGCAAAATTTAATATACAAATTTTATCATCGTCTTTCGACCACATGGAAGTTTCTATCAACGCAATGATTGTCTTCCATGGTAAAAGTCTTACCCTACTAGTATCAATATTTACCCTTTTATCAAATTCTATAAGTCGTACTATGCAATCCATTTCATCATATTCAGTTGTATGTTCTTTACTATATTCAATTTCTTCATAATAACTCTCATTAATAAATTCGATATGTTCTGCAGCTTTCATAGCTTTCTTTATAGTTTCAGTATTAAATTTTTCCATATACAAATACCTCCATTTGTGTTTTATTTCGCAAAAATAATATATTTCTAAAATATTCGATAATACTATGGGACAATAAAATAATCCAAAATAATAATTTACGAGGTGCCAATTATGAGTACTTATGCAGAAATAGTAGATCTTGTTTTAGAAGCTTCTCATGGTAAATTAAAATATGATTTCAGGGCAGCTTTTGATTATGACACAGGTCATGCGTTAAAAATAGTATATGACTTAGCTGGGGTTAAAGTGGATGACATTGGTGATGGTTATATGAATGCATCCAAAACCAAAGATAGTAAAGAAAAAGTCGTTTCAGATATTCAGAAAAATATAGCTAAGAAAGGGAACATGGACCATAAATCACATGGTCAAAAAATCCTTACTATTATAGATAGAGTTACTGGGAAGAAACTTGATAGTGCAAATATCGTTGGACCACATTGTGACTATGTTAACCAGAGCAGAAGTGGTCACTCTAATATGGAATTAAATGTAGATAGACTTCATAAAGCATATAATGCTAATGGTGGAGAACTTAAAAAGAAATATGTAAAATCCATTAAAGCTGGGGCTGTGGACAATTCTTCTACATTCAAAACCACAAAATGGATGAATCATGACACATCAACCACAAAACGTACCGTAGATGGGAAAGTTCGTGAAGTTAAAAACGATGAAACTATTCCACGTAGAACTGAGGGTGAATCTTTAAAATATGGTCGTGGTGCTAAAGCAAATGACCTTCGTGGTACATATATGCCCGGTCAACCAGCACTGTATAACCACCCTTCTAAAAAAGATAAAAAACAAAATAAAGAAAGATATAATGCTATCGAGAAAGAAAAGAAAGAAAGAGATTCTCACAAATCTCAATTAAATAATTTAATGAAAGGTCTTGGAATCAATTTATTTGAATCAGCTGATGACTTGAAATTATCTATTTATGAATCGTGGTATAATAATGATATCACATCAGAAGAAAGAGATTTATTGATAGGTCAATTATAATAATTACCACTACATGGATTTTCCATGTAGTGGTTTTATATTTTAAAAATTTTGTAATAATAAATCACGTTCTTCTAAAGAGATTTCTCCTGAATACCACGATTCATAAATATCAAGTTTGATGAAGTCTACTGATTCTTTTAAATATGCATTTGGATTTCTTTTTATGTCTCTTTTTGATGGGTGGTTATAAGTTGGTTCTGATCCTACTATAAATGATGGTTTAATATCATTCAGTTTCGAACCTCTTCCATACTTTAAAGATTCCATAGACTGACGTCTCATATTGGAATTATCTGCTTTATAGACATTACCATTTCGTAACTTCTTTTCGCTAGTATCTTTCTTACACCAATGTGTGGTTTTAAATGATTTACTATTATCGACATCGCCAACTTTTAAAGATTGAATATATCTATTTTTAAAATCCTTATCTTTGGAATCATAGTATTCTTTTACACTATTTCTTAATTTTAAACTACCAGAATCTACAGATGGCGCATATGGTCCAATAACGTTAGCTGACTGTAGCTTTTTACCAGTTACCCTATCAACAATCGCAAGAATTTTTTGACCGTGAGAAACATGATCCATATTTCCTTTTTTAGAAATATTTTTCTGTATATCATTTATATTTTCTTCTTTAGTTTTTGTATTTCGTTTCGACTTTTGATACCCTTCTCCAATATCATCAACTTTAATATTATTCAGAGAATATATTATTTTCACAGCATGACCGGAATCTATATCAAACCCAGATCGAAAGTCATATTTTAATTTCCCATGAGATGCTTCTAACACAATGTCAAGTAATTCTACATAAGTAGCCATTTATATTTATCCTTTCTCGTTATCAGTTTACTTTGATATTATATTTTTGTTTTTTTTGGTAAAAATACCACTACATGGAAAATCCATGTAGTGGTATATCTTTTATAAAAGCACTGCTAATGCTTTTACATACTTATCTTTTAATTTTTCTGTTAATGTACTAGACTGACTTAAATGGTCTTTAATATCTGCCAACTTTACAAGATATGCCGATGGAGATACAAAACTATTTTTTCTTATACGAGCAATATACTCAAGATAGTTATCTGATTTATTATGTGTTAATAAATCTAAGTCCAGTATTATACTGGTAATAAAAACACCATTTTCTTCAGTTTTCTCAACTAAAGTCATTAACTCATCAATGGTAGCATAACCATCTTCTATTAAGTCATGTGCTAATGCAACAAAAGAAATATAATGCTCATTGATTTTTAATGGATATTTATACATCCTAAAATTCTGATAAGCGTAGGTCATTACTCTCTTATAATGCCTCACTTCATCAGTTGGTATTTGATTTGCTCTCATAAATTCTAATAAATTGGTTACTGACTCTTCGGTTATCATAATCTTAATCCTTTCTAATAAGGCACACTATGCAAATGTTGCATATGATTTGATAGTAGTTCATTACAAATCACACCCATATCCATTTTTTGTTTTTGACCATCAAAATCTGAGTATTGTAAGCACATTCTACGAGCCATAGCTTCCACCATATATTTTTCAGCCGCTTCTCTGGAAATTCGTATAATACGTCTTGCTTCCATATCAACAGTAGCTGTAAATTCTTCATCCTCTTCAAGAAGTTTATTTACTCTTTCACCAACTTTATAATAGAATCGTCTTAATATTTCTTCTTCTACTTTTGTCACTTTACGATTCCATAGATTTTTATCATTTCTCCAAGTATCTAATTTATCAAGACACTGTTTTGTAATATTTTTAATTTCATCATCACTCATTTCTGCAATAGCGATATCCGCTAATTTATCAGCTAATGAGTTTTCTAAACTAACTTCTAATACTTTCTCGTTCATTTATTTTCTTTATCCTTTCCATCATTTCTTCATCAATTAATATATGTGGCAACAATTGTCTTGGCTCCATAGTATCAAAAATAACATTTCTGATATTGCTTTTTATATAATATCCAGTTCCACAAACCTCGGCTTCCTCCATCCATAAAATAACCTTTCCATCATCTGGATCTAAATTAGACCCACTAACAAAATTAAATGGTTTACCTGATTTTAAAAAATCTAAAGATTGTACACTTGAATCATATAAAGGACAGATAACTTCCTCACCCCATGTATTTATTTGATTATATATCTGAAGTATGTTTGATTCATATATTAATAACGGATCAATTTCTTCAAATAAAATTTCATGATGATCAAACTGGATATTATCATAGCCAATCTCTAAATCTCTCACTCTTGGATGTTCTTCTATTGGAATATTCATATCATCTAAATATCTAGTAATAGCCACATCAATTAGATTTTTTACATAACTACTATTAAGAGCCCAATCATCAAATATAATGATATCTGTCATTATAGTAATGGGCTCATCGTATGTTTTAGTACAAAATACTGGAATAAATCCCAGTATCTTTTTAATTTCTTTCTTTTGTTTGGTTAGTACTCTATGAATACTAAGTCTATAATACTTCATTATAATTTCTCCTAAAAATACAAAATTTTAAAATATGTGTCAAAAAAAGTATGACTCATATGAAATCTTGCATAATATAAAGTAATTCCACTATTTTGATTATAGAAATCTGACATAAATTCTATAAATGGTTTTTCTTTTTCTGTATATAGTGGAAATAACTGAATATTGGCTTCTATATTTGGATATTCTTTAAATTGAATATCGAACTTCTTTTTAAGAGTAATAATTTCAGGGTCATTTTCATCATTAATAACTAACGGAATAAAATGCTCTGTATCGATCTTAATATATTCAAGTTCTTCATTCATTTTTTCTTTTAAGGATTCCAAACGATTTGTCTCTATCTGGATAATTTTGGTTTCTAAACCATTTGGATATATAGCTTCCGCCTTTGTAGGAAAAACATCTATTAGTTTCTTTAATTTCGAAATATCTTCGATATAAATCATAGTATCCCGAGGGCAAATCATTTCTATAAATTCTACATAATCATCTTTCATAGTAACGATAAATCGTCCTTTTAATGATTCCTGAGATGTATTTCCTGGAATAATAAATCTGGCATTATAGATATAAAGGTCATGTTTATATATCTTACTCAACTTACTTAAGATATCTTTTAAACCTTTTGGAATTCTCGATTTCTTCTTTTTCAGTTCTCTCATTTCTCTAGCTTCATTCATAAGCCTTCTTTTAAGAACTGCTAAAGATTTAGCATCATGGTCTGGACTATAAAGTTCTTCAAAATCTTCATAACCCAAAGCAACCATTCGTTTTTCTATATCTTGTATTAAATCTGGTATACTAGGCAACGTTAGGTCCTCCTAATTTCTTACAAGCTTTTTTATACAATTTTTCGATTGGTGGTAAATTGAACCATTTATGTCCTGTAGACATATAATTTCTAGTTTGGAAATTATCCATAGCTTCCTTAGCAACATCATCATGAAAATCAGATGCTTCTTTTGGAAGCGTTCTCAGATGTGTTATAGTATTAATCTTCTTATCACCACCAAGAATATCAAATTGACCAGCATCTAATATCGTTTTGAAATGTAATGCTGACGGGTCAATATTCATTGCGAAGATTGTACTTGGATAAAAACTCGACATGTCCATATCGATTGCATATTGGAAAATGTTATTCGATTTCTTATTTCCATATAAAGCCATTCCTGTAGGAAGATTCAATCTTGGATCTCCTACTAATGCCCCTTCAAATCCAACTTTACGTTTTCCACTTACACTATCATCATCGTCATCTTCGTCATCTGGTTCTTCATTACTTCCATATGGAGTAACGTTAATGTTTTCACCAGGAACCATACCATTACTTAAATAATCCAAGTATTGGTAGTTTCTAAGTTTTACGGTTTGTTTAAAGCAAGAATCATAAGGAGTGATATTTTGGTATGAAGTTACATAGTAATTTTCCAAATCTTGTGTATTCTTCTCAATTCCTTTTTGCAATAATACGTCCTTAATATTATAAATGAAATATTTCCAATAATTCTTATATGGGAAATATTTAATACTTCCTTCTTCACCGTAGTCTATTTTTGCATCTCCTACAACCTGTTTACCAATATAATTAAGCGAAAAGGAACGAACTTCAGAACGTCCTTTTCGAATTGCAGCATAAGTTCTCATCTGACAAGTATAATTTGTATAACTGGTTGTATAAAAATAGTCCGTTTTGGATTTAATATCGAAATGAAAATTATCTTTTTTAAAATAGCATTCCCTTACTGGAAAATCTTTATGACAGAATAAATCTCTTGGATCTATTCCTAACACTTTTGCTCTTTGAAAAATATAATTTACGTCAAATTCGAAGTTCCAAAACGTAACAAAATCAAACTTTCGTTTATTAATTAACTCAAAGATATGAGTTAACATCTTCTTTTCATCTTTATAAAAGAAGAATTTATAATCTAACACTCCATAAACATCATCAAACATTTCATGGAGTTCTTTTTTCATTTTATCCTGATTTTCAATCAGTTCAATTTCTTGTCCTAATCTACTAGCATGAAGTTCTCTTCTATATAATTCTTTATCGCGTTCCGATTGTGACATTCTACTAGTATCTCTTGGTTCATATTCACGACCAACTAAAGCAAATGTATAACACTTATTTTCGTCATTATCCACAAGTGTTACTAAATCTATAGGACAAGTATTTGGGTCAGCCACACCTTCTACATCCAAGAAATCTGTTTCTATATCCATGAAGGCTTTTGAAATTGGCTTAGATAGATTATTATCATAGTTTTTAATCCACTTATAACGATATAGTGCTTTCACATCTAAATCTGCACCATATACGAAAGGGTATTTTAAGAACTCACTCATTTCTCGAAATCTTCGAGTTTTACACATATCCGCATATTGTGCTTTGAGCCCATCACCACCGTCATTTACGATAGTCTTAATAATATCTTTATATGGAGTTTGTACTTTAAAAACTCGATCAAGATATTGATAATTTAAACTATATGGAACACCACAATCATCAAGATGTGTGTTTCGATATTCAGGTTTTTCAAAGTAGATATCCACTGGTGGGTTTGGAATTGTAGTAACGTGTTTTTCTAAGCTGTCTAAATCTTTCCAAACCAAATATAATACATCTGGAATACCTTCTTTATAATTCTCCTTTACATATTGGACATCTAAAAGCATAGCTCTGTCCTTAGGGATTGGTCTGTTCATAACACAAACTATCCTTTCTATCATAATCTTTAAGGTTTATCTCATTGTGAATTAGATACTAGAATAGTATAATGAAAACAAATCCATAAATTAATGATTTATGCAAGAAAGGAAATAAAATTATGACTAAAAAATTGTTTGTATCACAGCCTATGGCTAACAAAACAGATGAGCAGATCGAAACTGAAAGAAAAGCAATTATCGATAAAGCGAAAAGTATGTATCCCGATATTGAAGTATTGGATACTTTCTTTAAAGGATATGATGGAAATAACCCGGTAAAATTTTTAGCAATGTCAATCGATAAGTTATCAGAAGCTGATATTGCAGCTTTCGGTTCCGGATGGGATGAAAGACGAGGATGTTGTATTGAACATGAAATCTGTGTAAGATATAATATTCCTATTATTTTTGAGTAGGTGATTCTATGAGCTTAATTCCAGTATATATGGAATTCGTTAAAAACATGAATCCACAGATGCCGAAATATCAGGAAATTATTCTTACAAGATTATTATCAGGTGAGATTTTAATACCGTCAGTTATTATCCCAAAACAAAATAATCTTGGTAAAAAATCTACCGTGGTATTTATCGATGAATCGATAGGAAAGGAATCGTGAAGCATATGGGTAGAAAAGATAATGAGGATGAATACGTCCCTAGTAGATATCGAAAAGAAGACGCCTTACGAGACTTAGATTCTTTAGATATGCCTTCTTTCTTACCATCATCCATTTTAAAACAGGCTGAGGAAAAAGAAAAAGAAACCGTTATTATCGATTCTGATGAAGGATTTGATTATAGTTGGTTGGATACACTACAAGAACTTCGCGTAGAGAAGAAGAGTTTCAAAAACTTAGATTCTTTATTTGACAATAGTGGACGAAAAGGTAAAAAGAAAAAGAAGAAAAAACAAGATGGTCCAAAAGACTATACAGAAGATTATCAAAAAGAAATCAGTCTTTATCAAGATTTACTTAGAGAGCAAACACAGTTAACTTCTTCTTTGCAGAAACGATATGATCAGTTAACAAATCAGAAATCTTCTGCTCGTGGAGTTGGAAAATTCACAACAGATTTAATCACTACGATTAATCAATCCCGTTCTTTATCTAAAGATATTATTAAAGAAATTGCAAATACTAAGAAAACCATTGCAGACCTTAATATGAAAGAAAGAGAAAAATTTGCCAAAAATGGTATTCTTGATGATGCCGATAAAGGTCAGTTTGCAGCTGGTTACTTAAAACAAATCATGGGTGCTAATCTAAATGGCACTTATGGCGGTGGAGAATATGGTATTGATGATGTGTCTTCAGGTGAGGACTTCTTTGGAGATATGGATGACTTTATGAGAAATTCAGAAGGTTACATAAGTAGAAGTGATGATGCTGAAAAATATCTGAAATATGAAAATCAGAAAGTAGAAATTCGGATTCTGTATAATGAAGAAACTGAAGAAAAAGAATTTGTTGCTTATAACGGAGATGGTGATGTTATTTATGATTATCCACTTCCGTCTACAATCGATACAGTATCTATTAACCGTTCTACCATGATTGGCGTAGATAAATTTGGTCAAAAATTTAAAGTTGACTTTGTATAATAATGAAATGAGAACTAACCTCGATCGAGGTTAGTTCTCAAATTTCAAATAATTCCTAAGGAGAAATGAAGTGTTTTTTATGGATGGAATATACCAATTCCTATATCATACACTTCGCCCTAATGATTTTTTCAAATATGAAAAAGCTTGAATACTTCTTCTTGGAATTTTTATATGCATTCGCATTACTTTATTTGTTAATTCATTTTTATAAAAATAATCCACTGATTGTAATACTAAAGTCTCCAGAAATATAAGGAAGTTCGGACAAGTCAATAGAATCGATATTTTTAAAATGATTTACATAAACTGAAAGAATCCCATTCTTATATTCTGTAAAGCAATCATGAATTGTATGCTTTGACATAAAGTGAGATTCAGAACCTTCTGTAATATTAATGGATGCTGAAGCTATATTTAATCTCAAATCTTCTGCAAACTTTGCAGGCATTGGAATTGGAAATCTATATTGTTCAATAATTCCAGTGTTACCATATGGGATATTTTCTGTAATTGGATTTCCATTTTCATCAAATCTTGTTATTACAAGGGAACCTGCCTGAACTGTTTGTTCTCCAGATTTATCAATTACCGTAGGAATATTATCTATATTAGGTCTAAATCTTCCAGAGATCGTGAAAGACTTATTCCCAAATTTAGTACAGTTCCAACGATAAGTACTATCTTCATAGGTAGCCACTTCATCTGTACATTTAATCTCGATATTCTTCTTCACATCTCTCTCCCATTTAGTAAGGAGAGTTTCTCCATCTGGAAAGTAAGTAGCTCTTGCAAGAACGGATAAGATTCCGGGTTTAATCGTTTCTGTATGTTTATCTCTAACTACAAAAAATAATTGTTTTAAACTCTTCATAGTTCATTTACCTCCTAAACCATTCTAACAAGTTCTGCCCAGAACTTTCTAATATCTTTTGCATTCTTAACGATATCACCAAGAGTATTCTGACTTACTAAGAAAGAACCCATAATGGTATTTTCGATACAGAAAAATAAATATGGTAAGTAGTCAATAGAAAGAACTGCCGAACCACCATATGTATTTAAGTATCTTTCCACAAAGTATCTAACTGTAAGATTCTCTAATCTAGGAGATACCGTCTTCAAAAAAGCAAATAATTCATCGATGGATTGAGGACTAGATTTATCAAATTCTTCAGATAAAGTTTCGAGATAATCCATTCTCTTTTCTGTAGTTACCTGTAATGCATAATTAGCTGCAATATCTGTATTTGTCATATGCCAAATTCTAGTTAAGAAGAATTTAGATATAACAAAAGAGATTTTATCATGAAGCTGTATATCAATGCTTAATGCGTAATCTCTATTTAAAACACGCATAAACATATTTGTGTAAACTTCATTGGAAATTTTCATTAAAGTTGTATTTCTTTCAAACACCTGCTCTCTAATAAAGAGCTGTAATGCTAGGTACGCAGATTCCAGTAAAGTGTATAAATTCTTAAATGGAATATCAAGTTGACTTTCATCGGCTACCAATTTTCCAAAAGAACTTATAAAAATACTAACAACTGGTCCTTTTTCACCTCTATGAACAACAAATGGAATTGTCTTTGTCATTTTCTGTGTAGTAGACTTCCAATAAACTAAACGGATAACCCCGTCTTCAAAAGCCTCTAAAACTTTAGGAGCAAGTGGAGATAATCTGGTTTTGTCAATCTGAATGATTTGTTCTTCGATAAAGCTTTTATTTAATACGACACCTTCTTTAATCGCTTTCATAATTCTTGTCTGTAATTCATTAGAAGAATTTAAAAGACCATAGATGAAAGAGTCGGACATAGCAGCTTCTGTATATAATGAAGTTTCCATTCTTTTCGTCCACCTTTCTTTAATTCATATTAAGTATAATGTTTTTTGGTACTATTTCAGGTAAAATGACAAATATATAAATAATATAAAGGAGGGATTATAATGGAATGGTCCGATGAGCAAGTTAGATTAATAACTCAGATAATGAAAGGAGATATCAAGCAAAATGAAGTGAGAGAAAAACTAGATGATATTTCGAAGCGCTATGGAGAGAAAGCTTTTAATTGTTATGAGGTGAAGCGAAAACCACAAGAAACATGGTCGAAAGAGTATTTGAAAGATTTGGAAATTCTGAGTGCATCTGGGGCAAATTCGAAAGAATTTTATTTGTATGTGGCAGAAGTGTCTGACTATTTAAAACAAAAAGAAAATATTCCAAAACAAATAGCCGCAATTTTAGCTGCTGTTATATCGATTATAGCAATAGCAAAAACTATTCAACGTAAAAAGAAAAATAATAATATTGATGCGTTGGTTAATGAATTAGAAGATATCAAAAAAGAACTTAATGATATTAAAAAAATTAAAGAACCTACAAAAAAAGATATTAAACGGGCTGAAAAATTAAAGGTTCATGCAGATAAAATTATTAATCGTATTAAAGAATTAAAAGATAAAGAGTAATCATTAGATTACTCTTTATAAACTGTATTGTTAGTACTAAGTCCATTTAATAATTTAATCTGTTCTTCAGTCATAGGTTTCATAGGTTTTCTCCTTTAAGACATAAAATATTCCCTAGGTAATTTCTTACCTAGGGATAGCTGCCTGATTTCTTATTTATTCTTCAGCTTCACGAATTTCATCTGCCTCTGCGTCAACAACCGGTGGTACATAATCATATGATCTCGACTCTTCTACATCACATGGTTCATCGGCATCAACTGCTTCTTCATCTGCATCATACATCACATCACCTTCACCTGCAAAAGTTGGACCAAGGTCTGGTACAAATCCAGGATCAACAAATTCAGATTCATTTCCTTCACGATTTACAGCCGCCTGCTGCACAGAACCTTCATGTTTTAAGATGTCAAATACTTCAACCACTTTACGCATTGTTTCAATACCGACTACCGGAGTCTGTGTGTCTAAAATTTTTAATACATTTTCTACAGTATCTCTGTTGTAAACTACAACTTCTGTCATTTCAGGAGCAGTAGGCATATCTACTGTTTCCATTGTCATGTTATCACTCATGGGTTTATCCTCCTTATTAGTTTTATTTTCACCAAAAGTGTTACATTTATGTATTTGGTGTAATAATTTATTATAAGAGACTGACTAATAAATCAGTCTCTTAATTAATTTTTTTAAACTCTTAGAATCTGCAATAAAGTAAATATAACTTAATGCCCTACACCCAATTCGTAAATACTCATGACTATTAATATCTTTAAACTTATATTTGATATCTGGAAGAGAATTTATAAACCATCGATATCCAATAAGTTCATTTACACAAAGAATATTTCTCCGTTTCCAAATTGTTTCTCCTAATGTACTGATAAGCTCTTTTGTCCCTTCTTTATTGGAAAAGGTGTATTCTTCGCTTACCATAAAAGTCTTTTTCACATCAAGACCTAATACAGAAGAAAATGCGGTAAGTAAAAGATTATGCATAATAATATAGTCATCTACCTTTGGTGAAAAGAATCCTCCATCTAAAGATTCATCTAATTTCACTAATTGCTTTTCTACCACAACTCTATTATGTTCCAATCGTTCCACATTCATTTTATGAGACGTATTTATTACAGTTACTAGTTCATTGATTTTAGAAAGCGTATAATGATAATTTTTATTATACACAAAAGCAGTAATAAAATCCGCAACACATCTTCTAATTTGTTTAATAAGCGATAAAGTTTCTGGTATTTCATGTTTTACACCTTTCTTCTCCAATTGGTAAGATACGATATAAATGATATTCTCATCTATCGTAATTATCATATTACTAATAAATCTGGCTTTAAAGATAATACTATTTACAGGAACAGACTCCATTTTGCCTTTCCAAAGACCACTACGGATAGCAAATGTTTTCAATGTATCATCAATAATAATATTACTATCATCACTCAATGATTCTAATACAGGTAATCCATTTAAAATTTTAAAAGCCATTAATAAGTCTGATTTAAACTTTGAAAATTCTTCTCTCTCTTCCATAAGAAGATAAAGTTTATTTTTCGACTTACTCTCTTTACTAAAAGAATATCTAGAAGAATTTCCTCTTATAATATTACTCGCTTTTAGTAAATCTTGTTTGGTAATGTCTTTCATCTAACTTCTCCTTTCTATTATATCTATTATAATAATATATTTTTTAAATTTAAAACATAACATATATATTAATGCGATAAAGAATGGTTCGTATGAAGTAAGGTTTTGCAGTGCATCTGTATGCATTGGGCTTTGCTACCATGTGTATGGATAGCGAGTTCAAACCTTTACGAACTTACTTTTAAAAATGCAGAAGCGTATAATCCAAAGGTCACTAGCGTAGTGACTCAAAGTAACAATGACCATGGTGTCGAATACAGGTGAATTTCGACGGACAAAGAGAAAGGTCAGCGTCCTTAGTGAGACTAAGGCTTTGCATATCCGATGAGGAATGTTTGGGTTAGAGATGGTAAGGGCATCACTTGGATCCGATTATAAATAGGCGGTTCAATCCGCCGCCCTACAACCATCATTAAAATGTGTGTAGAGAGAAAGCCTTAATTAAGGCTTTCTCTCATCTTTTGTCACATTTCATATATAAAAACAGTTTACTAAGTTCAACTAAAAAGGAAAGGAAGGTACCATAATTATGTCTGAATACTTCAGTAAAGACAAAGAGTTTGTTTATCTGAAATCAGATTATATGGAGTTTTATATTCCTCTTGAATTCTTTGATCAATCAAAAAGATTCGCAGTTGACTTTTCCTCCTATATAGAAACTTTTGGTTTATTCTATGTAGGAATCTTTGAAAAAGGAAACTTAAAGAATTACAGAATCATGAATCAACCACATACAATCACTGTGTATGTTTATGATTCCGAAAACAGAATTGTGGAATTACCTATAGGAAGTACTCCTTGTCGTGTTCTGAAGTTTAACAAAGGTGCTAAGATGATGAACTCTAGAATCATTCAGGATGCCCAATCATCACTTCAGTACTTAGACATGGCTATGGGAGGAAAAATACCTACTGGTATTCCTTATGACAAATTAGCATCAATATTCCAAAAGAATAAAGCTGTTAATAAAGTTAATTTTGGTGTAAGACCTGAAGTTGAAGAATTGGTGGTTGGACTTAACTACCGAAATCCAAATAACTTATCTGAACCATTTTCAAAAATCTATGGAGGAGACTTGTCCGTTTCTCCATACAATTACACTGCAGTTGGAACCCGACAGATTTGTCAATATGCATCCACTTTCGCTTCGATTACTTTTGAGGATATGGATAGTATGATTACAACATCTGTTAACCGTGCACGAACAAAAGGTCAGGAACAATTCTCTCCTATCGAAGAGGTAATTAAGATGTAATTGTTCTTGCTCAGGACAGCTTATTAAACGAAACAAATATATAAAAAATTTTAAAGGAGGCTTTAGACCATGGCATCTGCAATTCAGATTGTTCCGATGGGGCAACATCCTCATGTAGAGACTTTTATCTATGACAATACAGAAATCTATGATGCTCCTTCTACAGCAGTAGATGATAGTATCAAAACTATTCATGTGTTCCGTTCTGATAAAGGTATCGACAATAAGATTATTAAAAAAGTAGATCAGCAGGGCTTCACTAATACTTTCGGTAAAACAAATTATGCGAAATATGGTCAGGCTCTTATGATGCCTTATGCTTCTCTTGGTTCCGAATTGACATCTGTTTACTGTATGAGACTTATGCCGGATGATGCGACATACGCTCACTCTGCAGTTTATGCATATTACAGAACTGCTGACGTTACATTAACTGAAACAGTTTATGACGAGTTAGGTAATCCAGTTTATGGTGATGATGGAATCACACCAACGACCAAAGAAGTAAATAAAAAAGTATTCCAGGTAATGTTTAGAAATAAACATTTTGCACCTGAAGTAGACAACATAACAAATCGCTTAACAGGTCAGGGAGTGGACGCTGCTGCTACAACAAAAGCGAAATTAACTACTCTTATCAATGCTTCTGTAGAAGACATTGATGGCACAGATATCGATGGTTCTACATGGACATGTGTACCATTAGTATCTTTCTGTTCTACAGGACGTGGTATCTATGGAAACAACTACAAATGGCGTATCACAAAAAATAAAGAGTATGAAAAAGACTACTCTAGAAAAATCTATACCTTTGAAATTATGTCAGCTGAAAATGGTGTAGAAAAGGTTGCTACTTATGTTGGTAGCTTAGCTACTTGTGTTGTTAACAACCAGTCTCTGTTAATCAATGATGTAATCACAGATTACGATGCAGGCGAATATCCTGTTGATATTCATGTATTTGAAGATAGTATTGATGTCATTTATGACGAATATGCTAAATTTTTAACAGAACTTGCAGGTTCAACAGGTATTGAACTTACAATCCCTGGAAGAGATGAATTCGACATTCTTTTTGGAAAAGAATTGAATTCTACTGTTCCTTATGACTATTACATGACAGTATCTCCGGATAGTGAATGCTATCCAGTTGTAGATGATGTTGATGGAATCACTATGGGTGATGCTCTTGGAGTTTACTTTAATGGTGGTTATGATGGAGCATTCTCTACATTCATCGACCCAACTACAAAGAAATCTATCAATGGTGCTTTAGAAAAAGTTGACGCTGATGGATTTAATGCAGCTGTTAAAGTTGGTATTCAGCATCTGAAATTTGGTGAATCCACCGTAGAAGATGTTTACTATGCAAAAGCATTCTCTGGTTTGTTAGATAAATCTATCTTAGCATCCAGACGTATCCCAGCAGATTACTTACTTGACGCAAACTACTCTTACACAACTAAAGTTTCTTTAGTTCAGTTTGCTATCGCTCGTAATGATGCTCTGGTTTACATCGACACAGGATGTGAATATAACACATTCTCTGAAGCTGCACTTAAGAGATTAGAAAATCTCTATGGTGGTGTATTTGCTAACAGAATCGTTTCTTTAAACAGTCATTGCTGGAATACAAGAGACCCATTCACACAGAGAAAAGTGGAAGTAACACCAACTTATTATATCGCAAGATACTTACCAGTACACTGGAAAGAACATGGAATTCAGACTCCATTTGCAAAAGCGTTTGCAAGAATCAAAGACCATACAAAGAATACTCTTGTACCGGCAATTGATTTACATGAGTCTGATTTAATGGAAGCTCTCACCAATATGAGAATCAATTACATTGAAGCAATTGGTGAAAATGAATTCCAGCGTGGTATTCAGAATACAGCTCAGGACATCAATTCTGATTTAACAGAAGAGTCCAATATGCATGTTTTATTGTATATCAAGAGAAATATCGAAAAAGATATTTTCGATTCCTTATACAATTTTGCAAATGCTTCCGAACGTGCTACATTTAGACAGGTTGAAATGGCTAAATATGAAAGCATTATCGGCACTTTAGTACAATCCTTCGACATTAGATTCGATATGACTGAATGGGAATCTGACAGACAGATTATCCACTGCTACGTTGATGTTACATTCCGTACATTGATGAAACGTGGTATTATCGAAATCGATGTAAACAGAAGAGACTATACTGTATAAGGAAGGAGGGTAATTAAAAATGGCAACAACTATTCAGAGTAATATTAAAGCACATACAGATACTAATCTGACAAAATATGCATTATTCTTAGGCGGTTTGGACGTAACCCATGATGTACTTGCATCTTACGACCCATTCATTGGAGGTAAGGCGAGATTATTCATGACTCGTATGCCCACCTTCTTATTGGATAGCAAAAAAGGTATTCCTGAACAGACCAAGAAATTCAAACATATTCTCGAATATGCTAACACAGGGGTTTCTGGTATCAATGATATTGATGTAACAAGTGAAACAATCACGGGCGGTTACGTTGGTCGTGAATTTGCTATCCCAACAATGGCTAAAAATAACACAAACCAGTTCACAGTTTCTACTTATGAATTCTCTGGTAGACCAATGAACGAAGTATTACACTTCTGGATTTCTGGCGTTATGGACTTACAGTCCGGTTTCGCTACATATCATGGTGTAGACCTTGATGTAAAACAGTCTAACCATACAGCAGAATTTTGGTATGTTGTTACAGACAGAACTGGTAAATCTTCTGGTGTTGAATTTGCATGTATGTTTGCTAACTGCTTCCCAACTTCTATTAAGATGGATCATCTTAACTACAGAGCAGGTGAAGCTAGTATTGCAGAAATGGATATTTCCTTTACATGCACAATGTATGAATCTCCACAGATTAATACAATCGGAAGACAGTTAATCGATAAATATCAAGTACTTATGGATTCCTTTGAATTCTGTCCTAAATTTACTATGGAAGAAGACAGCGGAGTTAAAACCAAGTATGATATGAAAACTGGTATGTTATCCGAAGTTTAAACAAAAAAGTAGACTAGCTACAAATGTAGCTAGTCTATTTCTTATCTTTTAAATAAATTCCAAATAATATGAATTCTTTGCATCAATATATGCCTGCTCTTCATCAGTATATTTTTTACACATATCGAGTTCATAAGGTTGTATAAATTTCTTCATCCATTTTGAATTCGATAAGTATTCTTTACATTGTTCTACATTCTCTGGTAAAGTATCTACATGAATTCTACCAGCTGCTCTAGCAAAATCAACTTTTTCACATGTCTCATAAGTAAGTGCTTCTACCAACATCTGTGCTTTTATAGAACGTCCTGAAAACCAACATACAATGATTCCATTTTTATGTATATTTTCATCTTCATATTCATCATTCCATGTAAATCCATGTCTATGATTTGATTTCTTTACTTTCCACATATATAATCTCAATGATTTGCTAATAAATCTTTTATCCCACATATTATTGTCCTTTCTTAATCATCATCGACCATATCGATTATCTGTCTTACAATTTTATTTGTTTTATGGTTTACATTTTGCATATAGGGATTATCACTCATATGTGAAGTCATTATCCTTGTAAGACCTAGTAAATTATATGCTGCCTGTTTTGCTTCTTTTTTCCGTTTCTTTTCTTCATACGCTCTTTGCTCTGGTGTTTTCAATACATATTCTTTATACCAATACACCATATTTGGATATCTTCTTTTTGACCACGGTCTATACCATTTATAAAGTGCATACCATGCCATACAATCACTCCTTTCTATCTATAAAAATAATATACGGTTTTATTCTATAAATTAATAACGTTTATGTAATAATCAGATTTTCTGATTATATAAATATACCTGCAGACGTGGGAATAAAAGTCTCACAAAAGTTGTTTTATTTTCATAATTTTTATTTTTGATACTTTTGCTTGTTAAAGTAAATATCAAAATCCCGTACATCCAAAAAGATGTACGGGATCCTTTCTATCTTAGAAAGTTTAAAAACCACCCATATTTCCGATATCTCCAATATCATCAATATTATCTGTAGCTTTATTTTTCGGGTCGAGTTCTACCTCTTTTGCTTCAAGTTCAATTTGAGCAAACCAATCTTCCACTTCTTTAATATCAAGCATTGGTAAATATTTATCCACTAATCTCTTAGTAAGTTCTCTTACCAATACCATCTTAGATGGATCATTTTGCCATGCATTTTCACCAAAGAATAAGTTTAAGATAAATACTTTAATTGCTTCAAATGAATTAAGAGATTCACTCTTAATAATATTATTCGCAAACTTAGGAGGGGTAAGAGTTACAGAAATAGATTCAATCAACTCATCTTCCTCAAATGTTTTAGAATGTTTTGCAACCATTTGATAGAATTCTGTAATATTACCATTGAAGTCAATCTGATAGTTCATTACTCGTCCTTGCATTTTTGTATTTGCAGTTTCAATCGATTTTGCAAAATCCGCCTCATTTAAGTAATTAATGATAGCTGCTGGTACACCAGAACCTAAGATATAGCAATTTCTTAAAAGTTCCATAAGTTCTGTATTCAACTGAACTTCTTGTCCTTGCAAAATCTCTGTTTCATATCCACGTTCCCCACCTCTTCCCATAGGGATATACATCTCTGTACCATTTCCTATTTTCTTAAGAAGTGTAGTATAACTCATTAAATCCATGATATTTACTTTGTGATTTTGTTTATCTCTAGCAATTTCTTGGATTTTATTTGATATATTTTTATCAATTCCAGAAGTTCTAATATAGTTAACTTTTGTATCATTAGAGTATAAAATAATAGATACAATTTTGAAAAGTAAAAGCATAAGATATAATTTAGCATAGAATAGGGATGGTTCAATCATAGATACGCCTTCTCCCTTTTCATCTTCATTAATCTTAAATTCACATACATACTCCTTTGGAATAAATTGGAATTTTACCCTCTTACTATTCAAATCATAATAAGTAAGAGCTTCTGCAATAATCTCTTTCAGTTCATTATTCTTTTGAAGAAAGGATTTATCAAAACTCATTACAATTTGATTTACCAAAGTATCAACTAAGGTTTTATGTCTACCTTCATTATGATACTTATTATAATAAGTAGAACTTGTCATAATTCCGTTACTTACTTTATAATCTTCTTCTCTAACAAAGAAATACCCAATATTAGATCTTAAGATTTTAAATGGCAACATATGCATTGGGTCAGCAACTTCGATGTAGCAGTCAGAGATGGTTTCAAACATCTTTTCGTTTTTCTTTTTTGCTTTCTTAAAACTCTTTGCATTATACATACCATCTTCTGCATTTCCTTCCATAACAGAAGTAAACAGATTTGTATTTTCGCCAAAAGTATCATAATAATATTTGAGAGCTTCTTCTGATTCTCCAATTACATTATATGGGTTGAAATCATTACATACGGTAATATTTTCCATATATCCTTTTAGTTCTTTTTTTACAGATTCTGTAAGCTCAGATTCTGTATAAGCTTTTGTATCATTTACATGAACTTTATACATCATCTGTTTTTCATCTGTAGAAAACTGACCTAAGAAATCATGAGCTGCTTCAGTAAGAATATCATCAACTTTCTTACCACCTGGTAAAATTTCTCGTTCTGTAGCAGATTCAAAAATAGCTTTTTCCACAAAAGAATTTCGAGCATCATTAAGATAACTCGTTCCATTAATTGGATCTATAGTTTTATTCATGAAATCTGAAAAGATTTTAGAATATGGAATAACGATAGCATAGTAAGTACCAAACGTTAATGTTTTAGTAACAATATGATTCTTAACGATATGCTGAAGATTGAATTTTTCTTCCATAAATTCCAATCTAGATTTATTACTTTCCTTTTCGTCATCGCTACCATAATCAAAATCAATATCTCTAGAAATTCCACCGCTTGTTAAATCTGGAGATACGATAGCGTCTCTCATAACCGCGATTGCTTCTTTTAATTCAATTAACTGGGATGATATCTCATTTAGGTCTGCATACTTAAGCATCTTATTCTTATAAGCATCGGAAATAAATGAGAGAATCTGTCCATCATCAGAATTTAAAAAACTCTCCATATCTGGAGACTGCCATCCGAGTCGTTTGTCATTTGCAAACAGGTCCATCATAAAACTAGTTACCTCAGAACCTGATGTATGATTAAGACCATTCATTTGATCTTTTAATATATCATTAAACGTATTCATGAGAGTTTCATGATCGTTTTTCTTTGTTGTCCCATAAAGAGATAATTCCAGCTGATTAATCATTCCATCTACATTTGCATAGATAGAATCTAATTCTTTTCTCTCGGCTGGAGTTAGATCTTCAATTTTGTCGGACATATTTTTTTCTTTTATAGCCACGATTTGTTAACTCCTTTCGTCTAACTTAAGCTAGTGTTTTTTACTATGTTAAATGCTAAAAAACAATAATTCTAATCATTTTGTGAAGGATAAAAAATATACCATGAGATTATACGCTAATAAAAAATTTAAATCCAAAATTCCTGAAAAGTATATATCTCTTAACATAGATTCTTTAGATGAATATTTAATGTCTGAGATAATAACAGAGTTAGATTTTATCAAAATTCCGGAGTATATAGAATCTATGTATGAAGCTGGATATTTAACAAAGGAAAAATACACACATACAAAGAAAAAATTTATTATAAATTCCATTACAAACTATATGAAAAAAGAAAAAGAAATTTATGACATAGAACATAAGAAAACGATTAAAAGTTTTATAAAAAAGATAAAAAATAAGAACTAGTGATAATCTCACTAGTTCTTATTTTATTTTTCTACTACTGGATCCATTGAGATATGGTACGATTAAGTAATGTCCTGGTTTTACAGTGTCCAGGTCTACGTTGTTCATATATTCAACACAAAACATCCAGTCTGCAACTTTATAATTGTATGTATCTGGATATTTATGACAAAGTTCACGGAATATTTCTTGTGGCACTTGGTCATATTCGACCATTATATTGGTATAGTACAATTCGTATTCAGCCAATTTAGCTTCGTACTCATTGAACGCCTGTACCTTTTGTATTGTCTTGACTCCAAATCCAGAAATAATGAATGTTGCAACAACTGCTATATAAAATTTTCTTATGTTATTCTTTTTCATTTTTAATTCCTCATCTTTCTCTTTTGTTTAGAGGGGCTATATTTCAAGCCCCGTAGTTAATTATTCAACGTTCTTTGTATTGCCAAAGCAATCATCTAATGATTTCATAATACTATCAATCTGTTCCTCGGTTGCTCCTACATTAATGAGGTTACGTTTCATTTCCTCCATAGCAGCATTCTTCTTTTCATTCAATTCTTTTTCTTCTTCTTTTGCAAGCTCATAAGCTTTTTCATTAGTAACCCAGCTATATACGTCTATGATATCATTACTGTCTAAGATCTTTCCAGTCATAATACCGTATCTGTATTTACCATACTCTTTAGCAGCCTGAACCATGTCCAGGTCAACTTTTCCAGAAGTAAGTGTTGGATCGAGTTTATTCTCGATATACTGAAGAAGGTTTCTCAGTTTAAGACGTGTCTGAATAAATTGTTCTGGATGATTTTCGATATAACATCTTTCATCCTGTAAAATCTTTTGAAACTTAGCATAGTTCTTTTCATTGAACTCTCCATGTTTCAGAGAACCTTTTGTGATTCTATAAAGCTTAAATGCTTCATGTTTGTCAGAAAGCTTTGTAGTACCTTTAGCAAGCAAGTTGCACGCATTAGTAACGATTACAGTGTGACCTACAACATAACATCCAAGAACCCAAAGTTCAGTTGCATTGATATTTCCGTTTCTTCTTTCTTTCATGGTTTTCACCTCACAGACCATATAAGTCCGCCCTTTCATTTGTTTTCTTTTGATAGTTTTTGATAGTATTTTAGAACTTCTATCAAGTTCCGCACCCGATTTATTCTGACTTTTTACGGGTCACTATTTAGTTTTATGAATCAATTATTTACTTTGATTCATGAAAATTATATATCATTAAGAATAAACTACTTTACGGTATTTATCAAACCCCAAAACACTAAATTAAATCCTATAAGTAAATTTAAAGAAAGTAGGTGAAGAATTTGAAAGTAGAATTACTGAATGCTGATGAATTCGCTGATGTTAACTATTTAAAAGAGATTAAATCTCCAGTTATGTTTCAGCGTGGTAATTCGGCACATCCGGAAGGATTATTTTCCACAGAAATTTTTGGAATGAATCCTAAGGATAGAAAAGAAACTTTCGCTTATATAGAATTAGGTCATGTATTCTTCCATCCTCACGTTTATAAAATCATCAAACGATTTTTTAGAAACGTTGAAAAAATCGTAAGTGGTACTTCTTATTATGTCATTAATTCAGAAGGTCATTTAACTTTATCTGATGAGAATCATGGTCAGACCGGTATCCAATTCTTATATGATAACTGGTCAAAAATCAAATGGGAATATACAAATTCACCTGCACGTAATGAACGAATTGATGTAGTTACGAAATGCAGGAAGTCTGAAATTTTCATGACTAAATTACTTGTTATTCCTCCGTTTTATAGAGATGTGACTTCTTCCGGTAGTGGTGGAAATGTGCCTGAGATAAATAACTTTTATGCAAATGCAATTCGTTTATCTTCCATATTAAAAGAAAACGATGTATTTGATTTTAATATGTATTCATCTCAGTTTGCTATTCAGGAATTATTGGTAGATACTTATGATTATTTTAAAGAAAAACTTCAGTCTAAGAATGGACTTCTTCGTAAATATCTTATGGGAAAGAACGTCGACTTCTGTTCACGTGCTGTTATCACAGCTGCGTCATTTCATGCAGATAAACCTGAAGATTTGCAAGTTTCTTTAAAAAATTCAGGTCTTCCAATTTCACACATACTATCTTTATGTAAGCCTTTTATCATGGCTTGGGTTAAGAACTTCTTTGAAAGAGAACTTTCTGAAAATCCGACAAAGAATCTTATCGACCCTAAAACTGGCAAAGTGATTGAACTTGTAGAAGTTATGAGTCCAGAATCTGTATTTACAGATAAAGAAATTACAAAACGTATGAATTCTTACATCAAAGATCCAGACACTCGATTTAAACCAATCGAAGTTCCTCTGAAAAATGGTAAGACTTCATACCTTATTTTTCACGGAACTCGTATTGATAAGTCTAGTAGAGAAGAATTATCTTCTATTATGACTCGTAAAATGACATGGACTGATGTGTTTTATATGGCTTGTGAAGATGCTTGTAAGGATAAACATTGTATCGTCACACGTTATCCGTTAACAGATCAATATGGTATTTTTGTATCAAGAATTTCAGTTCTTAGTACATCTAAAACAATACCAATGCAGGTAAATGGTAGAGTATATAAATTTTATCCGGTAATTGATTTGGATATGCCAGAAAATAAGATTGCTACATTATTCATCGATTCTGTAGCATTTTCCAATAGTCATCTACCAGGTCTAAATGGTGATTAAACTTCCGTCATGGTCACCTTAAACCTCTTTAATTGCTGGGAAACCCGTAAAGGACAATCAGCAGCGAAGCTCTTTTTAATAAAGAGAACGTTCAACGACTATCGAAAGGATATATATGTGAACAACGTATATAGAACTTAGTAGAGTAGGAGGAATCCGAAACGGGAGGCTTCATGTATTCTATAATTGAATATATGAATGAAGATATAGTCTAATCTTTATAGCAATATAAAGAATAAAATAATATTCATCTTAGCGTTTATTTAATAAATATATAAAGGAGACTTAACATGGAGACTAAATATTATTTAAAAAACAGATAAAAAGTGTGGTTTGAAATGATGACGGTGATCAAACTACTATCAAAATCGTATGGACACAAGAAGCCAATGCTGAATGTGAGGAAATTCTTAACAGACCCTCATATTTCGTTAACATGTCAGGAAGTTTCGTTCGTTATGTTGAAATTGAATCTATTCAGACTCTTTATAATATGACAAAAAATCCATCAGTTCATAATAAGTATATTAAAGAAGTGGATGTGATGCCAATTATCAAAAAAGATCCCAAAGATATTACATTCGAATATCTTGTAGACTTATTTGGGCATATGAAACATGAAGATGGTTATTATCCAAAGTATCAACCAGAGGATAGAATGACTATTCCGGTAGGATATTATTTAAATAATAAAGAACCTATTGAAACGACTATTGGTCGTTACATCACAAACAAAGTATTATTTGAAAAAACTGGTTTACATAAAGAACTCGGATATATCAATCATGAACTTACCGAAGGTTCCTTTATGAAGAAAGGTGATAGTATTGAAAAAACTATTGCAACTTTACTCTTAGATGGTAGATTTACTTCAGATCAAATGTATGAATATGTTGATACGAGGGACTGGTTTACACTTCAGTTACATGCTTTAGTAACACCATCTTTCACACCAGATACAATTAAAATTCATCCAGAAGTTCAAAAACTAAAAGATGAATTATTCAAAAAATACGAAAAAGAAATCAAAGCAGGTAATGCTGTAGTAACTGCAGATATTGAAAAGCAATTGCTTGATAAAACCAAAGAAGTATTTAAAGATGATATTGGTATGGACCTATATAATTCTGGTGCTCGTGGTAGTTTAGGAAACAACTATAAGAATATTGCTCTTATGAGAGGGGCTGTATTTAACAGAGCAAAAGGAAAATTTGAGGTCGTTGAAAACTCTTTAAATGATGGACTTGCTATTAAAGATATACCAATTTCATCAAATACAATTCTTGAGGGAGCCTACCCTAAAATATTTGGGGCAAAATATTTTATTTTGAAAACTCTCTTAATTGCTGGAAACTCTTTAAGTAGACAATCAGCAGCGAAGTTATAAATCGTAAAAAAATAAAAAAAAGAAAGTTTCCTTTCTTTTTTTCCTATGCAAGGGCTGCTCGGGCTTCCACTGTCACCCGTCTGTTAAAGTGGTATGGGGTGGCTAGTCCCATATGTTTTTTAATTTCTACATAGGTTTTGTTTGGAGCAGCCTCTAGATGAGCCTCTCGGGATTTACGTTGCCACGTAATCCTAAAGCCTGTGATTTACGCACACAGGCTGGCGATTCTTGTATACCGGTTGTATATATTTAATAGTGCTTACCTCGCGTTACAGTAAGCTATACAAGATTGCGAAAGTTATAAGTTCCTTTCCAACCGGACTATTATTTGTTTACACGAAAATTATATATCAATAAAAAATATGACTTTACGATTTATAAAACGTTCAACGACTATCGAAAAGATTCTTATATGAAGAATATAAGAAGAACTGAGTAGAGTACAGAAATGGAAACAGAGAGATTTATATTTATTATAAAGATAAATATAAATATGATATAGTCTAATCCTTATAGTGATATAAGGTAGTAAATGAAGGCTTGTGGAACTCAAGATTCTGGTTATTTATCAAAGAAATTACTTGCAGAATGTCAGACAGAATTTTTAGGGGATAAAGGTTCCAACTGCGGAACACGTCGAGGAATTCCTATTCGTATTACAGAAGAATATATTGATAGATATATTATGGTGAATGGTAAACCATTATTATTAACCAGAGAGAATATCAGTAAATATATTGGAAATTTGGTAGAACTTAGAAGTCCTATGTCTTGTGTTAAAACAGAAAAGGGTGAAATTTGTAATATTTGTGGTGGAGAATTCTATTATAAGCTTGAAACCAAAGCTATTGGATTATCTGCATCCCGTATTGGAAATGCTCTTACCAACTTAAACATGAAAAAATTCCATGATAACGTTATTAAGTTTAGTGATGTAGACTTAGATGACTTATTAATATAAAAAATAAAGAGTAGTGATTGATTTCACTACTCTTTATTCTATTTCTTTTTCTTACTATTTCGAATTCTCTTTGTGAGAGCTTTCTGATACTGATATCGTTTAATCTCGCTTACTAAATTCAGATATTGTCTTTCTGGAACTCTTCCATCTAATTCATTTAGAATCATTTCACCAACTTCATCTGGTTTATCACCAATAAATCTTGCTAAATGATGAGAACGTTTTATTTCACAATCTCCAAATCCTCTTGGGATTAAGAAATTATTTGCAAATAATATACTGAGGATTCTTCCACCATCGTATTCTTTCCATTTAGTAATTAATTCTTCTTTCGTTGGTTCTCTCTCAAATTTAGTAAAAGACATTTCAAAACCATCATCAACATCTTTTAAATAGTAAATAATACATCCATCTTTAATTATATCATGGATTTCATCAAGACTTTTAAATACTTTCTTTTCTTTAATAGCATGAATACTATTAACGATTTTCTTTTTTAACATATTTAATCATCCTTTTCTTTATGGATATTCATAATAATATCTCACTTCATTCGCCAAAGCTTCAGCATATTCATCACATGCAGTATCTACACTTTTGCCTGTAAATTTTGATAAGTCTTCTAAGTACACAATAGCTTGATGTTCATCATATTGGAGTTGGCATTTAATAAAATTAAGAATATTTCTTACGTCACCCCTATTAAAATTGCAGGTAAATTTAAATCGACCTTTGAATGAAGTGATATAACCTTTATTACGAGCATATTCTAATACTAAAAGAGAATTTACGTCTGTAATATCTTTAATAGGTTTATATAATACGACATCATCTTTATAACAAAAATATTTTTCATCTACATCATTCTGATATTCATAGTGGTAAGTTCTTGTCCCATTATATTTATGAGTTGATATAGTAAAGACATTATTCTCTTTAAATGCTTTGTATAACTCCTGTAAATCAGATGTCACACCGATACATAAATCACAGACTGTCGCTTTCTTAATATTATTCTTAATGATAGAAAACTGCTCTTCGTTATTAATGGATTTCTGTATAAGGTGTAATAAAGAGTCCACCTCGTCTCTACTCAATTCACTCATTTCTTTAATGAATTTATCGTAGTCAGCAATCATCATGGTATAATTTCCAACAGGTACTAGAATATTTTTGTTTCGTAATTCATCAAGTTTTATCTGCATATACATATGAGATTCGTGTTTCTCAGGATTACGATTATTTTCATTATTCAGTTTTTCTTCAGGTGTGATCATTTTTATTACATCTGTATTTTCACAATCATCTTGTTCATCATCTTCTATTTTGTCTCTACACATATATAGTAGATTCGCACCACCAATAATGCTAACAACAGAAATTGAACATCCTATGATAGGTCCAAAGAAGCTACATTCTGTAAGTGGTGCATCATATATTAAAGTTCCAAACACAAAAGAAACAATACTGGATGCAATAGAAGATGCACCCAGTATTGAAAGAACGACTTTATCAGTTCTACTCATTACATTTCCCTTTCTTAACGCTTAAACTTAGCGTCTGTCAATCTCAGCGTTTAACTCGTCGATAAGGTGTCTAGCTCCTGCTACCAGGATTACTCCACTTACACCAACAACAACGAGTACGCCAACAATACAACCAATTCCGATTAAAATTTTCATAATCATTTACCTCATGATTTTAACATCTTCAAAACAACATTTCCAAGTCTATCTCCAGGAAACATTACAAGTTTCTCACATGTAGTAGATTGATATTCTTTAAAATGTATTATAATATCGTCCCACTTTTCAAAAAGTAATTTTGTATTTGTATAGTATCGATAATTTACTATGGTTTCAGTTTTGTTATAATCATTCAGTTGAGAGATAAATTCTCTACCAATCATTTCTTCTTTCATGGAATTATCTGGATAACACATAGTATACCAGATTTCATTCTCTTCAAGATATTTAAGAGCAAATGCATTGAAATTGATGAAGATAACGATATCATCATCTTTATATTCTTCACAAAGACGTTCCATTTCTTCAACACATTCTTCTTTGAAATGGGGATTTATACATGTATGTGTAAGTTCTTTTACCCCTTTATTTCTACAAAGTCCATCATATCCTAATAAGAATTTGTCGTTAGTTTCTTTCTTTTCTTCCTCTGTATAAGGTCTTTCAATCATTGCAAATTTGGAAAAATTAATGACAATGGATGTCATCCCATTGTCTTCTAAGATTTTTTGTGCATCTTTCATTTCCCTAACTGTCATTGAACAAATAATATTCATATTAGTAATATTCCTTTCCTGTTACTTTTCTCCACCAATTACGAACCCTGTGGTATAAAAGTCTCCATTTATCATTTTCATTAAGAGTTACACGAAGTTGCCTATCACGTACGATAGTATTTGGAAATTTATCTAATACGTAATAGGGTTCTAAAAATTTCTTTCCATCATCAATAATCTTTACAATTTTACATGGAGTGAAATAATCATAATGATTTACTCCATCCACATAAACATGTTCAGATTCTTTGAATTCGGAAACAATTTTACATTCCTTAATAAACGTGTCTTTATAGTTCATGAAATGCTGGTTTGCTTTTTCAAATATATTTTCAGCAACACAATACATTTCATTGAAACTCACAATGGATGTATCTATACGCCCATTGATAAGATATTTGTAATTTTCAAAGAAGTAATCAAATTCATCTCGTTCAGATTCAATTCTTTTCTCAAATACTTCCGGAGCTTCCCCTCTATCTTTTCCACGTTTACGTAAATCTTTTTCATTACAATCTACATAGATAACATGAATAAATACCTTATCACTTAAATTAGATAGGAGATAGTATAATCCTTTTGGATTTAAAATATAAGTATACCATGTGTCCGGCTTCAAATCTTTTAAACTTGCACAATACTCGTGCCCTGTTTTGGCATTATATGTATATGCAAGCATTGGACTTTTCTTAAGTTCAGTCATATCAGCTGGAGAAATAAACCAGTGTTCACGACCATTCTTCTCGGTTTCTCTTTTTGGTCTTGTAGCATATGATACAATAGGCTCGATATGATGCAACTCATTTAAATATCTAGCCAATGTATCTTTACCAGATCTAGATTTACCGACAATAACGATTAACTTATAAAGTCCAGTAGATTTATTTTTTAATTCTTCTAATCTTGAAATCATTTGTAACACCTCTTTCTATATAAATTTAGATTTTCTAATCTTTCGATTACTATTTAAAATATTGGCTCTTTTACGAGATTCTATTCTATTTCGAAAGACTCTGTTTGGATCTATCAAGTATATTTTATCACTTTCAAATTCATTAATTTCATATATTCCTGAACTGAATTTATTTGTTATTTTTCCTTTGTAGACATTCCATTTAGTTTTATCATAAATGATAAAATATACTAAATTTATATTTTTCATACCAAAATCTCTCTTCTTTGGAATTTTAAAGCATATGTGCTAATCCATGAAATAAATAACTTACCATATTTGCTATGATGAAGAATAATATAATCATAAAAATAATGACTGATATACAATTCATCACATAATCAATTATCGTATTACAACGGACTACACGATCAAATAGTTTTGATAAGGTAACCATTACTAAAATTAGCACTAATGCAAAGACAAATTCAAATCCTTTTGGTGGAGAGAGAATAGTTAAATTTTGTATTACATTTATCATTACATCTACCCCATATTAAGAATTGTATTGATTAGAGTAATCAATAATCCTCCAATAACACCAAGAGAACCTGCCATACTAATTAAAATTCTGTTTGTAAGTGTGCGCATTTTATCTCTTGTTTTTTCAAGTTCTAAATCTATTTGATTCTTCATCGTAATAATAGTCTCATTATTTTCCTCTAAGGTTTTCTGGATATTTGTTTGTGCAAGTATAATGGTGTCTATTTCTTTGCTATGATTGTGAAGAATCTTACACAACTCTAACTTAATATCACTTATATCATTTTGTGCAGTTATTCTATCCACCATATACTGCTCTAATGTATGTTCAGATGAATTTTTAATATCTTTTAAAACTTTATCCGATTTCTCTATTTTCATATAGAGTAGTTTCATACATTCATTTGATTCTTTATGTAAAGAATTCATTTCCGATAAAACGGTAAGCATAGATTTCACTTCTTCTTGGGTTTGTTCAAATTTCTTTTCGATATCTATAGTACCCTTTATTGAAGGTTCAATCTTGCCCTCTTTTATCATATGCACTTCCGCCATTTTTACTCCTTTCTAATGTACTTTAGTAATTATAGGAATATGTACATTTTATTATGAATTTTATATTTTTAGTATTTTATTTATTGAAAAATGTCAGGGTTTAAAAATGTTTTTTAAACGTTTTAATTATAAAACCACTTTTACTAGTAAATGAAAGTTAGAACCAAAATTCTAACTTTCATTTACAGAAAAGAAATCCACCCATTCATCATCATTTAATGGTTGTGCATAAATCGTTTTTTGCTGCCATGACTCATACATTTCTCTCATATGAGCAATCATATTTGGATCGATTACACAGTCTTTTTCTTTCTCATATTGATCATTCACAATAAAGATAGCTTCTTCAATAATCCGTTTATCATTTGGAGTTAATTTTTCTAACTCAAAAATTCGTTGAAGAATCTCCATAGTATGTGTATATTCAAATAATACGGTATAAATATTTTCTTTTGCGATTTCGTAATAAATAGATGGAATATAATTTCTTCCAAATCGGATAAGATAATGGTCTTGATAGTCTGAAATTTTCTTCAAATCTTTTTTCTTACATTTTACAAGTTTATACTTATATCCATCGTCTAAAGTTTTCAACGAATAATAATATTGCGTTACCACTTTTTTCTTTTCATGATACCCTATTAATTTTTGATCCAAACCATTTGCATTAGGATTGATTACAGCATAATACATAACTTATGCAAAACTCTTACAAAGACCCATAATAGTATCAATACGATTCAATGCTTTTGTAGAAATTTTTGTTTTTATGATATCTAATGAAAGAATTGAAGTAATTAATACCATAATAAGTTTTGCTAAAGTTTTGATGATGGGTTTTAAATCTTCTAAGAAAGTTCCTGAAAATACTTCTTTTAGAGTGTGGAAAAATTCCCCTGATGTAAGTCTGTTTGCAGCTTTTACTCTAGCTTTCTTACTCCTAGGCTCATAGAAAGAAATATTGCCTTTCTTCATTTTTTTCTTTTGTTTCTTTTGTTTCTTTTTATCAGCAAGATAAATCTTATATTGAATATCTTCAATATCTCCAATAATCTCCTGATATTGCTTATTTAATTTTTTAGTAAAGTCTTTTGAGGTAATATCTTCAGTACCTTTGATTTTCTTTCCCATGATATGAAAACCATCCTTTCTTTTATACTTCACTAAAATAATATATGGTTACAACTATAATGTCGTAAATAAATTTTCTCAAAGTATATTTGTGATTAAGGCAGAATATTTTGGAATCACAAATTATTATAATTTCCAAGAAAACTTATTTTTCTATATAAAAATATTGAAAATGATGGACCCGTAGAGAAACTAAAATGAAAAGAAATGATAAATATAGAAGTAAGTAAAAGATGAAAAGAAAAAGAAAAGTAAATAAAAGGAGGGAATCATGGAAGTAAGTAGAAGTATGAGAAAAATTTAGATTTTAATTGAATGGAGTAAAATGAAATGAAATTAAAATCTAAATTTTAATGCAATATTGAGAATTTAAAATTAAATTGAATAAAATGAAAATTTAATTTTAAATAACTTGAACGAATATAGGTGAAAAATATCGAATTCAAAATTAAATGAAATGAAAATGAAATTTAATTTTGAATAACTTGAACGTAAAATATAGAAAAGTAAGAAAGTAATTAAGAGAAAATAAAAGAAAGTAAAATAAAAAAAATAAAGAAAAGTAATAATGAACGAAAAGAGAAATTAAAAGAAAGAAAAATAAAATAAAGTAATTAAGAGAAAATAAGAGAAAAAATAAAAAAGATAAAGTAAGATAAGTAGATAAAATTTAAATAATAAAATTTTAAATTAAAAATCTTAAACTTTAAACCAAACAAATTAAATTATTAAATTATTAATTTAAACTCAATAAATTAAAATATTAAATTTAATTTAATTAATAAAAAATATTAAATAATTAAATTTAATATTAGAATATTTTAAATCAAATATTTCAATATTATATTAATAAATTAAAAAATAATATCAATAAATGTAAGATAAAAATAAATTAAAATAGAAAATCAATCAAATATAACAATTAAAGTAAGGGCGAAGCCCAAACAGAAAATAAAATAAATAAATAAGAATAAATAAA
>CALAEX010000099.1 GCA_937891165.1 uncultured Lachnospiraceae bacterium | reverse complement strand
CTATTATTAACATATGATATAAACAGAAAGAACGTTCTTCTTTTTTATCATTATTCAGGTCCTTGGCAAAATCCTTGTATTTTTATATCTAGTGCGAACCGTTTAGAAACGTCAGTACTTAGTGAGGTCTTTTCGAACCTAGTACTGCTACGTTTCGCTACGAGCGAGAGCGTGTCCAAACAGATATAAAAATACAAGGATTTCTAAGCATAACCTTTTATTTTACACCTAATAATGGCACTGCTCCCGTCCTCATCTCAATAATTGGTGCTCCATTATTCGCAATATATTCCTTCGTAATTGTCACTCGTCCAATCGAATCATCCTTTGGAATTTCATACATAATATCCAACATCAATTCTTCAATAATCGCTCTCAACGCTCTTGCCCCTGTATCCTTTTCCAACGCTTTCTCTGCAATTGCTTCTAACGCCCCTTCATTAAACACAAGGTCTACTTCATCCATCGCTAATAATTTCTTATACTGTTTTAAAATAGCATTTTTAGGTTCTTGTAATACTTGAATCAACATCTCTTTATTTAAAGGACGAAGTGCAAATACGACTGGCAATCGTCCAATAAACTCTGGAATCATACCATAATCCCTTAAATCCTGTGCGGTTACTTTTGCAAGTAATTCTTTATCATCATCAAAACGGTCTTTTAATTCTCCAGAAAATCCAATTGCGGATTGTTTTGTCAATCTCTGCTTTATAATATTTTCTAAATCTGGGAAAGCCCCACCACAAATAAATAAAATATTTGTCGTATCCATTGTTGTCATAGGTACCATCGCATTTTTGCTTCCTGCACCTACTGGTACTTCTACCTCTGCACCTTCTAGTAACTTTAATAAGCCTTGTTGTACGGATTCTCCACTAACATCTCTATTATGTGCATTTTTCTTTTTCGCAATTTTATCAATTTCATCGATAAAAACAATACCCTTTTCTGCCTTTTCTACATCATTTCCTGCTGCTGCCAACAATTTAGACAGTACACTTTCCACATCATCACCAATATAACCAGCTTCTGTTAAAGAAGTAGCATCTGTAATGGCAAGTGGTACATTCAACAACTTTGCCAATGTCTTTACTAAATATGTTTTACCACTTCCTGTTGGTCCAAGCATTAACATATTGGATTTTTCTAATTCAATACCATCTTCTGTCTTATCAAACACCCTCTTATAATGATTATATACCGCAACAGACATTACTTTTTTTGCTTTGTCCTGACCAATGACATATTCATCTAGCTCTGCTTTAATAACATGTGGTGCTTTTAAATTGCGAATATCAAACATACCTTCTGGGATTTCTTCTTCTGCCTTCTTTTCTTTTGGCTGTTTCTTCTTTAATTTCTGACTTTGTGGAATCTCTCCCATATTACCAAACATAAATGGTGAAAAGTTCATAAAATCTACATTTCCTAATCCACCACCGTTATACATAGAATCTAATGTTTTTTGCATACAATTAGAACAAACTGTTATATTACCTAAAAGCTTTACCATTTTTCCAACTTTACTTTCTGGTCTACGACAAATATAACAAATATCCTCATATCCATCTTTCTTATCATCTGTCTTATTCACATCATCACTCATTGTCTTTCCTCACTTTTAATAAGCATTTTTATTGATAAACCCTCTAAACACCGTTAAAAATAAAATTAAAATATCAAACGATGGTGTCCAGTTTTCAATATAGTATAAATCATAATCAATACGTCTTCGTATCGAAGTATCTCCACGATAACCATTGACCTGTGCCCATCCTGTCATACCAGGACGCACTTGATGTTTTACCATATATCTTGGGATTTCTTCTTTAAATTTTTCTACATAAAAAGGACGTTCTGGTCTTGGTCCTACCAAACTCATATCCCCTTTTAACACATTCCAAAGCTGTGGAAGTTCATCTATACTCGTCTTTCTGATAAACCGTCCAATAGCCGTTACTCTTGGGTCACGAAATGTCGTCCAAGCTGATTTTTCTTTACTTTCCTCTTGCATCTCCATAGAGCGAAATTTATACATTAAAAATTCTTTATTATGATAGCCTACTCTTTTTTGACTATAAATAACAGGACCTTTGGAAGTACATTTAATCAATATAGCAATAATAAGCATTGGAATTGCTGCAATCAAAAGAGCAACCATTCCAAGAACAATATCCATCGTACGCTTCATAAAGCGACTTAAATCACTTGCTAAAGGCACTTTACGAATATGCACTACTGGAAGTCCTTCTAAATCTTCCATATAAGGAATCGTTGGAATAATATCTTGATAATCAGGCAAAAACTTCGTATGCACCCCTGACTTTTCACAAATAGCTACAATTTCTGCAAGCCTTGTATAGTCTTCCATCTTCATTGTAATATTAATCTCGTCTAATGTATGTTCCTTTAATAATTGGTCTAAATCAGATAAACCTCCTATCACTGGAATGCCTTTATATTTTGTACCTACTTCCATTTCGTCATCTAAAATGCCTAATACTTCATAACCCCACTGAGGATTTCTTTTCATTCGGTCTAATAATCCTTCTGCTGTTCTACTATATCCAATTAACAACACCTGTTTTGTATTATAACCTTCTCTTCTAATCTTTTGTAATATCGACCGTAAACAAAATCGATATCCCAATTCCATAGATACATTTAATAAAAAGAAAAATACTAAAAACCAACGGGAAATATCAATTTCCTTCACTAAGAACAATAAAGCCATAATATAAATCATGCCCATAATATTGATTCTTACAATACGCATTATCTCTAAAAATCGCCCTGCACTTCTTTGTGGCCGATATACCCCATGACTCAATAAAATAATAAGATACCCCGGAAGAATTACCCATAAATAATTGATATAAGTCTGAAATGACAAATACGTTCCTGGTATTTCATGAAACCTTGGTATCCACCCTAACCATAAAAATCGAAAGCCATAAGCTAAAACATAAGCAAGCACTACTAATACTAAATCTATCATTACATGGATTCGATTCAACGTTTTTTGATGATTTTTTATCATAACTAACCTCTATTCTTTCTATAATAAATGACGTACCCCTATTTTAGCATACTCCTATAGAAAGCAACAAGCATTTTAACAAAAAAAACGGTTTTTATTCACAATCTAAACACAAAAGGCTGATAATATAAAACTACAACAAACGTTTCCATTCTATTTGACTTCACTTTTATGGAAACCTTATATAAATAATATCGTAACTATTAACATATTTTTTATATATACGAAAGGAGATTATTTCTAATGAATGATGAAAACAATACTTTTTATAACTCTATTCCTAATACAAATAATAACCATGTAGAAGACAACAAAGAAATTACTTCTACAGAACTTACTTATTCTGAACCTTACCGTTATCGTTATGAAAAAGGAGAAAAAACAGAAGTAACAGAAGAAACAGAAAACAACACACAACAAACAGCTCAAACATATGATACTTACACTTATGACAATACTGCTTCTTTTTATACTGCTACAGAACCAGAACCTCCTAAGAAAAAGAAGTCCAAATTTATAAAACTAATCAAATGGACAACAAAAGCTGCTTGTTTTGGTCTTATTGCAGGAATCACTTTCCTTGGTGTAAATTACATTGGTTCAAAAACACTTAATATGACCCCACTAGAAAAATCCTTTGGCTCTACTGAGTCTTCCACAGGTGGCAATGGCACTGCATTAAATATTACGATTGGTTCTACCAACACAATTGAAGGTGTACAAAGCCCTGCCGAAAGTGTTGTCGTACAAGTTGTAGAAGAAAATATGCCAGCTACGGTTGCTGTAAAGAGTACCTTTTTAACTACCTATTCTTATTGGGGACAACAATATCAAAGAGAAAGCCAAGGTAGTGGTTCTGGCTTTATTGTTGGAATCAATGAAAAAGAACTTTTAATCGCAACGAACAACCATGTAATTGAAGATGCAACCAAAATTGAAATTACTTTTATTGATGATACCGTTTTAGAAGCTACCATAAAAGGAACGGATTCTATTGCAGACTTAGCAATTATTGCTGTTCCATTAGATACGATTAGTACAGAAACCCTTTCTAAAATTCGTGTAGCAACTCTTGGCGATTCTAATTCTGTTCGCCTTGGAGAAATGTCAATTGCCATTGGTAATGCTCTTGGTTATGGTCAATCCGTTACGGTTGGTTATATCAGTGCAAAAGACCGTGAAGTAACAGTAGACGGCAATACTATGGTATTATTACAAACGGATGCTGCTATCAATGGCGGTAATAGTGGTGGTCCACTCTTTAATACCAAAGGCGAAGTAATTGGTATTAACTCTGTGAAATATGCAGATACAAGTGTAGAAGGTATGTGTTTTGCCATTCCAATTTCCCGTGCTACTCCAATTTTAAATGAATTAATGAACCGTGAAACCCTAACAGAAGAAGAAAAAGGATTCTTGGGTGTTAGCACAAGAACAGTTACAGATGATATTGCTTCCTTCTACGGATGGCCAACGGGTGCCTATATCGTATCTGTACAAGAAGGCAGTCCAGCGGAAGCCGCAGGTATTTATGTCGCAGATATCGTCACTAGTGTGAATGGAGTACAAATTACAACTGCAGACCAATTAGTCAGTGCAATTTCCGCTTACCGCTATGGAACAACCGTTGAATTAAAAGTACAACGAATCAACAACGGTCAATATGAAGAAGTGACACTAAATGTTACTCTAGCAAAAAGAACAGACATGATTACTCCTACACCAACATTAACTCCAACTCCAACAAACCAAGAAAACGGTTTTGGCAGTTTCAGTAGACCAAGTCGTTAAACAAAACATAGCCTACCAATAGAAGCACTCTTCTACTGGTAGGCTAGTTTTTTTAGCTTAAAGTCTCTTGTAATAATATATTCTATTCTGTTAGTTTTTTATAAATTGGTAAAACTTCTTCTACTGTACCACTTGCTGTCATCTTTCCATGCTCTAGCAAAATCGCTTTTGTACAAAGATTTTTTACTTGGGTTTCGTTATGAGATACAAATAACACTGTAATTCCTTTCTCAAACATATCCATAATCTTTTTTTCACTCTTTTTACGGAACTTTGCATCTCCAACCGAAAGCACTTCATCCAAAATCAAAATGTCAGGTTCTACAATCGTTGCTATCGAAAATCCAAGTCTTGCTTTCATACCAGAAGAATAATTTTTTACTGGTACATCTATAAATTCTCCAAGTTCTGCAAATTCTACAATTTCTTGATATTTTTCCTTTAAAAATGCCTTAGAGTAACCAAGCATTGCACCATACAAGTAAATATTTTCTGAACCAGTATATTGCATATCAAATCCTGCCCCAAGTTCTAACAACGGGACTACCATTCCTCTTTTTGTCACAGAGCCTTCAGAAGCTTTTAATACTCCTGCTATTACTTTCAATAATGTAGACTTTCCTGCTCCATTCATCCCTAAAATAGCTAATCTATCTCCATGTTCCAAAGAAAAAGACACATTTTGCAATGCTAAAAATTCTTTATATCTTAATTCTCTTTTAAATAATTTGATAAGATAATCTTTCAAATCATCTACTTTCTGCTCGGTTAATCGATACTTTACACTAACATTATCTACGGTTAATACTGGTTCTGCCATTAGTTCCTCCTTCTGCTCCTATGTTACTTAAATGTGCAAAATAAAGCGGTCTTGCTTTTTATAAAAGACAATGACTCCTATAAAAAACAACACAAGAGAAAACACAAGAGAATACAACATCACAGGTACATTCATTGGATTTCCAAAAATAGCATCTCTAAAATTTTCAATCACTGCATACAATGGATTCAATCGGAATAACCACTGATTTCTTTCATTCACAATATCTTCTACTCGGTAAAAAATAGCACAAGCATACATCAAAAGCATCAAAGCTACTCCCCAAAGATATTCCATATCTCTAAAAAAGACAGCTGTTGAAGATAATAATAGTCCTGCTCCAAGTGTCATAATAAACACAATCGCAAGCGGAAAAACAGCCTCCAACAGATGCCATGTTGGTTGTACTCCACGTACAATCACAACCAATGCCAATACTACTAAAGAAATCAAAAACATAATATACCCTGAAATTACACTAGCACATGGATACATATATTTTGGTACATATACTTTTTTAATCATATTGGCATTGATTCTTACAGAACGCAATGCTGCTTTTGTCGTATTAGAAAAGAACGAATATATCAATCGTCCTGTCAAAATATACACAGGAAAATCTTTTGTTTTATTTCCCATTGCTGAAAATACAAGCACTAAAACTAACATAGTCAACAATGGTTCTAATAATGTCCAAAACACCCCAAGATACGAATTTCTATATTTCAGTTTAATATCCTTTTTTACAAGTTGAAATAATAAAAAATGATACTTTTTAAAGGTTAAAAATAAGTTTTTCACTACTCCCTCCAAAAGTGAATAAAACATTATGCCTTTTTCTGAAGACGATTCATAGCACTAAATATCGCACGAATAGATGCTCTTGTAATATTCGAACTAATACCTACACCAAATGTAGTTTCTCCAGTCTCAGTATCTAACATTTGAATATAAGCAGCTGCTTGAGCATTTTCCCCAAGACCAAGCGAATGTTCTGTATAATCTAATACCTTATATGTGTGTCCAAGTTTTTTACGTAAACCTGTTAAAACTGCATCAATTGGTCCATTACCAGAAGCTTTCATTTCTTCTTCTACACCATTATGCTCATAACCTAATGTAATTTCTGTCTCTACACTATTATCTTCTAAATGTTTTTCTCCAATACTTAAACGTCTAAAACGCAATGGTGCTTTTTGATTTAAATATTCTTCTCTGAATACTTCCATAATCTGCTCTGGAGCAATTTCACCCTTTGCTTCTGCCAATTTCTGAATCTTATCGGCAAATTCTTTATGCATTCCCTTTGGTAATTTATATCCAAAATAAGTATCCATAATAAAGGCAACTCCACCTTTACCAGACTGGCTATTGATACGAACAATTGGCTCATACACACGACCAATATCCGATGGGTCAATTGGCAAATATGGTACTTGCCAGAACTGACTATTTCTCTCCTTCATTGCTTGTACACCCTTATTAATAGCATCCTGATGAGAACCAGAAAATGCAGTAAATACTAATTTACCTGCATATGGATGTCTTGCTGGAATTGGCATTTTTGTACAACGCTCATACACTTCAATAATTTCTGAAATATTTTCAATTTCCAATTCTGGATTGATACCTTGAGAAAACATATTGTAGGCAATTGTTAAAATATCCACATTACCAGTACGTTCTCCATTACCAAACAATGTTCCTTCTACACGGTCAGCACCCGCAAGCAGGGCAAGCTCTGCAATTGCTACACCAGTACCTCTATCATTATGTGGATGAACACTTAAAATAATACTATCTCTATTTTTAAAATTGCGATGCATCCATTCAATTTGGTCTGCATATACATTTGGAGTGTTCATTTCTACCGTAGCTGGCAAATTAAAAATAATCTTCTTTTCAGGTGTTGGCTGCCATACATCCTGAACCGCAGTACAAACTTCTAATGCATACTCTACTTCTGTTCCTGTAAAGCTTTCTGGAGAATATTCCAATATAATTTCTCCTGAAAAATCTTTCGCATACTTTTGTACCATCTTAGTACCATCAATCGCAAGCTGTTTGATTGTTTCTTTATCTGCATGAAATACAACATCTCTTTGTAACACAGAAGTGGAATTATAAATATGCACAACCGCACGCTTTACCCCTTCTAATGCTTCAAAAGTACGAGCAATCAAATGCTCTCTACACTGCACTAATACTTGAATTGTGACATCATCTGGAATCAATTTTCTTTCTACTAACTGACGTAAGAAATCAAACTCTATCTGAGAAGCAGATGGAAAACCTACTTCGATTTCCTTAAATCCAAGCTTTACTAACAAATTGAAAAATTCCAATTTTTCATCCACTACCATTGGCTCAATCAATGCTTGATTTCCATCACGTAAGTCTACACTACACCAAATTGGTGCCTTTTCAATTTCCTTATTTGGCCACTGTCTATCCGGCATATGTAATACCGGAACTCTTTGATATCTTTTATAATTTAACATACATTCCTCCTAGTTATTCTGTCGTGTCATTTTCTTCCACAATTACACCTATCTCTACTTCGACAAGAATTTCGTCTTGTACCACAAAATCCATCAAGTTTCCAAAACTCACTCCTATCCAGTATGTTCCAGATTTTTTATAATTGCTCAAATCTATGTAAGGAGCAAGAGACTTAAAAGTTAACCTTCTTAGTCTTGCTTCTTTTCCATGTATTGTAACTTCCTCTGGAATTACACTTTTAATATGGGCTGCCATCCCATTTGGACAATCTTCGATTTTGATATCTTCTGGTAAAACTTCAAAGGAAGCTTCTCCATACTGCTTAAATTCTACAGTAACTGCTAATTTTTCTTCATCTACTAAACGTAAACTTTTTAAATTAGAATTCCAAAGAGAAGAAATATCAATATTTTCTTCAATTGTACTACTTTGTCCTGTTACATCACAATAATACCATAAAGCGGCCTCTAATTCTGCAATATCTTCTGCCACGCCAGCAATCGTTACGGTTTCTGGTTGATAAGAAATCGAAGAAACTTCATATCCTTCTGCTGGTTTTCCAAAAGTATCTACATAAATTTTTACAGTTTTCGTTGGCAATACAGGAATCGTAACCGTAACCGTTTCTGCACTCATTGTAACTTTATTTAAACTTACAACATCACCATTCATATCATAAACTGCTGGAATTCCTGTCACTTTAGACTCACTCGATAATCCATCTACATTCACAAGAAGCACAACTTCTTCGATACGGCTTATCTGTGTATTAGAGCCTGTCAAACGAATCATATTCGGACTGGCTATCATGTCTCCAATCACATAATCTGCTGCTGGTTCCCCTACTGCTGAAATTTTAACTCGAAAATCCTTTGTGACTAAATCCTCTAATCGAAGTTTCATCATTTGATTCATGCCACGAATAATTTCCACTTCTCGGTCGGAATGTCCAACTACAGACACTTCAATTGGCACAGCACCTGTCAAAGAAATTTTTTCAAAATCTGCAATGGCAACAATGTTATCCTTTGTCAAACTATCACAAATTTTCTTCCTTGCTTCTACTACAACGGAAATTTTATCTCCCTCTACCACCTCTGGAATTTTATCCTTTGCCGTCAAAGCATCTTCATTTATAATTGTTACAGGAATATCCGTAAAAGTTACTGTCTCCAATGGGTCTTGTGAGTTAATAACTCCAAGCCACAAAAGGGTTGCAAGAAGTAGAGACAACACTTTTAACCCAATATTACTTGTCAGTTTCTCCTTCATTTTTCTTTCCTCTCCATCTTACAAATAACTTTCTCTTACTCTTTGTTTCTGGCTCTTTACTCTTTTGAATTTCTTGCAACTTTGATTTTAAGAAATCACTGTCTACATTGTACATCAAAGAACCGCCTTTCACAAGGGAAACCTTTCCTGTTTCTTCTGATACAATAATTGTAAGACTATCTGAAACTTCACTAATACCTACCCCCGCACGATGTCTTGTTCCTAAATTTTTATCCAAACGCATATTTTTTGAGAGTGGCAAGTAACACGTAGCAGAAATAATACGGTCACCACGAACAATCACTGCACCATCATGAAGAGGTGTATCTTTTTCAAAAATATTAATTAACAACTGACTTGTCACTAAACCATCAATCATAATACCTGTTTCCACATATTCTGCTAAAGAAACATCTTGCTCTATTACAATCAATGCACCTGTTTTTGGTCTTGCCAACCTAAAAGTTCCTTCTACCAATTCTTTCAATGTGTCATCTGAAAATCGTTCATTTTTCTTATCTTTATTTTCAGAAAATAATTCTGGTAAAATTCTTTTCTCCCCTAACTGCTCTAATACTCGTCGTAATTCCGGCTGAAATAAAATAATCAATGCTGTAATACCTACACTGATGGTATTCGTAAAAATCCAGAGAATAACATCAAAATTAAGTAGGGTAGCACCTACCCAAAATAGTAAAATTACAATCAGACCTTTTACAATTACCCAAGCTCTTGTTGTCTTAATCCACTTAATAATATAATAAACTAAAACTGCAATCAGAACAATTTCTACAAAATCCATTGGTCCCATCTTAGGTAATGAAATATATGTCGATACATTTTTCAGTACTTGCAAAATGTTACTCATACTCCGCCCCGTTTCTTATCTTAATTTTCTATCCCAAAGTTCTCTTTTTACTTCCATCTCTGATTCTTCTGTTTCCATAAGTTCCATTTCTGGTTCTTCTTCGTTAGAAAATGTTGTAACATCCTTTCGTGGCATTGCTACATCAATTTTAGGTACTGCCTTTACATAATAATAATAGTCATCATCTTCAAATTGCACATATTCTACAGAAGTATAATCTAATACCACTCGGAAGAAATGTACTACAAATACTAAAAGCATCGAGCCAATCGTACCTAAAATCATTCCACCAATTCCAACATTAATATCTAATTGTAAATCTGCTAATAAAAATCCAAGAATATTGAGCACTGCACCAAGTACAATATTGATTTCAAATACAAACTCAAACCGCAACTTTCGAACAAGATACATCACTACAATAACAAAAGCGAAAATTCCTGCTGTAACAAACATCTCCTTATGGGTAAACAAACCATCCACTACATCAATATAAAGTGCTAATGTAGCATCTAAACTAGAAATATCCTGTCGCATTGCTGCTTCTTCAATTACTTTAAACACATAATAAACAATTACCCCACTAATGGTTGGAAAAATTGCCATTGGCGTCGCAATCATGCCCAATAATAAAGGTATTAAATAAGGTATTTTTAATACAAATAAAATTGGTACTGCCACTACTGCATAGCCATACTTACCAGAGAAACGAGCAATAAAACAATACAGTACAGCAAAAATGACAATTACTAAAGCTGCCAAAATCGGTGATGCACTATATACTTGCAAAATAGCCAATAGTGCACAAAATAAAATCAAAATCACTGGCGGCAAAAATACTCCAAACGCCGCTAACCCTAATTCTATCAACGGACTGGCTACTGATGTATTATAATTTAGCGTACGATTAATGGTATGAAACGCTAAATAAGAAATCAGAAATCGAAACACTGGCTCAATAATCAATTGATACTGCTGAAAAAACCGCCGTGCTGCTCCCCTGAATTCTAATAACTTTGTAAGAAATTCCATATTACTTTTGCGCCTCCTCCCATTCTGTCATTCCTTCTTCTTCTTGATACATTGTCCGAAGCAATCGAAGCATTCGAAAATACTTTGACAATTTTTTTCTCGAATAATCATAATACAAACCATATCCTACTAAAGATGCCATAACATAAATAGTTATTATAATAATATATACACCTAAAATCAGCTTTCCCATTCCGATGTAATCTAAATTTACTGCCTCTTTAATAAGATATTCCATTTGATATGCACCAATCATGCCAAGTACCAACAAATATCCAATAGTAATTGTCACAATATTTTGCAAGATTTTCAGACGAACATAATCTCGCCGAAAAAATCCTCCAAGACGAATATCTTCTTTTCCTTCTTTTTTTTCATAAATGGCAAGCTTTGTCATCAGCCGCACTTTACGCATATTCACCATGCTAACCCTTCTTTCCTTTCTGTCACAGTACAAGACATAACAAAGCAGTTCTCATTTGCTATCATACCACATTCTTTCCCGAAGCGAAAGATTATTTTTAAATATTTTTAATTGCGAATTACTCTATTTTCTGCTATGCTAATAACAACTACTTTAAGTATATAGGAGGAGTTTTATGCCAAAACGTCTTAGTAAGAAATTTTGGACAGTCCTTGCAATTTTTGGCTTAATGGGACAAGTTGCATGGGTTGTAGAAAATATGTATTTCAACGTCTTTATTTACAAAATGTTCAATGCTTCTGCTACTGATATTTCTCTCATGGTAGGAGCTAGTTCTGTAGCTGCAACCGTTACTACATTGCTAATTGGTGCTTTATCTGACCATCTGAACAAAAGAAAATTGTTCATCTGTGGTGGATATATTCTATGGGGAATTTCTATTTTATCTTTTTGTTTTATTCGCTTAGATATCCTAATTCCTCTCACAGGAAATATCATTACTGCTGCCTCTTTAGGAATTACTTTAGTTATTATTCTAGATTGTGTCATGACATTTTTTGGTTCTTCTGCCAATGATGCTGGATTTAACGCTTGGATGACCGATTGGGGTGATGATTCTAGTCGTGGAAAAATCGAAGGTATCAACTCCATGATGCCCCTAGTATCTATTTTAGTTGTATTTGGTAGTTTTATGTTCTTTGATTTAGAAGAAGCTAACAGTTGGACTTTGATTTTCTTGCTTATTGGTATTGCTGTTCTTATCATTGGTATTCTTGGTATTTTTCTTGTCGAAGAAGCACCCGAACTAATTACCTTACAAACAGACAAACAAAAAGAGAAAAAAAATTATTGGGCTACTGTATTTTATAGTTTCCGCCCTGATATTATGAAAAAAAATCTATTACTTTACTTTGTTATTATTGCTTTTGCTATCTTTAATACCTCCATCAACACCTATATGCCATACTTAATTTTATATTATGAAAAAAGTCTTGGTATGACAAATTATGTGTTAATCATGGCACCCGCAATTATACTTGCCGCTATCATTACTGCCTTTTATGGAAAATTATATGATATGTTAGGCTTCCAGAGTTCTGTCCTCCCAACAATTGGATTACTTATGAGTGGCTATACTATTTTATTTTTTAGTACAAATACTCCTTTTGTCTTTCTTGGTTCTTTACTTATGATGACAGGTTATTTAACAGGAATGTCTATTTTTGGTGCTATGATTCGTACCTTAATTCCAGAAAACAAAGCAGGACAATTTCAAGGAATTCGTATTATTGGACAAGTGTTAATTCCAGGTATGATTGGCCCATTTATTGGTGCTACTGTATTAAAAAATGCACAACAAATACAGAACAATGATGGTACTTACTCCTTTATTCCAAATAAAAATATTTTTCTTGCTGCTTTTGTCGTTGGACTCGTTGTTTTATTGATATTAAATGCAATTTTTAATTTTATTCGCCGTGGTCATCATACGTTAATTAGTACCGCTGGTGAACAACTTGGTAATACGAATAACGTATGGCAGCAGTATCCACGCCCACAATTAAAACGCAAAACCTGGACTTGTCTCAACGGAGAATGGACTTTAAATCAAGAAAAAATTCGTGTTCCTTTTCCACCTCAATCAGATTTATCCAACTATAAGAAGACCGTTGGTACAAAACTGACTTATACGAAAACCTTTCTAATAAAACGACCAGAAGCAGGTATTCGTACTCTATTACATTTTGAAGCTGTAGACCAAATCGCAGAAGTTTACTTAAATGGTACTTTTCTTGGAAAACATGAAGGTGGATATTTACCATTTAGTTTTGACATTTCCAATATAATGTATACAGAAAAAGAAAATGCACTTGTGGTAAAAGTAAAAGATAGTCTTTCCACTATATATCCTTACGGCAAACAGACAAAAAAACGAGGTAATATGTGGTACACTCCCGTCAGTGGTATTTGGAAAACAGTTTGGATGGAACAAGTACCTGAAACTTATATTAAAGATTTAAAACTAACGCCAGACTTAAATGGTGTTCACATTTCCTTTATAACAAATCATCCTGAACGCTCTGTACACGGTACTGCTACAATTACTCTGCATACAGGAGAACAAATTGAATTTACTATCAATTCCAAGCAAGGGTACCTTCCTTTACGAGATGCTGTTACAAAAGAGGGTACGCCTTATGAACCACTCCTTTGGACACCAGACAATCCTTATTTATACGAAATGACACTAAAGATTAACCATGACACCGTACAAACTTACTTTGCTTTGCGTACCATTGAAATTGAAAATAAAAATGGAATCGAACGAGTTTGCCTTAATGGTTCTCCAATTTACTTACATGGCATTTTAGACCAAGGATATTTTTGCGATGGTATTTTTCTTCCAGCCGAAGAACAAGAATTTGAACGAGATATTTTGCGAATGAAAGAACTTGGTTTTAATATGCTTAGAAAACATATTAAAATCGAACCAGAATGTTTTTACTATTACTGTGATTTACATGGTATGCTTGTAATGCAAGATATGGTAAACAGTGGACACTACTCCTTCTTACGAGATACTGCACTCCCTACGATAGGACTAAAAAAGCATAAAGATAACCTTTCTTTGTTCTCCTCCAAACGAAAAAAATTTTGGGAACAACATATGAAAGAAACACTTTCTCACCTTTATAACCATCCTTGTATTGTTGCTTATACACTATTTAATGAAAGTTGGGGACAATTTGATAGTGATAAAATGTATCAAATAGCAAAAGAATTAGACTCAAGCCGTCTATATGACTCCACTTCTGGATGGTTTGCACAAAAACAAAATGACTTTGATAGTTTACATCTTTATTACGGTAACTTACAACCAACTCCTGTTACTCGCCCAATGTTCATTACAGAATTTGGCGGAAGTACATACCAAGTTGCAGAACATTTTTATTCTAAATATGCCTCCTATGGATATGGAAATTGCACTAATCCTGACGAAGTTTCTAAAAATGTTTGGAAAGCATACGAAACTACAATTTTACCAATTATCCAAAAAGGATGCTGTGGTAGTATTTACACACAACTAAGTGATGTGGAAGATGAAATCAATGGATTGTATACCTATGACCGAAAGGTTTGCAAAGTAAATGTAGAAGAAATGCAGAAATTACGAAAAAAAATTGATGAGATTATGAAGTCTATCTAATTTCACATAAAAACGTCTACTCTAGTGGGTGCTCGTCAGACACGCTTTCGCTCGGGACGAGACGTAGCCGCACTAAGCTCGAAAAAACCTCGCTAAGTGCGAACGTCTCTTTACGGTCTTCCTTAGCATCCCACTAGAGTAAGCCGTTTGCAAAAGCGAGAGCGTGTGCTAGAAGATACCAATATAGAGTACGGCTTTCTAAAAAATTACAAGAATTGAATACCTCTTTCCTGTGCAAGTTTCAGTGTCTCATCTGGCCAAATAGAGGACTGTACTTCTGCAATGTGTGCTTTATGTAAAAAGAACATACAAATACGTGACTGTCCAATACCTCCACCTACGGTATAAGGCAATTCTCTATTTAATACTGCTTTTTGGAAAGGTAACTCTGCTCTATCTTCACATCCTGCAATCTTTAATTGTTTTGCCAATGTTTCTTCGTCTACACGAATACCCATCGAAGAAAGTTCTAATGCAATATCTAAAACAGGATAATACACAATAATATCTCCATTTAACTGCCAATCATCATAGTCAGGTGCTCTGCCATCATGACGTTCTCCAGAAGCTAAAGTTCCTCCAATCTGCATAATAAATACTGCTCCTTTTAAGCGAGCAATCTTATGTTCTCTTTCTTTTGGCGTATCATTCGGATACATATTTTCTAATTCTTGTGTTGTTACAAAAGCAATTTCTTCAGGCAAAATTTCTTCAATGTAATCATATTTATCTGCCATATAATGCTCTGTTTCCCGTAGTGCAGCATATACTTTACGCACTACATGCTTTAATGTTTCTACGTTACGTTCATCGTGTAAAATAATTTTTTCCCAATCCCACTGGTCTACAAAGATAGAGTGGAGATTATCTGTATCCTCATCTCTACGAATCGCATTCATATCTGTATAAAGACCTTCTCCATAAGAAAATCCATATTGCTTTAATGCCAAACGTTTCCACTTTGCTAAAGAATGTACAATTTCTACTTGTGCATCATTTTGCTCTTTAATTCCAAAGGAAACAGGACGCTCTACACCATTCAAATTATCATTTAAACCAGATTCTGGCTTAACAAACAATGGGGCAGAAACTCTTGTCAAATTCAATTTTTTTGCTAACTGTCGTTCAAAGTGGTCTTTCACACTCTTTATTGCTCTTTGTGTTTCTTTAATACTAAGTTCCGAACGATACCCTTCTGGTATATAAAATTGTTCCATAATTACTCCATTCTGAAAATCTTGCCAACTTACTTTTTGCCGACCTTACTTTCATCCACTAAATTTCCATTAGTGTACCAGTTTTTTTATAAAATAGCAAGAAAAATTTAAGTCACAATCTGTTTCATTACTTATTTATTTACTATTTTTTCAATATGACTAATCATTGTGCTATTTTATGCCGATATATTTTTATATATACTTTTTCCCATAAATAAATTCTTATTAGAAATAAATATATAAAAATATGCTATCGTAGAAAGGAACAGCAAGAATTTTGTGCACTAGCACTTCCTCTGTTAATAAAAAGAGATATGAGTCAAGAAATTAACCAACTTCTAAAACAGCTAGAACAATATCACTCTGACATTAGTATTAATTCTGAGCTTATGAACTTAGCAAATCAGTTATTACGCCTTGCAGAAAAGGAAAAAAACCACTTTGCAGAAGCGATAGCTCACAAATTTTTAGCTTTATTTCACAATCAAAAAGGAAACATTCAACTGTGTTTGCAACATGCTTCTCTTTGTTATGAAATTAGTTCTCTTTATCAATACTCAGAATATTATATTACCAGCTGCAATATGTTAGGAATTACTTATTCTTTGATGTCAGAACAGTTTCTAGCGCTAGATTATTATTTAAAAGGTCTTTTTACAGCAAAATCTGTGCAAAATTTTGATTTAACTAGTCGTATTCTCAATAATATTGGGGATATGTTCAGTGACCTTAAAGTACATGACAAGGCTCTCGATTACTTTAAACAAGCAAAACTTTATCGTGAACAAGGGAATTTAACTAATGATGAACCTTATGTTATTATTATTATGAATATTATAGAATCTTCTTTAATGTTAGACAGAGAAGATATTGCAAAAGAATATTTACCTATTATTACACCGTTAATCAATGAAGAAAAAAGCAGAATGCTTGCCTCTATTTTATGTGTAAATGAGATTCTTTATTATTTTAAAGAAAACAACTTGACAAAAGCAGAGAAACTCCTTTTACAGCTATTTGAAAAGATTCCTCTATTTTCCGATGATTCTCACATTTTTACTGCTCTACTACGTTTAAAATCTGTGATTTATCAACTGCAAGATAAAGAAATTGGTCAACAATATATCCACATATTAAAAATGATGGCAAAAAAAATGGATAATATTAACTTTCAATTATATTGTCAAGAAGTTATGATTGAATATTATGATATTATGCAAGAAGAACAAAAAAAACAAAACGCAATTATTGAATACTACTATATCAATGAACAAAACAATAAATTACGCAAAGAAAGTTTTTGTAATAGCTTAATTGCTAAAGTTCAATTAGAAGAACTCTTACAAGAACAAGCAGAAATTTTACGAGAAAACCAACAACTTAAAAATCTTTCCGAAATAGATGAATTAACACAAGTTTACAATAGACAGACGGCACAAAAACTCATTCTTCAAAAAATTTCCGAAGAAGAATTGACAGGAAGTGCTGCTTTAATCATTTGTGACTTAGATTATTTTAAAACAGTAAATGATACCTATGGTCACCTCGCAGGTGATAGAGTATTATCTACTGTTGGTACTCTTTTAAAAAGAAGTTTCCGTGAACATGATATTATTGGAAGACTTGGCGGTGACGAATTTATTATTTTTATTCATAATCCTCATCATCAAGAAAACGAATTACGTGAACTATTAACAGTACGTTTAACACAATTATCACAACAAATTCGTAATATTCCTATTGAAGACTGTTCTATCCATATTTCTGCTAGTATTGGTATTATGCTTTTAACTACTTTACCAGTATCTTTTATTGAACTATATAATAATGCAGATATTGCACTTTATGAATCTAAAAAGAAAGGCCGTGACTGTATTACTTTTTTTAACGATATTTCAACAAAATAATCCATGCTTTTTCATAAATAGCAAAAAAAGACCAACTACTATTCCTAATAGTTGGTCAAATTTTCTTTAATAGCTACTAACCCTTTATTTTATTTATCAGGCTTAGTCAAGAGTATATGGCATCAATGCAACTCACAAAGAGTCCATCACCATATACACACCATTCCTTATATTTACTACATCATCTCCACTTTTTCAATAGACATTCCACACCATATATGCACCCTTTTGTACAAAATTCTTGGTCAAAATTATGGTCAAATGAGCAAAATTCACTCTAAAAATCACCCTATTTTTACATCTACAATCAATGTATGACTGACATTACAACCGCTTTTTCTAAAATAAGAACATCCTCCTTTTTGTGATAAAAATCACGTTAAATGTATTGAAATACCAAATAAAAAATAGTAAAATATATCTATGACTTGATAAAAAAATCAAATCATAGACTAATGTAAAGGAGACTATTTAAGATGAAGAGAAAAGGAATATCAAGCCAGATTCAGACCAAAATAGGAAAGAGTATTGGTGTTATTTTTGTGATAGTTGCCGTTGCTGTTGTTATTCTTGCAAATTCTCTAATTACAGAAGCAAACAATACAGAATTAACACTAGAATCGGAGTCAGCATCCTATCAATTAGCAGACTTTTTTAATCAGTATTGTTCTTTAGCGGAAGGAATGACTACAAATGGTCAAATACAAGCGTATATGAACACAACAAAAACTTACGAAGATATTAGAAAAAATGAAAATTTTGCAAATGTAATGAAAGCATTGCAAGATGTTCAGAGTATTCAGCCAGATACTATTTTAGCAGCATGGATGGCAGATTCAGACTCCAATGCACTTCTTATGTCAGACGGATATATCTCAGAAGAAGGTTGGAAAGCATCATCCCGACCATGGTATAAATGTACCGAAGTAGGTTATACCATTCTAACAGAGCCATACGAGGATGTAAATACAGGCAAAATGGTTTTAACAGTAGCAACGCCATTATATAGTAGTACAGGAAGCGTACTTGGTGTTACAGGTTTGGATATTTTGCTGGATGATATTGTGGATATCATTAGTGAATATGTCATTGGGGAAAGTGGCTATGTTATGTTGCTTTCTACAGAAGGAATGTTCATCTATCATCCTGACAAAAAGTATATCAATACATACATTTCGGATATGGACATTTCAAAGGAAGTAGTGGATGCTGTTCTTAATAATCAAGAACAGCTTATGAAGTACAAAGCAAATGGAGAAGGTAAGTTTGGTTATGTAGCCAATGTAGGCGATACTGGTTATGTGGTCATCAGTTGTATCACAATTAGCGAATATTATACTAGCATATTCGTGATGGGAGCTATGTTAGTTGCTATCTTTATCATTGGAATTATAATAATTTTTATCAGTATGAGAAAAGCTGCTGCTCAGATTACAAAACCATTAGAAGAATTAAATGAGACAGCACAGCAACTTGCGAAAGGTAATCTTCAAGTAAAACTAGATGTAACATCAGAAGATGAAATTGGAGAACTTGCAGATTCCATTAGAAAAACAGTAATGAGATTAAAGGAATATATTAACTACATTGATGAAATTTCTGATGTTTTGGGTAAAATTGCAAATGGGAAACTAGTCATTGATTTGAAATATAGTTATGCAGGAGAGTTTGGAAAAATAAAAGATGCGTTAATTAATATTTCGGAATCTATGATTGCTGTTATGCAGAATATCCATAATACTTCTATGCAAGTTGGTTCAGGTTCCGATGAACTAGCAAGAGCCGCAACAGTATTAGCCGAAGGTTCTCAAACACAGGCTGCATCTGTAGAAGAATTGGTAGCAACATCACTAACAGTTTCTGAACAAGTAGAAAGTAATAAAAATGATGCAAAACAGTCCGCAGAACATACAAAAGATGCAGCTACTATGATAGAAGAAAGCAAAAAGCAAATGGAAAATATGAAAGCAGCAATGAATAAGATTCAAGATGCTTCCAATCAAGTAGTTACTATTATTAAGACAATTGAAGATATTGCAGAACAAACGAATTTGTTATCTTTAAATGCATCTATTGAAGCAGCTCGTGCTGGAAATGCTGGAAAAGGTTTTGCAGTTGTTGCTAGTGAAATTGGAAAACTGGCAACAGAAAGTGCAAATGCAGTAAATATTACACGCAATCTGATTGGAATTTCTCTCAATGAAATCGAAACAGGAAACGAAATTGCAAATCAAGTACTAGAATCCTTAATCCAATCTGTACAGAAAATTGAAGATGTCAATATTATGATACAGAACAGTGCACAGAATGCGATTACTCAAATGGAAAATATGAATCAGATTAGAAGTGGAATTGAAGAAATTTCTAAAGGGATTCAAGATAACTCTGCAATGGCAGAAGAAACTTCAGCAACTAGTGAAGAATTGGCAGCACAGGTAGTTACATTGAATGAACTGGTTGGTAAGTTTAAATTAAGATAAGATGTTTTAAGAACATAGAACACTGTATTTACAGACTTTTTCTCATAAACTCAAAAAAAGACCAATCACCGTTCTAGATGATTGGTCTTATTCTTATTTGGTTATTGCAAATCAAAGATTAATCTAAAGTATATGGCATCAATGCAACGTGGCGTGCTCTCTTTACTGCTACAGTAAGAGCTCTCTGATGCTTTGCACAGTTAC
>CALAEX010000098.1 GCA_937891165.1 uncultured Lachnospiraceae bacterium | reverse complement strand
CTTGCAGATTTCATAGTAATTAACTTAAGCCTGAGTCGGAAACGTCCGGCTCGGGCGGATATGGAGGTGAGCAGAATGCATTTAGTTGATAGTAGTCAAAATCAGAGTGCCGAAGCATTACCTTTGGGTGAGAAGTATATGCTTACCATCAAGGAGGCGGCATCTTACTTCAATATCGGCACAAAGAAGATGAGAAGAATTGCAGAAGACAACCTTGGGAATATAGCAGTTTTTTGTGGAAACAGATTCCTAATTGTCAGACCAAAATTTGAAGAGTTTATCCTAAATTCCTCTGAAATATAATTCCGTTTATCTGCCGATAGTAGTTGCTATTTCCGGGGAGTAGAGTGATATATACAATGACCGGAAATCTCGGCAAATACAACACTTTTGGCAGAGAAAGGAGTTATAAAAATGGCACGACCAGACTTAGGAGAAAAGGATATTTTAAACCCAGAAGAAGCAATCCGTTATTGGAATTTCAGTAGAAGGAAGTTCTATAGTTTTTTAGAGAAAACGGATGGTGGTGATTACTTGGCTTTTTATAAGAAAAGGACACTTATCATCCGTTTGGCATTTGAGCAGTATTTATTAAAAAATCCAAAGGTAAAGGAGGAGCTTGCAAATGGCAGAAGCAGGAAGAGGGAAGACTAGACGGGATTCCAAACGAAGGGTGCTGCGACCCGGCGAAAGCATAAGAGCAGATGGAAAGTATCAATATAAATATCACATCGATGGCAAACCTCATTTTGTGTACAGTTGGAAGTTGGAGCCTACGGATAAACTTCCGCCCGGCAAAAAGCCATGCCTTTCCCTTAGGGAATTGGAAAAGCAGGTCAATTCCGATTTGGATAGGCTGCTCAATGTGGCTGATGGAACGATGACGGTGTGTGAATTGGTAGACCGCTACCTTAAAACCAAAACGGGAGTAAGGCAGAGTACCAGAACGGGTTATGTGACGGTGCAGAGAATTTTGGCAAAGGAGCCTTTTGGACAGAAGAAAATCAGAACTGTGAAAACATCCGATGCAAAGTTGTTTTTAATAAAGTTGCAGAATCCATTTGGATTTCAGCTTGCAGGAGTGGTGGTAAATGACAGCGTTACCAGAGAGGCAATTAGCCGGGAACAGATGAGAAAGTTCTTAAAGTTTGTGCATGACGATGTTTGTTACTGCAAGTATTATGAAGTGGTGTACATTCTCTTTCACACGGGAATGCGTATTTCTGAGTTCTGCGGTTTGACACTTAAGGACATCGATCTTGAGAATAGAACGGTAAATATCGACCATCAGTTACAGAGAACTTGTGATATGCGATACATTATAGAAGAAACCAAGACCGAGGCGGGAAAAAGGAAAATTCCGATAACCGAAGATGTGGCACAGATGTTCCAAGTCATCATTGAGGACAGGGAACCACCGAAGCTGGAAAAGGTGATTGATGGTTATACCGGATTCCTTTTCTACGATGATGACGGCAATCCTTTAGTGGCAATGCACTGGTAGCATAGGTTCAATCGCATGGTTGGCAGGTATAACGATATTTACAGAGTGCATATGCCAAACATTACGCCTCATGTATGTCGCCATACTTATTGCTCCAATATGGCAAAATCGGGAATGAATCCGAAGACATTACAGTACCTCATGGGGCATTCGGACATCAGCGTTACAATGAATGTGTACACACATATCAGTTTTGATGATGCCGAGGAGGAACTGAAACGGATGGAAGAATTCAGAAAAGCACAAGCAGAGATAGAGAAGAAGAACGATGCAAAAACGGTATCGCAGAAAATGTTTAAAGTAGTGTAGCATTGCTACGCGGCAGAGATGCTCCGGATATACTGGGGCGTTTTTTCTATGGAAAAATGATGAGGGTGACGATATAATAATTAATGTAGATATGACATTTACATAAACGTTATGAAAAGAACTGTATTATATAATATAAATATATGGGAAGGTGAGAAATAATATGGAACATACAGGACATGTAAGAATTGACAGAAAAATTATTCCGTATCATTTAATAGATGATAGGGTGGTTCTTATACCTAATAGTGTGTATTCGATGCTTTTTCCGAGTGAAGTAAAGAATAAAAAAATAATAAAAGGAATAACAACAGGGAACAGAAATGTTTTGTTCTTAAATTGTAGATATAATGCAAACAGTCTTGCATATCAAGCGATGATAATTTCAGAAAGCAATACAGGAATGTATAACGATTTTGAGAGTTTTGACAGAATATGTTTCGAGGGTGTTCCAGTGAATGTATTTGCGGGACCGGGAACGGCATTTGTCTCTGAAGATGGTTATGATATTTCTAAGCGTATGCTGGCAATTACACCTAAAGAATGGGATAAATTAAATATTAAGACTAATACAAAAATTAAGTCTAAAAATATAAATTTGTCAGTTGATTATATTATTCGGCATAACAAGAGATATGCAGAAACTTCCATGGGAGAAGCTGTACCAAGATTTTGTATAGAATATGAAAAACCACAAAATATAAGCAAGATACCAGAAGTATATCTTATGGCATATGACTTCTTTGCTTTTTTGAATTTCAGACGTAATATAAACTTTGATAAAATATTAATACAGAGAAAAATAGATGGCAAATTTGAAACATTTGCACGAGTATTTGTAAAACCGCATAATTGGGGAACATATACAAATACAGAAAATAATTCTATTGTTATAGAAGATATTAGAGAGGATTTTGGAAGTTTATTTAAAAGTGTTGTTAGTAGACGACAGAATAAAATATATGATAATTTTTTCATACCCCGTAATGATGAGGAAAATTCGCAAATATCGTATGAGGCATTTTTGTCATGTGCATTAAGTTTTGAGAGTGAGTATAGTAGAACATATCCAAGTAAAAAAGAAGAAAAAGAAAAATATGCGTATTTACAAAATTTGTTTATTGATTCGGCAGAAAAATTGAATAAAATGATAATTCTGTTTGAAGGTGGAGAGATTTCAAAGGATGACTTTGAAAAAATGTATTTTGGGATGATAAATCCGTTAGTAATGAGTAAAATGAGTGAAGTATCAAAAACGCAGGGAAGAGAGTATAAAGGATATTACGAAAATATTGTTGATACTCTTTCTAAGTTGGATTTTAGCTTGGGAGAAAAATATAAAAAAGCTCTTTCTGAAAACCGTGAAATTATGAGTTCGGTGATAGAAAGGGTATGCAATGTAAATAATATAGTTTTTCCATCTGAACATGAAGCTGGGAAAATATTTTCGCTTTTTAGAAATGGGATTGCACATGGTAATCCTGAGGAAATTCAAGAGATACATTGGGTATTGTATGTGGTAGCTAGAGCGTTGATTTATGTATTAGTTTTGAGTAATTCTGGTGTTAAAGAAGATAAAATTAAAATGATAGTTAATAAATTGTTTTAGAAAATCCTTAGTAGTAAGCTTTTCCGTTTTACTACTATTTCTACTACTAACAGGTAGTCACAACTTGCTAAATTATGCTATAATTTGCCTATCTAACAACAAAACAACAATTTAACCATAATCCCGGAAATACCCGCAAAACTGGGCATTTCCGGGCAAAAAGGAGCAAACAATTACTATGATAAAAGTATTATTTATCTGCCACGGCAATATTTGTAGAAGTACAATGGCGGAGTCTGTTTTTACAGACCTAGTAAACAAAAAAGGTTTAGCAGATGTATTTTATATTAATTCTGCTGCCACGAGTCGAGAAGAAATTGGAAATGGTGTCCATTATGGCACAGTGAATCAGTTGCGAAAAGTTGGAATCCCAGTCATTCCTCATCTTGCCATACAAATAACGAAAGCAGATTATGATTTTTATGATTATTTAATTGGAATGGATACTGCTAACATTCGCAATATGCATCGCATTGTTGGTAGTGACCCAGAGGGAAAGATTTATAAGTTACTTTCTTTTGTTGGTTCAAGTAGAGATGTAGCTGACCCTTGGTATACAGGAGATTTTGTTACAACTTATAATGATGTATTAGCTGGTTGTAAAGGATTATTGGAGCAAATAATAAAAGAAAAATTATAAAAAAATAGTTTTGAGAAGATAAAATGAACCTAAAAGAAATTGTTCCAATGATATTCAAAAACTAGAAGGAAAATGAAGAAGCATCCCATAGAAATTACGTGTTTATTGCACGAATGGTTCTATGAGATTCTTCTTTTTTTTGTGTTATTAAAATTTGTTATCTTAACAGATTGTCTATTTTATTATAGAAAAATATTGTCTTATCTATTTTTAGTGTATTTTTAACATTATTATCTTTGTACTCTACCAGAAGCATCTCCGCCAGCTAATTTTTCAACTTCAGAAACGCTTACTCTATTATAATCGCCTTCTACCGAGTGTTTCAATGCAGATGCTGCGACTGCAAATTCAATAGCAGATTGAGTATCCTTATTATTTAAGAGAGCATAGATAAGTCCACCACCGAAGGAGTCACCGCCGCCTACGCGGTCCACAATATGCAAGTGATAGGTTTTAGAGAAGCAATAATTTTCTCCGTCGAACAACATACCTGCCCAGTCGTTATCGCTAGCAGAAATAGAAGAGCGGAGTGTAATTGCCACTTTTTCAAATCCAAATTTATCGGCGAGTTGTTTTGCTACGGATTTATATCCTTCGTGGTTGAGCTTTCCGCCGTAAATATCTGTATTTTCTGCTTCGATACCAAATACGTCTTTCGCATCTTCTTCGTTAGAAATACAAACATCCACGTATTCGCAAAGTTTGCTCATTGTTTCTCTTGCTTGTTCTTTTGTCCAAAGTTTTCCACGGTAGTTGAGGTCGCAAGAAATTTTAATACCTTTTGCTTTTGCTGTTTTACAAGCTTCGAGACAGATATCTACCATATCACCACCTAATGCTGGAGTGATGCCTGTAAAGTGAAACCAGTCAGCACCGTCAAAGATAGCGTCCCAATCAAAATCAGAAGGCTTTGCTTCTTGGATGGAGGAATGAGCTCTATCGTAAATGCATACCGAACCTCTTTGGGAAGCACCTTTTTCAAGGAAATAGATGCCTACTCTATCGCCACCACGAACAATCTTTGAAGTGTCAACGCCAAAAGAACGGAGAGAGTCTATGGCTGCTTGACCAATTGCGTGTTTTGGAAGTTTAGTCACATAAACACTGTCGAGTCCGTAATTTGCAAGAGATACGGCAACATTGGCTTCTCCACCGCCAAACGTTGCTTGCATTTGGTCATTTTGAAAAAATCTATAATATCCGTTAGGAGCAAGGCGAAGCATAAGTTCGCCAAAAGTAACTACTCGTTTCATTGTTTAGCCTCCATTTTTTCAAGAGATTCTTTGACAAAGAAACTGCCACCGACTGCGACTACTTTGTCAAAGGCAAGAAATTCATCGATATTGTTTCGGTCTACTCCACCGGTAGGGATAAATTTTATTTGAGGAAAAGGGGCGGAAAGTAGCTTGAGAGCTTTTAATCCACCATAGATACTAGAAGGGAAAAATTTCACAGTTGTAATACCAAGTTCAAGTGCTGCCATGATTTCGGTAGGGGTTACACAACCTGGATAGTAAGGAATATTTCTTTCCTTACATAATTTTGCAACATCTTTGGAAAGTCCTGGAGATACAATAAAGGTTGCACCGGCTTCTAGTGCAGATTCGCATTGTGCTGTATTAATCACAGTACCTGCACCAATTTCCATATCTGGATAATTTTTTACTGCATATGCAATTGCTTCCTTAGCACAGGCTGTACGGAATGTAATTTCCGCACAGTGAATATTATTATTTTTTAATGCAGTCAGTATTTTATCCGTTTCGGATAATTCTTTGATGACTATAACAGGGATATATTGATTCACGATTCTACCATCCTTTTTGCGTTATAATAACAGATATTTTCTACTAATTGTAATGCACTGTTGCTATCGTATTCGCCTTTTTCTACTAGATTTCCTACATAATCACATAAAATACGCCGGAAGAAATCAAAGCGACAATAGCTAGAAAAACTTCGGGAATCGGTCAGCATACCCAAATTATTTCCGAGGCTAGAATATTCGGAAATGATTTTTAAGTTCCGACGAATTCCTTCTACCGTATCGTTAAACCACCAAGCAGCCCCCATTCTTACATTTCGAAAAGCTCCGCTAATACAAGCCATAGAGGAAAGATTAGCATCATTTAGTGTATAAAGAATGGTATTTGGACGTTCTTCATCTTTAATTTGTGCGAAGAAGACAAGGACATTGTGAACCGAAGGAGTTTCGCTTATGACATCAAAGCCACTATCAGGACCACAAAGTTGAAATGCAGTAGGATTTACATTTCTAGTAACTGCAAAATGAAGTTGTACGGTAATCTTTCTTTTTGCATATTCTTTGGAAAGCCAAATAAGTAAATAGCCTTTTAAACTTTCTTTTTCTGCTTCAGAAAGGTGACTACGGTTTGCAAAAAGTTGTTGTGCTAGTTCTTTTTTAGCGTAGTTTGTAGGGAATGTATCCATTCCATGGTCTGCCATACAACAGCCTTTGCTAACGAAATAATCCAGTCTTTTCGATAGAGCATTTAAAAGTTCATCAAGTGATTCGATTTTGATATTTGTAACTTGTCCTAATTTGTCGATATAGCTATCTTCAAAAGTGAAGAGTTTATCGGGACGGAAAGTAGGTGTTACATGAATGGAATCGTATTTTTTGTGTTCTAATAGGTTATCTATAGGGTCGTCCGTAGTAGCAATAAATACGACTTTGAAGTCATTTAGTATACTTCGAACACTCTTATTTTTAAGTTTTTCGTTTGCCATAGCATAAATTTGTTCGGCAGTATCCTTATTTAAAGGAAGGTTGATACCAAAAATTTGTTTTAATTCAAGGTGTGTCCAATAGTATAAAGGATTTCCAATGAGATTAGGCATGATTTTGGCGTATTCCACAAATTTATCATGGAAACTTGCAGTTCCTGTAATATAATATTCCTCTACACCATTGAGACGCATGGAACGCCATTTGTAATGGTCACCGGCCAACCATAGTTCACCGATATCACAAAAGGTGTCATCGATAGCGATTTTGTGTTGGTCTAAATGGCAATGGTAATCAATAATAGGAAGATTTTTCACTTTTTCATAAAGTGATTTTCCTGTTTCATTATATAGTAAAAGATTTTCATCAAAAAACATGATTATACCCCCGAATATGCGGAAAAACCACAGTCGATAGGAAGCACGACACCAGTAATTGCAGAAGCGGAATGCTCATCACAAAGAAAGAGAGTAGCACCAAGAAGTTCATTAGAATCTACAAATCGATTCATTGGTGTACCATTTAAAATTTTTGCACTTCTTTTCGTTGGAGTACCGTCTTCATTGAAAAGTAATTTATAATTCTGTGCGGAAACAAGGAAACCTGGTGCAATTGCATTACAACGAATACCTGTACCTGCAAAATGAGTAGCAAGCCATTGTGTAAAATTGGAGATACCTGCTTTGGCAGCAGAATATGCAGGAATTTTAGTCAAAGGGGTATAGGCATTCATAGAAGATACGTTAAGGATGCAACCACATTTTTTGGCAACCATGTCTTTTGCGAAAGCTTGTGTAGGGAGCAGAGTTCCTTGGAAATTGAGCTTGAATACAAAATCAACACCATCTGCTTGTAAATCAAAGAAAGATTTTTCGCCTTCTTTTGCTTCATGTTGATATTCATTATCTGTCGTAGCTCTTGGATTGTTTCCACCTGCACCGTTTATAAGAATATCACATGGACCAAGTTCAGCAAGAACTGCTTGATGAACTTCTTCTAAACTTTCAGGCTCAAGTACATTGGCTTTATATCCTTCACAAATAAAACCTTCTGCTTTTAATTCATTCGCAAGTTTTTTTACTGCTTCTTCATTGAGGTCAAGAGCTGCAACTTTAGCACCTAACTGTGCAAAAGCACTTGCCATAGCACCACAAATAAGACCACCAGCACCTGTTACAACAACGACCTTATCGCTATAATCTATATTGAGTGGAAGTTGTATCATTTTTTCTCCTCCTTCTTTCCGTAGAAATTTATTTGATTGGGTTAAATTTTTCAAGGCTATCCCATACACCAAGCATATACATAATACCAAGTGCACGGTCATAAAGTCCGTATCCTGGACGTACGGTTCCTGGACCTTCGTCCCACAAATGTCTACCGTGGTCAGGACGGATATATCCTTGAAATCCACAGTCATGATACGCTTTGAGTATTTCAAGAATGCCAGTGTCACCATCGCAATCTCTGTGACTTGCTTCAGAAAAATCACCGTTTTCAAAATGCTTTACATTTCTAATATGAGCAAATGCGATTCTATCACAATGCTTACGAACAATGTTTGCTACATTGTTATTAGGGTCTGCACTAAGGCTTCCAGAACAGAGAGTTAAACAGTTATATTCATCATCTACCATGTTTAAGAAACGGTCAATATTTGCTTCATTAATGAGCAATCTAGGAAGACCAAAAATATCCCAAGGTGGGTCATCCATGTGGATAGCCATTTTGATATCGCAATCACGACAAGTAGGCATGATGGCTTCTAAAAAGTATTTGAGATTTGCCCAAAGTCTTTCGTGGTCAACATTTTCATAAGCTTTGAATAATTCATCTAATTTTGCCATACGTTCTGGTTCCCAACCTGGGAAAGACATATTGTATTTTTCGGTAAAATCAAGAATATAGTTTGCCATAGCATTATAATCGTCTTGTATCATGTTTTTTTCATAAAAAAGAGCAGTAGAACCATCACCTACTGGATGGAAAAGATTACTTCTAGTCCAGTCAAAGATAGGCATAAAGTTATAACAAATTACTTTAACACCAAATTTGGAAAGGTTTTTAATGGTGGTTTTGTAGTTTTCAATATACTTGTCGCGAGTAGGTAAGCCGATTTTGATATCATCATGAACGTTGACTGATTCTACAACATCCATGTTGAAACCGTATTCATCGAGTTGACGTGCAACTTCTGCGATTTCATCTACTTCCCATACTTCGCCAGGCATTTTATGGTGCAATGCCCAGACAATACCATCGACACCGGGAATTTGCTTGATATCAGATAATTTGATACGGTCATTACCTTCTCCGTACCATCGGAATGTCATTTGCATAGAGTTTTCCTCCTTCTTATTTTTGTTGTATAGAGATAAAGACCAATTGTATTAGCTATATGATAAATAGGGTATGAAAGTTTATCATTAGATACTATATTATTGATATAAGTATCTATTTTTTATACTATCCATTTCATGGATTTAGTTGACATCTTTCAAAACTCGAGATACAATAATATTATAAATCTTTCATAAATTGTGATTTATGAAAGATAGATACTAGGATGAGGAGTAACAAAAGCATGAAAGATAATTCTAAAAAAGGTAATACATTATTGAAATCGATAATTACCTTAATTGTCACTTTATTATTAGGAACAACTGCTTGGAATGGTGTTCAAGAGAATGTTTCTAATGATAACAATTATAATACAAATGCAAACCAAACAATTAATACAGAAGATAAGAATGATGTTGACATAACTACAGATACAAGTAATTCATCGAGTAATATACAAAGTAATACGTCAGAAAATACATTAGATAGTGATTCGAATGGTTCTCAAAGTAATGATGTTGTAAATACAGAAGAAACATCTTCTAATAATGAGCGTACTTTTACTTTTCGTACAAAAAAATTATTAGATTCTCACTATGAGAAACATGGAAAAGAGATGGGATTTGCTTCTGCTAAGGAATATGAAGCTGCTGCATCGAAAGTAGTAACAAATAAAGAGGCACTTCATAAAGTAGAGGCAGAAGATGGTGATGATGTATATTACATAGAGAGTACTAATGAATTTGTTGTTGTATCCACCGATGGATATTTAAGAACTTATTTTTATCCAAGTGATGGTTTAGATTATTTTAATCGACAGTAGAATTTTATGGTATTAACCAAATCAAAGAAGTACCTTATAAAGGGTGCGTATGGAACCTTTAAGAAGTAAGAATTATAATCGGAATTTTACTATAGGATAGGGTGGGATTCTGATATAAAATAAAATAAGTGAGGTAAAGAACAATGTACATGGAAGATTACAAACGCTGGTGTGAAACACAGTTAGAAGATGAAGCTCTTACAAAAGAACTTGAAGCAATTGCTGGAAATGAAAATGAAATTAAAGAACGTTTTGCAGTTGCATTAAAGTTTGGTACTGCTGGTCTTCGTGGTGTATTAGGTGCAGGTTCTAATCGTATGAATATTTATGTAGTTCGTCAGGCTACACAGGGACTTGCTAACTGGGTAAAAACACAAGCAGGAAATCAGTTAGTAGCAATTAGCTATGATAGCCGTATCAATAGTGATGTATTTGCGAAAGAAGCAGCTAAAGTTTTAGCAGCGAATGGTATTAAGGTTCGTATTTACGATGCACTTATGCCAGTTCCAGCACTTAGCTTTGCAACACGTTATTATGAAGCTAACGCAGGTATTATGGTTACTGCATCTCATAACCCAGCAAAATACAATGGATATAAAGCATATGGTCCAGACGGATGTCAGATGACAGACGAAGCTGCTAATATCGTATATGCTGAAATCCAGAATACAGATATCTTAACAGGAGCTAAGCTTATGAGCTTTGAAGATGGTATCGCAGCTGGTCTTATTGAGTATGTTGGTGAAGATTGTAAAGAAGCTCTTTACGATGCAATCAAAGCAAGAAGCGTTCGTCCAGGTCTTTGCAAGACAGCAGGATTAAAATTAGTTTACTCCCCACTTAATGGTTCTGGACTTGTTCCAGTTATGAAAGTTCTTTCTGATATCGGTATTGATGATGTTACTATCGTACCAGAACAGAAGTATCCAGATGGAAACTTCCCAACTTGTCCATATCCAAACCCAGAAATTTTTGAAGCATTACGTTTAGGTCTTGAATTAGCTAAGAAGGAAGGTGCTGACTTAATGTTAGCAACTGACCCAGATGCTGACCGTGTTGGTATCGCTATGAAGTGTCCAGATGGTTCTTATGAATTAGTATCTGGTAATGAAGTTGGTGCACTTTTACTTGACTATATTTGTGCTGGACGTATTGAAAAGGGTACTATGCCAGAAAAGGCAGTAGCTGTAAAATCTATCGTTTCTACTCCACTTGCAGATGCTATTGCAGCTCACTATGGTGTAGAAATGAGAAACGTATTAACAGGCTTTAAGTGGATTGGTGACCAGATTGCTCAGTTAGAAGCAGATGGTGAAGTAGACCGCTTTATCTTCGGTTTCGAAGAAAGTTATGGTTATCTTGCTGGTCCATATGTACGTGACAAAGATGCTATCATCGGTTCTATGTTAATTTGTGAAATGGCAGCTTACTATAGAAGTATTGGTTCTTCTATCAAACAGCGTTTGGAAGAAATTTATACAGAATATGGTCGTTACTTAAATAAGGTTGATAGTTATGAATTCCCAGGTCTTTCTGGTATGGACAAGATGACAGGTATTATGAATGACCTTCGTAACAATCCTCCAGCAGATATCGCAGGATACAAGGTAGTAAAGGCTGTAGATTATAAGAAACCAGAAGAAACAGGACTTCCAGCAGCAGATGTACTTATTTACACATTAGAAGGTGGAGCAACTGTTATCGTTCGTCCTTCCGGAACAGAGCCAAAGATTAAGACATACTTTACAACATTAGGTAAGGATATTGAAGAAGCACAGGCTCAGAAAGATAAGTTAGCAGAAGCTTTAAATCCTATTTTTAACTAATAACAGTAAATAGTTTAGATAATTTGATTTAACCGAATAAAATAAGTCCGCCACTTAATGCTCTATGCATTTGAAGTGGCGGACTTATTTTATTCGGTTAAAACATTGAGAAAGATTAGAAAATTTTAAAATTCAAACTTTTGTTTTTTATTAAATTCTTTTTCTTGTAAATAGTTCCAAAAGAACGAAGATTCGGTATAATAGAATCTGTATAAGATTTTTAATAAATCTTATAATTATTATAGAATGGGTAATCGTTCTAAAAGGAGGTGTCATGATGGACTTAAGCCCTGTTGGAAGCAGAATAAAAACTGCGAGAGAAAATAAAAAATTGACGCAGGAAGAATTGGCTGCAATGGTTGATTTAAGCCCGACACACATCAGCGTAATTGAACGAGGAGTGAAATCACCAAAGTTAGAAACTTTTGTACGTATTGCAAATGCTTTAGGTGTATCAGCAGATTCTCTTCTTATTGATGTTGTCGAAAATTCAACAAAAGGAATTTCTTGCGAATTGTATGACTATGTATCTAATCTTTCGAAAAAAGAGAGAGAAAAGGTGCTTACAGTTGTACGAGTAATGACAGAGTAAATATTTTAACCGAAAATTACGAATATTTGATTGACTTAGAAAAAATTCGAATTAAAAATAACTGTTAGATTGATAGAAAACTGTTAATCTAACAGTTATTTTTAATTCCAATTTTTTAGGGTGTGTGCCAAGCATGGCACTAATCTTGCTAGTGAAAGTCTAGCCACGGGTATT
>CALAEX010000097.1 GCA_937891165.1 uncultured Lachnospiraceae bacterium | reverse complement strand
AAAAAAGAAAAAAATGTGTAGAAAAATAACGTATGGAAAGTATACCATGAAAATGATAGTACTTCCATAATTTTATAAATACTTTTTTAATATATCTCTAGAAATGTCCTTATAAGTATCATTTTTAATAATTGCTTGATATAATAATTCTTCTTCTTGAATAAAAACTTTTAAAGATTGTACTAATGCTCGTAATCCTTCTTCACGTCCTTCTTCACGTCCAATTTCTCTGTTTTCTTGGTCTCTTAAATACAATGTCATATACTCCACCTTCCATTCTTCATGTACACGAGCTTGTGCCACTGCTGTTTCAATTTGCTTTACTAACTCATTTTCCATCATTTCACCTTTTAGGTACTTCAAAAAAGAAGCGAAATCTTCAGATATTCCAGCTAACTCTCCTTCAGCATTAATAAATATCTTTACGGCTTCATCCTTTAATAATAATGTCTTATCTTGAATACAAATATTCTCAAATCGATACACGGAAAAATTCTTTCCAAAAGGGTCTTCTAAACAAATAAAAATCACAAAACTAGATTTTAAATCTCGATACTTTGCACCACGTTCAATCAAATTTAAATCTATCATACCTTGATAATATCTGCTACGTTTTGGCAAATCTTTTTTCAATGTAGTTTGCATTTCAATATTGTAAATGGTATTTTCGCCATCATCTACATATACATCCAATCGAATCCCTTTTCCATTTGCTAATAATTCAATTGTTTTTTGCTTTTCTGGCTGTAATATTTTTTTGATTTTAATATCTAAAAATAATTCTAATAACCGACGACAAATTTCAGGATGATTTGTCAAAACTTTAGAAAACATAAAATCATCTGTAAATCTTAATTCTTCATATTTTTTTGGTTTCATAAAACTGACTTTCCTTTTTATTTTTATTTTAACTTATATTTGCCTCTAATGCAAATTTTTTCTTCATTTCGATAGTGTAAATTTTTTGTGACCTACAAAAATTTACACTATCCGAAAAATAATTCAGTCTTGTAGAACGATACTTTTGATGTTGGGGTCAAAAGGTTTGAAAATTATAAAAAATTATTAGGAGTTAAGCGTTATCTTCCGTACAGCATTCAAAATCGTAGTCAATATAGTTTGCAAAACATCTAGCCACAAAATTTCTAGTATTACACATACTTGTTGGTGTATTCGACACGTCTAAGCTTTCTGGAAGGACAAATTTGACACAGCGAATCGTAACATCACGGCAGCTATTGCTAGTGTGAGCAGGTACAGTCAGAGTTTTAAAACCTCGTTTATATTCATTGCCTTCGTCATCTACTTCGTTTAGTGTAATTGCTAAGGCTACTCTTCGATTTGGACAAATATTTAAGAGAGTAACATCTAATTGTACAATACGACCAAGAGAGTCTAGAGAAAGGTCACCAGCGTTAAATTCAATACTATCAGAACAGCCTTCTACGGAAACATCTACAGGAACTGGACAGCCTTCTGGAATAATAACAATATCACAGTCTGCTTCTACTTCTGGATTAGGGAAATTAACGATATTTCCTTGGTCATCCGTGTAGGTAACAGAAGCATTGACTGGGATACTACCCGAACAAACACCATTATGTTGTACTGTAAAGATAAGAGCAGCTCCTTCGCTTGTAGAAACTCCTAGTTCATCAATATTCCAACGGACAGTATTAGAGTCGATAAGGCTTGCGGTGCCTTTGGTTGGCATGGAAACGGAAGTAATACGGAAACAAGAAGAAATTTGGTCAGTTAATACAATATTGGTAGCTCCTGGATTTACGATATTTTCGGCAAGGTCTTCAAATAAATCTTCTAGTTCAGAATCATCTGGAGTAATAGCTACAAAGGCAGAGTCTGGGTCAGAGGACCAATCATTTAATGCCTGTACGTCAATGCCACCATTGCCGGATAAACCGATAACATAAATAGTAATACCTTGTGCTTTGATAGCAGTAGTAATTGGAGTTGGATTAGGACCTGCAGTTGTAAAACCATCCGTAAACATAACCATAACTTTTGCGTTGGTAGAAGTTAGGTCAAAGAGTTCCAAAGCTTGTGTAAAAGCATCTGCATGATTTGTAGAACCATCCGCAGTAAGAGCATCTACCGCAGCTTTTAAATCAGTTACAGAGGTAATTAATTGAGTATCTTGTGTAGCAGTAGTAGCAAAGCTTACAATTCCAATACGGCTGCCATTACCGATTTGCCCGTCTTGTGTGCCATCGGTTGCACTATCGATAATGTCAATAAAAGCTTTTGCACCATTTTTTAAATTGGCAATAGCACTTCCAGCCATACTGCCAGAACGGTCAAGAATTAAGACGATATCGGTAGGATTTTCTGTAATATCTGGTTCTGCGGTAAGGGAAAAGGTTACTTGAAACGAACCTCCGCAGGAAATTTGAGTCGTACTTACTTGTTTATTTGAAATAGTGATTCCCATAATGATTACTCCTTTCTGTGAGCCTTCTTTCTTATGCAGGCTCTCTATAATATATGCATAGGAAAACAAAAAAGGGACAAAAACTTAAATTTTCTACAAAAAAATTATAAAAAATACATAAAAGATTGTCAGAAACGACTCTTGTATTTCTGCTTTAATAGGAGTATACTTTTTGTAAAATAAAAAAGAAAGTACAAATTAAGAGAAAGAAGGAGAAGAGTTATGAACGTATTGTTACCTGTATCTATTGCGTTACTTGCTGGTCTTTTAATGACACGTTTATTTAAGCCTCTCAAGTTGCCATCGGTTACGGCATATTTGATAGCAGGTGTGTTAATTGGACCATATTGTTTAGGAGCGTTAGGAATTGATGGTCTTGGATTTACTACAATGGAACACGTTGCAAGTTTGTCTTTAATTGCAGAGGTAGCACTTGGATTTATTGCTTTTTCGATTGGTAATGAATTTCGTGTAAATGAATTAAAACAAACAGGAAAACAAGCCGTAGTGATTGGTATTTTTCAGGCATTGGTAGCAACATTATTTGTAGATATTGCATTATATGTGGTACATCTTGCTATGCCAGATAAATTAACTGTGCCACAGTTATTGACACTTGGTGCGATTGCGACAGCAACAGCTCCAGCAGCTACCTTAATGGTAGTTCGTCAGTATAAGGCAAAAGGACCTTTGACTAGTTTGTTATTACCAATTGTAGCGTTAGATGATGCGGTAGGTTTAATTGTATTTGCAGTTTGCTTTGGAATTGCAAAAACGCTGATTAGTGGAACAGTAGATTTTGTATCTATTTTCATCAATCCATTAGTGGAAATTATTTGTTCTTTATTGCTTGGTGCGATTATGGGTTGGATACTGACACAGTTAGAAAAGTTATTTAACTCCAATACAAACCGTTTGAATTTAACGATTGCTTTTGTATTTTTAACAACTTCGTTATCTATGTTAGAATTTCATGTAGGTAGCATACATATTAGTTTTTCCTCTTTGCTAGTTTGTATGATGTTAGGTACCGTATTTTGTAACCTTTGTCCATTATCTCATGATTTAATGGCGGCATCTGATAAGTGGACTTCCCCATTGTTTGCATTGTTCTTTGTAATTAGTGGTGCAGAATTAGAACTTTCCGTATTTACAGATATTGCAATTGTAGGAATTGGTTTAGTTTATATTATTTTCCGTTGTCTTGGTAAATATTTTGGTGCTTTTGCCAGTGCAAAGGCAACGAAGTGTGAACCTTCAATTTGTAAGTATTTAGGTGTTACATTATTTCCACAGGCTGGTGTAGCACTGGGTATGTGTGCAACTGCAGCACAACTTGGAGAACAAGGTGCATTGATTCGAAATATTACCTTATTTGCTGTATTGGTTTATGAAATGTTCGGTCCATTGATGACAAGACAGGCGTTATTGGCAGCAGGAGATATTAAGCCAATGTCGGATGAAGTAAAGAATCGTCGTCAGAGAAAATTATTAGAAGCTTCCAAAAGAAATACGCAGAAAGTGAAATAAATAAAAAAAGAGTGTCATGTTTGACACTCTTTTTTTGTAAGTATTTTTGATTTTCATTGAATACTATTTCATTTTATGTTAGAATGAAATAAAACTGATAAGAGAATTTGATGAAATTTTTAAGATAAAAAGGAGGAGGTATTTTTTATTATTGGGGTGTAATTTTTTCTAAAAAAAAGAAAGGAAAATGGTGAAGAAATGCAAAAAAATACAAGAGAAGATTCAATACGTTCTAAAATTATGTTACGTATGTCGGCAACTGTGCTGGTTGCTTTATTGGTTATTGGCGTTATTAGTACAGTTATGAACTTTATTAGTACAATGAATTTAATTGAGCAAACAATGACAGAAACGGCTCAAATTGCGGCAGAGCGTGTAGAGCAGGAGTTATTAGTATATTCTAAAATTGCTTATGAGGTAGGGTGTTCTCCAAAGCTTGCCAGTAGTGCTATTAGTGCAAGAGATAAACAAAAATTGATTGACCAGCATGCAGCTGCTCATGATTTACAAAGAGGTAATGTATTAGATACGAATGGAAAGAGTATTTTTGATGGTAAGGATTATTCTGATAGGGAATATTTTAAAGCATCTATGAAAGGAGATACTTTTGTTTCAGAACCTTTAGTTAGTAAGGTAACAGGAGAATTTACAGTTATTATTTCTGCACCTATTTGGGAAAATGGTATTCCAGATACTACTGTGGTAGGTGTTGTTTACTTTGTTCCTTCTAGTACATTTTTAAATGATATTGTAACTTCTATTCAAGTAAGTGAGAATGGCAGTGCTTATATTTTGAATGGTTCGGGTACTACAATTGCACATCAAAATATGGAAAATGTTACGAATGAAGAAAATACAATACAAGATGCAAAGACAGACTCCTCTTTAAAACAATTATCAGAGATTGAGAAAAAGATGATTGATGGAGAGCGAGGATATGGAAGTTATCGTTATCAAGGGACAACAAAATTACTTGCTTATGCTCCAATTGAAGGAACAAATTCTTGGAGTATTGGTATAAATGCTCCAATTATGGATTTTTTACAGAGTACACTTTGGAGTATTATTGTTACAGTAGTCATTATTATAATTACGCTTGGTATTGCAACTATGATTACTCGTAATTTAGCAACAAGTATTGGTGAGCCTTTGATGCGTTGTACAGAGCGTTTTGAAAAATTAGCAGAAGGTGATTTACATTCTCCAATGCCAGAAATAAATTCAAATGATGAAGTTGGTAAGTTAGTAAAGGCGTCTAGCATGATGAAAAAAGATGTTACAGATGTCATCAGTGATATTAAGTATATTTTAAATGAAATGGCACAAGGAAATTTTGCAGTAAGAACGCAGAATCTTGGTTATTATAAAGGAGATTATGAAGAAATTATTATTGCCCTTAGAAATCTTCGTGATATCATGAGTACTACTTTATTGCAGATTAATCGTTCCGCAGACCAAGTAGCAACAGGTTCTGACCAGTTAGCACAAAATGCACAGTCGTTAGCAGGTGCTGCAACAGAGCAGGCAAGTGCAGTAGAAGAATTAACAGCAATTATTGTGGATGTAAATGAATTATCAGAAAAGAATGCAACAGATGCAGAAGCTGCATATTATCGTATGAGGGAAGCAGAAAAGGCAGCAGATAAGAGTCAAGAAAACTTGCAAGAATTAACCGATGCGATGGCTGGTATTCGAGAAACTTCCTTAAAGATTCAGGATATTATTGCTTCCATTGAAGATATTGCTTCACAGACAAATTTACTTTCTTTAAATGCTTCGATTGAGGCTGCACGAGCAGGAGAAGCAGGTAGAGGTTTTGCAGTTGTAGCGGACCAGATTGGAAAATTGGCATCTGATAGTGCAAGGTCTGCAGTCGATACGAGACAGATGATTGAAAAGAGTATGGAAGAAATTAAGACGGGAAGTAATATTGCAGAAAAAACAGTAGAAGCAATCAAATCTGTTTTAGTTAGTATGTCAGATTTTCAGACGGTTTCTAAAGGTACAAGTGAAATTTCTAGACGGCAAGCAGATATGTTGAGACAGATTCAACAAGGTATTGAACAGATATCGCTTACGGTACAAAGTAATTCTGCTTCTGCTGAGGAAACATCTGCTACAAGTGAAGAATTATCCGCACAAGCAGAAAACTTAAAAGACCAAGTAAGTAGATTTGAATTGTTAAATTCATAAGTAGATAAAAATCTCTATCTTTATGATTTGCTGAGAACAAACATAGAGGTAGAGATTTTTTTACTAATTTTTATAATAAATGTAAAACAATAGAAAGGGAATGTACTATGGGGATAGAAAAATATTTAAATCAATTAGAAATTTTTAGTGGAATTCATTCCAAAACGATAGAGAAGTTAGGGAAGATAGGAAAAATCCAAGATATTTCTAAAGGAACTTTATTGATGAGAGCAAGAGAATCTGTTGAATTTGTTTATTTTCAGGTAACTGGAAAATCGGTTATTTATAATTTGACACATGGAGGAAAGAGAAAGATTTTATTTATTTTTGGTGAGGGTGCTTTACTCAATGAACATATATTTAATAATCATACTTCTTCTATTTATTGTGAGGTGATGGAACAGAGTAAAGTACTTGTATTTTCTGTGCAAGATTTTATGAGTGTCATGGCAGAGGATTTTGAACTGACAAAAAAAGTAATGGAGGCACAGGAGAGAAAAATTTGGAGGTTAAGTCATCAGTTGAAAAATACGACCAGCAGTATTTATTTGGAGCGTAAACTAGCAGCAAAGCTTTGGAAACTATCTAGAGATTTTGGAGTGGAGAAGGAAGATGGAATTGAAATTGATATTGATATGACGATTACATTTCTTGCGGATATGCTTGGTGTTCCAAGGGAAACAACTTCTAGAGTTTGCTCGACATTAACGGAAGTGGGGTTGATTCGTATGAATAAAAGGCGGATTATGATTGCAGACCCTAAGAAGATGGCTTATTTTTTTAAAACTGGTAAACTTGAATAAATTTTACGGTTAAATAAGAAATATATTATACAAAATGTATAAAACAAAAACGGTTCTGTGATATATCTCACAGAATCTTTTTTTGTTTATTGGTAAAATATGATTACTATTATGAAACGTAAGAGAAAGGAGTTATTATGGGATATCAGTTAGCAAAAACAAAAGCAGATGCTATCTTTCATCAGTGGGCAGAAAAATATGATATTTTTGCACCAATGCTGATGGAAGGGGAAGGTTGTTTCTCTGACACAGATATTATTCGATACGGAAAAGTGAATAAATTGGATGATATTGAGTGGAACAGAAAGTCTGATTACTCTTTCAAAGAGGTTTTATTGGCAATCAATGAAACATTATTTTATTTTACAGAGGATCAGACAACTATTCCAAAAGGACCAGAAAAAGATATTTTAATCTTTTTACGTTCTTGTGACCTTCATGCCGTAAAACGTCTGGATGAGATTTATCTCAAGAACGGTTTTGAAGATTTTTATTATGCAAGAGTCAGAGAGCGTGCCAAATTTATTTTGATGGGTTGTGAAAGTACTTGTCCGTCTGGGTTCTGTGTGAGTATGGGAACGAATCAATCCGACAACTATGATGCTTATGTGAAAGTAAGTCAGGATACGGTATACATGGATATTAAGTGCAGTGAATTAAAGGAAACTATGTGTACACAGGAAGTTAAGGTTGTGGATGTAACACCAGATTATGTGACAGAGAATGTGGAAAAAGTGACTCTTCCAAAGAATCTTTCTAATGAGAGTTTCACAAAGGAAATTTGGCAGGAGTATGGTGCAAGATGTATTAAGTGTGGACGTTGTAACTTTGTCTGTCCAACGTGTACCTGTTTTACGATGCAGGATATTTTCTATAAAGATAATGCAAAAGTTGGTGAGAGACGTAGAGTTTGGGCATCCTGTCAGATTGATGGTTATACAGAGATGGCGGGAGGACACGGATTTCGTAAAAATCAGGGAGACAGAATGCGTTTTAAAGTAATGCACAAGATTTATGACTATGAAAAACGCTTCGGATATCCAATGTGTGTAGGTTGTGGTCGTTGTGATGATGTCTGTCCAGAATACATTTCTTATTCCAACTGTGTGAATCGTTTAGCAAAGGAGGAAAGTGAGTCATGATAAACCATTATATTCCTAAGCTTTCAACTATTAAAGAAGTAATCAAACATACGGATTTAGAATATACTTTTCGCATGACGTTTGACGGAGAGGCAAAGCCGGGACAGTTCTTTGAAGTTTCTATTCCAAAGTATGGGGAAGCACCAATATCTGTCAGTGGAGTTGGTGAAGGAACGGTAGATTTTACGATTCGTCGTGTTGGTAAAGTAACAAATGAAATTTTTGAAAATTATGTTGGAGATCAATTTTTTATTCGTGGACCGTATGGAAATGGATTTGAAATTGAAAATTATAAAGGCAAAGAACTTGTAGTTATCGCAGGTGGTACGGGACTTTCTCCAGTTCGTGGTGTTGTAGATTATTTTGCACATCATACAGAGGAAGCAGTAAGTACAACGGTGATTGCAGGTTTTAAATCTCCAAAAGATGTTTTGTTTAAAGACGATTTTAAATTTTGGAATGAAAAAATCAATATAATCAAGACGGTGGATACAGCTCCAGAGGGCTATGAAGGTCCAGTAGGCATGGTTACTAAATATATTCCAGATTTAAAATTTCAAAATATTGAAAATACAGCGTTTATCTGTGTAGGTCCACCGATTATGATTAAATTCACTGTAATGGAAATTTTAAAACTCGGTGTTCCAGAAAAGAACATTTGGGTTTCTAATGAGAGAAAGATGTGCTGTGGACTTGGAAAATGCGGTCACTGTAAGATTGGTTCTACCTATATTTGCTTAGATGGTCCAGTGTTTAACTATGTGGACGGCAAAGAACTGATTGATTAGGAGGTGTCAGCATGGGATTGGATATTAATACAAAGAAATTAAAAAAGAATGCGTTTCGTGTATCAAAAAAACGTGGTATTGGTGCTTCGAGAATCCGTGTTCCGGGTGGTTATCTTAATGCAGAAGTGCTTGGTATGGTGCAGGAAATTGCTCAGACCTATGGAAATGGTTATGTACATTTAACTACAAGACAAGGCTTTGAAATCGAAGGTATTCGTTTTGAAGATATGGACGAAATTAATGAAAAATTACAGCCAATTATTGAAATGCTAGATATCAATCAAGAAATATCTGGTACTGGTTATCCGGCATCTGGTACAAGAAATATCAGTGCATGTATTGGTAACAATGTTTGTCCATTTGCAAATTATAATACGGCAGAATTAGCAAAGCAGATTGAAAAAGCGGTATTCCCACATGATTTGCATTTTAAAATTGCTCTTACGGGATGTTCTAACGACTGTGCAAAGGCAAGAATGCATGACTTTGGTATCATTGGTCAGACAATGCCACAGTACGACCCAAGTCGCTGTGTGAATTGTCAGGCTTGTGTAAAAGGCTGTAAGAGTCTTTCCGTAGATGCTCTTTCGGTTGAGAATTATAAGATTGTAAGAGATACAGAAAAATGTATTGGGTGTGGCGTATGTGTTACCAAATGTCCAACACGAGCATTGACGAGAAGTAAGAAAAAATATTACAAGTTGACCATTATGGGAAGAACTGGTAAGAGAAATCCACGTCTTGGCGAAGACTTCCTTGTATGGGCAGATGCGGAAAATATTATCAGGATTATTCAGAATACGTATAAGTTTGTAGATAAGTATATTTCTCCAGATGCACCAGCAAGAAAAGAACACATTGGTTATATTATTGACCGTGTTGGTTTTGAAGAGTATAAGAAGTGGGCACTCGAAGGCGTTGAACTGATGCCAGAAACGATTATGAAAAATAATATTTATTGGGGTGGCATTCATTTCGACTAATAGGAGAGGAAAAGGTATATGAAAAAAGTACAATCAACGTGTAATTACTGTGCCATTGACTGTAACTTGGACTTTTATGTGGAAAATAACCGTGTAGTAAAGGTTGTACCAACGCCAGGCTATCCAGTCAACAATGGATTCAGCTGTATCAAGGGGCTTTCCTTAGATAAGCAACAGACAACAGTAAAACCAAACAGTCTGCCAAAGATTCGTCAAGAGGATGGTTCTTTTAAGGAAGTTTCTTGGGAAGACGGTTTTGGGTATGTCGCTAATAAATTAAAAGAAATTCAAGAAAAATATGGACAAGAGAGCGTAGCAGGTATCAGTACTGGTCAGTTGACCATGGAGGAATTTGCTCTTTTTGGACATGTGATGCGTAACTATTTAAAGACAAATGTAGATGGAAATACACGTCTTTGTATGGCAACAGCCGTGGTTGCTCACAAGCAGAGTTACGGTTTTGATGCTCCGGGATATACACTAGAGGATTTAGAACTTTCTGATACGATTATTTTTATCGGTGCGAATCCCGTAGTAGCTCATCCGATTCTTTGGGGTAGAGCACGTCAAAATAAAATTCCAAATCACAAAGTGATTGTGATTGACCCTAGAAAGTCAGAAACTGCGATGAATGCAGATTATTGGTATGGTTTGAAGTGGAAGAGCGACTTGCTTTTACTCTATACAATCGCAAATCAGTTAATTGAAAAAGATTATTTAGACCATACATTCATCGAAGAACATACAGAAAAATTTGCAGATTTTAAGGAATTTGTAAAATCTTATACACTAGAACGTGGTGTAGAAGGCACAGGTCTTTCTAAGGAGCAAATTTTAGAATTAGTAGAACTGATTCATAATGGAAAGAAAGTATCTTTCTGGTGGACGATGGGTGTCAATCAAGGATATGAAGCAGTGCGTACGGCACAGGCAATTATCAACTTGGCACTTATGACTGGAAATATTGGAAAACCTGGTACAGGGGCAAACTCCATTACTGGACAGTGTAATGCGATGGGTTCTCGTGCGTTCAGTAATACGGCTGTATTTTTTGGTGGTGGCGATTTCATAAACCCAGCGAGAAGAGCAAGAATTGCAGAAATACTTGGTGTAGAGGAAAGTATGTTGGCAGAAAAACCAACAAAGACTTACAACCAAATTATTGAGGGAATTAATGCAGGTGAAATTAAAGGTCTTTGGATTTTGTGTACGAATCCAAGACACAGTTGGACAAACAATGAAACATTCGCTACAGCAGCAAAGAAATTAGAGCTTTTTGTAGTTCAAGATATTTATGATACGATTGAGAGTGCAGAGGATTGTACCGTTTATTTCCCAGTTGTTCCAGGTCTTAAAAAAGAAGGTACTTATATTAATTTGGAACGTCGTCTTTCCGCCATGCGTCCTGTATTGGAGCGAGGAGAAAACGAAATTTCTGACTATGAGGCGATTCTTGGCGTAGGTAAAGCTCTTGGAATGGGAGATGCACTGAAAGGTTGGGAAACCCCAAAAGAATGTTTTAATTTGATGAGAGAATGTTCTAGAAATATGCCATGTGATTTCACAGGAGTGACATGGGAAGGACTTGAAAATTCTCATGGTTTCCAATGGCCATATCCTGCTGGTAAAGAGGAAGAAAACAAGGCAGAACAGAGAAGACTTTATACGGATGGTAAGTTCTTTACTCCATCTAAGAAAGCTCAGTTCGTATTTGAGGAAGTACGTGAAAATCCACTTCCAACAACGAAGGAATTTCCATATGTTCTCAATACCGGTCGTGGTAGTGTAGGTCAGTGGCATACACAAAGCCGTACAAAAGAAGTAAAATTCGTGGAAGATGTTTCTTCAAAGAAAGCCTACTTGTTCATGAATACAAAAATGGCAGAAGAAAATGGAATTAAAGAAATGGATCAGATTCGTGTTTATTCCGTCAATGGTCAGAATGCAGTATTTGCTGTGAAGATTACAGATAACGTACAGTATGGGGAACTTTATGCACCAATCCATTATATAGAATGTAACAAATTAACTCCATCTTTATATGATAGCTACTCGAAAGAGCCATCTTATAAAGCAACACCGATTCGTTTTGAGAAATATGAAGAATAAGGAGGTAGCCTATGTATCGAATTAAAATTGACAGAAGCCGTTGCATTGGTTGCTTAACTTGTGTAACAGCCTGTGTTGTTAGCCATCAGACGGAAAGTGGAGATGCAAGAAATCGTGTCACGATTGATAGTGAAATTAAGCCAGCACCAATTTTCTGTCGTCATTGTGACAGACCAGAGTGTGTCTATACTTGTATGACTGGTGCAATGAAGAAGAATCCGGAAACAGGATATGTAGAGTATGATAAAGAGCAGTGTGCAAGTTGCTATATGTGTATCATGTCTTGTCCATATGGTATTTTGAAATATGATAGTATTCACCAGACGGAAATTATGAAGTGTAATATGTGTGTACATAGAAGTGAAGATGGCAAAGGAAATCCAATGTGTGTAGAAAAATGTCCAATGCAGGCCATTACAGTTGAGGAGGTGTAACGATGAAATATGTAGTAATTGGTGCTTCCGCAGCAGGTATTAATGGGATTCGTGAACTTAGAAAGTTAGATAAAAACAGCGAGATTGTCCTAATTTCCAAGGATAGAGATATCTATTCTCGTTGTATTCTTCACCGTCACCTTGGCGGTGAGAGAAGTCTTGAAAAGTTGAATTTTGTAGAACATAATTTTGAGGAATTGTACAAGGTTCAGTGGATAAAGGGTATGGCTTGTACAGGCGTAAAACCACAGGAAAAGAAAGTTGTCTTAGAAGATGGCACAGAAGTTTTCTATGACAAGCTTTTGATTGCAACAGGTTCTCATACGTTTATTCCACCAATTAAGAATTTAAAAGGTGCGAAAAATGTTGTGGGATTTCGAAATGTAGAAGATATTGAAACATTAAAAGAAGCCGCAAAAACTCGCAAAAACTTTTTTGTCATGGGTGGCGGTCTGGTAGGACTAGATTGTACGAGTGGTCTTTTAGAGCTTGGTGTAACTGTGACGCTTGTGGAAATGGCACAATGGCTGCTTGTGAAACAGCTAGATAAACATGCTGCAAAGACTTACCAAGATGCTTTTACTGCCAAAGGTGTGAAACAGTACTATGGTGTTGGTGTTTCTGAGGCAGTAGTGAATGAAGAAGGCGAAATTACTGCTATGATTTTAGCAGATGGCACAGAAATTCCATGTGATTATGTCGTTGTGACAGCAGGTGTCCGTTCTAATGTGGAATTTTTAGAGGGCTCTGGAATTGAGACAAGTAGATTTGGCTTGATTTATGATGAAACAGGAAAAACGAGTGACGACAATATTTATGGTGCTGGGGATGTTTCTGGTATGAGTCCGATTTGGCCAGCGGCTGTAAAAGAAGGTATTATTGCAGCAAGCAACATGGCCGGTGTGCCAAGAAAGATGACCGACTTCTTTGCAAGTAAATCTACGATGAATTTCCTTGGAATTCCAAGTATGTCTCTTGGTAATGTGAATCCAGAAGATATTTCTTATACAGTAGAGGTTGTGGAAACAAAGGATTCTTATAAGAAAATTGTTCATAGGAATGGCAAAATTGTAGGTGCAATTTTACAGGGCGACCTTGCATACGGAGGCATTTTACAACAATTGATTGCTCGTAAAATTGACGTAACAAAAGTGAAAAAGTTTATTTTTGATGTGGATTATTCTGACTTTTTCCATATGGATGAGAACTTTGAGTTTTACTATGAAGATTAAGAATTAGTGAGGACGAATTATGAATAGACTGGAAAAAATGCCGGTACCGGTATTGCCAACGTTTGTTGGGGCACTGACATTATCCAATGTATATTCCGGAATGGGATATCCATGGGTTCGTCATATGACTATGTGGGTGGCTACGATTGTTCTTTTGTTGTATATTATAAAAATCGTAAAGTTCCCAACCACTTGTAAAAAAGAATATGAAACGGTCGTTCCATGCAGTTTATATGCTGCGTTTACGATGATTATTATGATTCTTGGAAGTTATTACTTTGATTTCATTCCAGCTCTTGGTAAAGGAATGTGGGCAGCAGCAATTGTAGTTCACGCACTACATATTTTAATATTTACCTATCGGAATGTAATTAAAAAAAGAGATATCAATACATTTGTGCCAAGTTGGTTTGTAACTTATAATGGAATTATGGTAAGCTGTGTCGTCGGTGGTGCGATGAATGCGGCAGGAATCTTAAAGTATATCGTATACTATGGTATTATTATTTACTTTATTATTATTCCTATTATGATTTGGAGATTAATCAAAGTAGAAGTAAAACCACCTGTGTATCATACAATGGCAGTGGTCCTTGCACCATGTAGTCTTTGTGTTGTCAGCTATTTGAATGTGATTTCAAATCCAAATCAAGTACTTTTATATATTTTGTATGCATGTGTGTTGGCATCAGTAGCATTCATTATTATCAAGCTTCCAAAATTCTTTGCCTTCCCATTTGCACCGGGATTTGCAGGAATGACATTCCCGATGGCAATTGGTATCGTTGCTAGTACAAAAATGGCAGGATATTTGAATGGAATTGGAAATACAAGTATGGCAAATATTGTGACACAGATTAGTGGATTTCAAATTTACCTAACATCTATGATTGTAGGTTATGTTCTTTTGAACTTTGTCATTATGGCTTTAAAAGTGGAGAGAAAGTAATGACTGTTGGTTGTGTAATCTTGGCAGGTGGAAAAAGTTCTAGAATGGGAACAGATAAGGCACTGTTAGAACTAGATGGTAAAAAATTTATTGAGCAGATTTCTGAGGAACTAGAATGGTTTGAGGAAAAAATAATTGCACATGGAAATAATAGGATGATTTCTGATACTATTTGGACGGTAATTTCAGATATTTATCCGAATCATGGTCCTCTTGGAGGAATTCATGCGGCATTATCTGTATGTCAATCAGATGCGTTGTTTGTTGTTACATGTGATATGCCATTATTAAAGAGTTCATTAGCACATAAATTATGTAATATTATGTGTGAGTCAGAAGTTATGAGTCAGCCGATATATGATGCAGTTATTTCTGTTGGAGAAGACGGAAAAGTTCATCCATTATGTGGTGTGTATAGAAAGTCGGTACTTCCTATTTTGGAAGAACAGATGTTATCAGGACGAAACAAAGTAATGGAAGCATTAAAGAAACTGCATGTAAAGTATGTAACGATTGATTCTTCTATGGGTACACAGCAACTATTAAATATTAATACTCCACAGGATTATGAAAAGTTAAATTTAAAAAACAAATATTAGTAACTGTAAAGGAAATAAAGTATAAGAAGTATCGAATTTCGAGTCGTGACCGCCTAAACGTGAAAATTTAGAATACGCATGGGGCTCGACCGTGGAATGTTAGCCACCGGAGTATATCGGGAAACGGGTATGCTTTCCATGCATTCTATTAATGGAATGCTTTATTGAGAAGGAGTTCGTATATGAAACAATCGAGATTATCAAAATTAAATTTTATGGCTTTATGTTGTGCTCTTGGTTTATTTACTAAAAAATTAATTAATCCTTTAGCTAATGTAATTACGGAATCATTGCACATTCCTGGAGGTATCAGTACTGGTTTTTCCATTATGTTTTTGATTATTGCAACAGAAATTGTATGGGAGAATTCGTCTGAAAGGCAAAATCAAAAACCTAGTCGTTTAGTGAAACATTGTGGAATTTTAATGGGAATTGTGCAGGGATTTTTAGCATTGTGTCTTGGTAGAATTGGCAGTATGGGACTGTTATCTCCCATAGGATACATTGTCCCAGGAATGGCGATTGACTTAATTTATTGTTTTAGCAATCGGTTTTGTTTTAATCGAACAGAACGCATGGTGTTTGCTAATGCTTTGGCAGCAGTGATGGCATCCATAGTTGCTAACATGATTGTATTTTCTCTTAGAGGTCCGGTCTTATGGTTGTATTTATGTGTTTCGGCTACGAGTGGGACTATTTATGGATTTCTTGGAGTAGCAATCGCAGGACGGCTTAACAAGGTTTTGCTTTAAACTAAAGTATAGAAGAAATAAGTGAGGATTGATTATGAAAACACATAAAGTTAGAATTTTTATCATTTTATTAGTGAGTTTTACTATAGTTGTTGCTTTCATTCATCTAACTACTTGGGAAACTATTGCACAAGGAACTCTCTTAATATCAACAGGGGATACATCGGTTACTGTAGATATTTCAAAATTTGATTATGAACAGGTAACGGGAATTCGTATGAATGGAAAAGGAGAGGAGTTAACAGTAAATGCTCCTGGGATTTCATTAAAAGATGTTTTAGAACAGCAAAAAATACACAGTTATACAAAAGTAATTATATTTTCTGATGATTCTTATCATGCAGAGGTTTTAGCAGAGGAAGTAGAAAAAGATGCTAAGGTGTTTTTGATTGTGGAAGAGGATAAAACACTTCGTTTGGTAGTATTTGGAGATACCAATAGCAAACGGAGTGTATCCAATGTAGTAAAAATAGTAATAGAATAAAATAAAAGGTGTAGATATATTTCTGAATTAGAAATGCATCTGCACCTTTTCCTTTTATTTTTTATGTAATTGCAAATTAGAATCTTTCATAGTAATTTCTTGCAAAGTCAATTAAATCTTTGTAAGCACCAGCAGGTAAGTAGTTATATCTTCTATCAGTCATAGTATCAACGAAAATATACTTAACTTTTTCAAGACCTAAATGTAAGTATTCATAAGCGGTTGTACCTTTGCGGAATAAAGACTTATTGTTTACCATGAATATCATAAGAGCAGGAATCAGATTATCTTCGATGTTTGGTACGTTATCCTTTTCTGTGAGATTTGGATAAGCGTTGATTAAAGAAGTCTTAAATTCTTTGATACTGTTAGCGTTCTTGAAGTTTTCCAAAAGTAAGATATAGTTGCTATCATTGATATAAGTTCTATAGTAGTCAATAACCTGTTCGTCATAAGTAAGGTTAGCCAAAGTAGTACGTAAGTCAAATAAGTCTTGATTTCCATAAACACCCATATAAAGGTAGAAACATTGCATAAGGGCAGGAACAGTAATCATTTTAGCAGTACCTACAGGACTGTATTTAATGTATTCTTGTACGATTTCATGAAGGTATTTAATATATGTATGGAATAAGCAATCGTAAAGACTTCTAGGCATCCAAGGAATATCGTCCCATAAATCTTTGCTGATAGATAATAAAAGAGTTCCCAAGGAGTCCATCTGGTAATCAATTAAATTACTTCTTCTGATAATATGTTCTACAAGCTCTTCTTGTAAAGGTTTGTCAATATAAACATTTGGAAGTTCTTGGCTTTTTGCTCTTGCATAAGCTTTTACAATAGGAAATACACTGAGACACTTTTTGCTTGTATAGAGTTTATATACTTCGTCAAGTGATTTAGAAATTTCTGAATTAGAACCATTTGCTTCAACATATGCAGCAATGGCATCAACCAACTTGTGGTTAAATTTGTATTCCAATGCGTAGTCATATCCGCAAGCAGGATAATTACATACTCTGCCTAATCCGTAGATAGCCTTATCAGAAATAATTTGTTTGAGGTATTTTACAACAGCAGCATTATCCAAATCATTAGCTGTAGGAATACGGTAGTTGAGTTCGTTACCATTATTTTTAGTAGCCATAGTGTTATTCTCCTTTTCGTAATTAATTAGTTTAAATATAACACAAAATGATAGTGGATTCAAGTATTTTGTTCCATAGTTTATGATTATTTCTTGTTATTTTCAAAATATTTTTATAGAGGAGGTATAATAAATAAAAAAGTAAGTTTTTTTCAAAATGTTGTTTCCTAAATGTAAGATTCGTGGTAAAATAGATTATAGCATAAAAAAATGTTGATAAACGGCGAAAAATGTGGTACGATAACTCGAGGTATAGTAATGCCAAAATTTTTTACAAAAACTTTGTTAAAAAAAAGACAAATAAGTTTTCAACAAGAAAGGAGTACAAAATGAGCAGAAAAATCACGGTTATTGGAGCAGGTAATGTAGGGTCAACGATTGCGTATACGTTAGCCCAGGATGATATTGCATCCGAAATTGTCATGATTGATGTGAACAAAGGAAAAGCGGAGGGTGAAGTTTTGGATATTATCCAAGGTACTTGCTTTAGAGATCCTATTTCTATTGTTGCTGGAGATTATGAAGATGCAAAAGATTCCCACATTGTTATCATTACTTCTGGTATTGGTCGTAAGCCGGGACAGTCTAGATTAGAGTTAACTCAGACTAATGTAAATATCATGAAGTCTATTACACCAGAAATTGTAAAGGCAGCTCCAAATGCCCTTTATATTATCGTAAGTAATCCAGTGGATATTATGACTTATGTATTTACTAAGCTTTCTGGACTTCCAGAAAATCAGATTATCGGTTCTGGTACAATTCTTGATACTGCAAGACTTCGTTGTGGTATTTCCGAACACTTCAATATTGCACAGAAGAATGTACATGCATATGTATTTGGTGAGCATGGTGATACTTCCTTTATTCCTTGGAGCTGTGCAGAAATTTCTGCAATGCCAATTGACGATTATGCAGCACCTATGGGTTATGAACCAATTGACAAGGATGCCTTATTAGAATATGTTCAGAAGTCTGGTGGAAAGATTATTGCAAAGAAAGGTGCAACCTTCTATGCAGTTTCTATGTCTGTATGTAAGATTTGTAGCTTATTACTTGCTTCTTCTAATTCCGTTGCAACTATTTCTACTATGATGCATGGGGAATATGGTATCGAAGATGTATGTTTAAGTACATTATGTTTGGTTGGACCAAATGGTGCACAAGGTAAGATTCCTGTAAAATTAACAGACGAAGAAGTTGCAAAATTAAAAGCAAGTGCTGATACATTAAAGGCAATTATTGCACAAGTAGAGTTATAATATAAAGTAATAGTTTAGCTTTGTTAGGTGCAGTAGATTGTGAAATAATTACATTTGATAGTGGCTAAACTGTTACAATTTGAATCAGGCAATCAATAAAGAAAGGAGAGCGTTACTGGTATTATAAGTGAATCACTGAAAGGACTCTTATTTTATAAGATTTCAGTAACGGAGAAGATACTATGAAGTACACTTATTATCCAGGGTGTACCCTGAGAACAAAGGCAAAGAATCTAGATGATTATGCTAGAGCTTCTGCAAAGGCACTGGGATTTGAACTGGAAGAAGTTGAAAACTGGCAGTGCTGTGGTGGGGTATATCCGTTGGGCAGTGATGAAATTGCTACAAAGCTTTCTTCTGTTCGTGCTTTAAATGAGGCGAAGGAAAAAGGTCAGTCACTAGTAACGTTGTGTTCTGCTTGTCATCATGTCATTAAGCGTGTGAATGATGATATGAAGAATGTAGAAGACATTCGTACTAGAGCAAACAATTATATGCAGTTAAGTGAGCCTTATGCAGGTGAAACTGAAGTATTACATTTCTTAGAAGTGCTTCGTGACAAAGTTGGTTTTGATGAATTGAAGAAGAAAGTGGTAAACCCATTGACAGGCAAGAAGATTGGTGCTTATTATGGCTGTTTACTTCTTCGTCCTGGTAAGATTCTTGGATTTGACAATCCAGAAAATCCAACCATTATCGAAGACTTTATTCGTGCGATTGGAGCAACTCCAGTAGTGTATCCATACCGTAATGAATGCTGTGGCGGTTATATTTCCTTAAAGGAAAAAGACATGGCAAAGAATATGTGTGACAAGATTGTGGAGAGTGCAGAAGGTTTTGGAGCAGAAATGTTAATTACTGCATGTCCACTTTGTATGTATAACTTAAACAAGAGTACAGAAAACAAACTTCCTGTATATTACTTTACAGAATTGTTAGCAGAAGCTCTTGGAGTAAAAGAGGAGGTAGCGAAATAATGAGTAACGCAATCAATAAGGCTGAACAAATCAAAGAAATCAGCGGCGTGAATCCGTTAAAGTGCATGAAGTGCGGAAAATGTTCTGCTTCCTGTCCATCTTTTAATGAAATGGATATCAAACCACATCAGTTTGTATCTTATGTTTTGAATGAAGATATTGAAGCATTGGTAAATTCTAAGTCTCTTTGGAAATGTCTTTCTTGCTTTGCTTGTGTAGAGCGTTGTCCAAGAGATGTAAAACCAGGCAAGTTAATTGACGCAGCTAGACAGCTTGTGGTTCGTGAAAAGGGACAGACTTATTTATCTCCAGATGAAGTTCCAGAATTATTAGACCCAGAACTTCCACAGCAGTTATTAGTTAGTGCATTCAGAAGATACAGGAGGTAAGTCATGCAGAGAATAGGAGTATTTGTCTGCCATTGTGGTAGCAATATTGCTGCTACGGTAGACGTAAAAAAAGTAGTAGAAATGGCATTGATGGAGCCAGGCGTTGTTCATGCAGAAGACTACCAGTATATGTGTTCTGAAGCAGGACAGGCAAAGATTGCAGCAGCAATCAAAGAAAAGAATTTAACAGGAATTGTTGTTTGTTCTTGTTCCCCACGTATGCATGAAACTACATTCCGTACTGCTGCACAGCGTGCTGGATTAAATCCATACATGGTAGAAATTGCAAACATTCGTGAACATTGTTCTTGGATTCATAAGGACATGGAAGAAGCAACAAAGAAGGCAGTTATTCTTGCAAGAGCAGCAATTGCAAAAGTAAACTTAAATGCACCATTAAAGCCAGGCGAAAGCAGAGTAACAAAACGTGCTTTAGTTATTGGTGGTGGTATTGCAGGTATCCAGACAGCAATTGATATTGCAGATGCTGGTTATGAAGTAGATATTGTAGAAAAGACACCAAGTATTGGTGGTAGAATGTCCCAGTTAGATAAGACATTCCCAACACTTGACTGTTCTGCTTGTATTTTAACACCAAAGATGGTAGAAGCTGCTGCTCATGAAAAGATTACAATTTATACATATAGTGAAGTAGAAAAAGTTTCTGGTTTCGTAGGTGATTTTACAGTAGATATTCGTAAGAAAGCAAGAAGCGTAGATTCTAACAAATGTACAGGTTGTGGCGTTTGTCAGGAAAAATGTCCTTCTAAGAAAGCTCCAAGCGAATTTAACCGTGGCTTAAATACAAGAAGTGCTATTTATACTCCATTTGCACAAGCAATTCCAAACGTACCAGTAATTGATAGAGAAGCTTGTATCAAGTTTAAGACTGGCAAGTGTGGTGTTTGTGAAAAGGTATGTCAGGCAGGAGCTATTGATTATACTCAGGTAGACGAAATTGTAACACAGAAATATGGTGCAATTGTTGTTGCTACTGGTTTTGATACAATTAAATTAGATAACTATGATGAATACGCTTATAATCAGAGCAAGGATGTTATTACTTCCTTAGAATTAGAACGTATTATGAACGCTGCTGGTCCTACAAAGGGTCATTTAGAGCGTCTTTCCGATGGAAAGCATCCAAAGGAAATGGTATTCATTCAGTGTGTTGGTAGCCGTTGTGCAGACAACAGAGGTAAGAGCTATTGTTCTAAGATTTGTTGTATGTATACTGCAAAACATGCAATGTTAATCCGTGATAAGTATCCAGATGTAAATGTAACTGTATTCTACATTGATGTTCGTACTCCTGGTAAGAACTTTGATGAATTCTATAGACGTGCTGTAGAAGAATATGGCGTAAATTACATTAAGGGTCAAGTTGGTAAGGTTATTCCTTTGCCAAATGGTAAGTTATTAGTACAAGGTTCTGACTTATTAGATAATAAGCAGATTTTAAAAGAAGCAGATATGGTAGTTCTTGCAACAGCAATTGAACCAGACCCATCTGTAAGAAAGATTGCTACTATGCTTACTGCAAGTATTGATACAAATAACTTCTTAACAGAAGCACATCCAAAGCTTCGTCCAGTAGAATCTCCAACAGCTGGTGTATTCTTATCTGGTGTATGTCAAGGTCCAAAGGATATTCCTGAAACGGTTGCTCAGGCAGGTGCTGCCGCAGTAAAGGCAATCGGATTATTAGCAAAGGATAAGTTAATGACAAATCCATGTACAGCAAAACCAGACGAATTGTTATGTAATGGTTGTTCTACTTGTGCTAACGTATGTCCTTATGGTGCGATTTCTTATGAAACTAAGGAAATCAATGACCATGGTGTTCGTGAAACACGCCGTGTAGCAAGTGTAAACAATGCATTATGTCAAGGTTGTGGTGCTTGTACAG